>CAZABK010000129.1:0-2523 GCA_964483355.1 uncultured Verrucomicrobiota bacterium | reverse complement strand
TGATCACCAAAAGCGATATTCCAACCTACACCTTTGTGGAAAACGACGCCTATTCCGCCGGCGCCATTATTGCGCTGGCCACGCCAAACATTTACATGGCACCCGGCAGCGTCATTGGCGCGGCCACGCCGATGCTGATGTCGCCCGTCGGCGGCGTGCAGGAAATGCCGGAAGCGGTGGAGGAAAAAATGACCTCCGCCGTCGCCGCCATGGTTCGTTCCGCCGCGGAACAGGGCGGGCATGACCCCAAGCTGGCCGAGGCCATGGTGCGCGCCGACATGGAATACAGCGTAAACGGCAAGGTCATCAGCGAAAAGGGACGTCTGCTGACTCTGACCAACAAGGAGGCGGAGCAACTCGTCGGCGAAGGCGAAGAGCAACGTCCCCTGCTCTCTAAAGGCACCGTCAAAGATATTGATGCGCTGCTGGAGGTTATCGGTATTCCCAACGCGGAAAAACGGATCCTGCGGGTCACAGCGGCCGAACGGCTCGCGCGCCTGATCGCGGGGATCGCGCCGATCCTGATGATCATTGGTCTCGGCGGATTGTGGCTGGAATTCAAGACGCCCGGCTTCGGCATTTTCGGTATTACCGGGATCGTCTGCCTGTTGCTCTTTTTCTTCGGCCATCATATTGCCGGACTGGCCGGCATGGAAGATGTGCTGCTGTTTATTCTGGGGGTCACGCTGCTGGCCATCGAAATCTTTATCACGCCCGGCTTCGGCCTGCTCGGCTTTAGCGGACTGCTGCTGATCTTTATCTCCTTCATCAGCGCCATGAGCGAACGAATGCCGGGCAAGTGGCGCCCGATCTCGTTTGAGCCGGAAACCTTTTCGCTCCCGTTCCTGAAAGTCATGCTCTCCTTTATCGGAGCCATTGTACTGGTGGCCATCGCCGGACGCTTCGTTCCCCAGACACGGATGTTCCATAGCCTGACGCTCGGCTCAGTAGTCCCCGAAGCAGAAGAAGAGAGCGATCTGCTGGGCATGGAAGGTATCGCCCATTCGGACCTGCGGCCAAGCGGCACGGCCTATTTCGGGGACCGCAAAATTGATGTCGTCACCCACGGCGACTATATAGCCAACCAATCTCCCATCCGCATTGTCGAGGTCCACGGCAACCGCATCGTGGTTGAAGAAATTTCGCGCGGCTAATAATCCAGCCCCGCCTGATAGGCCATCCACTCGTCATAGCGTTCTTCGATGACGGCGAGATCTTTTTCGTTATCGGCATCCAACGCGGCACCGCCGAAGTGAGTGTGGGCAATCTGAACCCGTGCGCCGATGGCGTTGCCGACACCTTCCGACAGCCGGTTAAATCCGGCCCAAAAACGGATCCGGTCCGAAAGTTTTGGGTGACCGTGCCGGTCGTAGTAGAGCGAGAGTTGCATCAGAATAAAAATACGCAGTCCTTTCGTCAGCCGCCAGCCATGCGTCAGCGCCGAAACCATCATGTGCAGGATGTTTATGAAGCGGGTCTGGTAGCGCCACTCATACATTTTCTCGACATAGTCCAGATGTCCGAATATGAGCGGCTTGCCGATATGCAGGTTATTGTGCCGCATCAGCTCTTCCTTCACATGGAAATAGATCATCTGAATACCGCTTGCGCCGGCCTTCGGGTGATAGTGCGACAAAATCTTTTCCGATGTGACTCCGATGGAATAGTCATATTCATGCATATTGCTGCGCATCAGAAACTCATCCACTTCGGCCGGCGTCAGCAGCGGGATATCGCACGGTGCAACCAGTACCGGCATTTCTTCATACGCACTACCCTTAAGGCCCCAGAAAGAAACCGAATCATCGAGTCCCAGCGCGGCCACATAACCCGCCTTAAAATTTTCGACCATGTTATCGCGCTGTTCAACAACCCGCACACGATCCGACTCGTCATGCGCAGTCAATGCCGCGGCGATTCGTTCCGCCGGACCGACCACAACAACTTCGGCAACCAGCTCCGCCTGCTTCAGCGCCCGAAGCACATGAATAAAAAGCGGCGCGCCCTTGAGTTCCAGAAACGCCTTGTTGTCACTCCGTACCTGAACGCTTGCCCGGCGATCCCCGGCCAGTAAAACTGCATTAACCTTGCTCCGCATACGGCCTCCTTCTTGGAAAGAGATGATACGAAGCAAAAGTCAAGGTGTCAAAAAAAGAGCGACCCCGGAGGATCGCTCTTTGAATCAACACAAATTCCTTTTAGCCGCCCTGCAGCGTCATCAGGAATTCGAGGTTGTTGTTGGTCTTCTTGAGACGGTTGATGAGCAGCTCCATTGCCTCAACCTGCGGCACATCCTTGAGCGCCTTGCGCAGCGTCCAGGTGCGCTGCAGTTCATCGGGATGAAGCAGCAGCTCTTCTTTACGCGTGCCGGACTTTTCAATATTGATCGCCGGGTAGATGCGCTTGTTGACCAGTTCGCGGTCCAAGCCGATCTCCATGTTACCGGTGCCTTTGAACTCCTCGAAGATCACCTCGTCCATACGGCTGCCGGTATCGACCAGCGCAGTTGCAATAATGCTCAAG
>CAZABK010000128.1:0-2603 GCA_964483355.1 uncultured Verrucomicrobiota bacterium | reverse complement strand
CACCGATAAAAAAGTCTTCGGAACCGCAGTCAATGGAGATGGCAAGCTGGCCATCCTTCAGCGCCTTGGCCTGATTGATCACCGTATAGGTCTCCCAGTTTTCCGGATGGGTCTCTATTGTGCCGATCCGCTTTCGGATGTCCCACTTGCCGGGAAACGGACGAATGTCCACACCGCCGCTCAATGGTACGGCTACGCTGAATGTGTCAGAATGGCGCATGGCCAAAAACAGGGTGCCATGACCACCCATGCTGTTTCCGGACAGCGCTCGATAGGTGCGCTGCGCTTTTGTGCGATAGTGCGGATCGATGTGTGCGACACACTCGACGGCGACAAAGGTTTCATACTGATAGGTCGGGTCGATCGGACTGTCAAAATACCAGCTGGTTCGGCCGCCATCCGGACAGACCATGATGATACCATACGTATCGGCCAACGTCTCAACGACGGTCTTATCGATCCACTTCCGATGCGTGTCCCCCGCACCATGCAGCAAATACAATACCGGATACCGCTGTGATCCTTTCTGATATGTATCAGGGAGAATCACGCTAACCGGGATCTCCCGTTGCATCTTGTCGCTTCGTACGGAAATCACTTCCACCGTCGATGCCTGGCTTACCGAAACAAGCAGCAGGCTGCCTATAAGTATGAATAGTTTGTTCATAAAACTGCACTCTAAATTACACGGCCCGGAGGACCGTGCTACGTAGAACGGTGCTCCGCGCCGTTTAATGCTTTTCTTCGCGGACGAGTATTCCATTTTTAAACTCCTTGATGGTCGCTGTGATTCCTTCGCCCTTTTCCAGTCCCTGGAATGTAATCACATGCGTGCGGCCGTCCTTCAGTTCAACCGTCAGTTCGTTTGCGGACTGCGCGGTCACAGTTTGTACCACGCTCTCGTTTTCATAAGGCTCAACCACGGTCAGATACTGCGTCTGTTTGCCGGTGGTGCGGAAGCCCAGCGTTTTACGGCGCTGCGATTCATCACCCAGCGGGAAATCGCCGCCAACGACCGCCTTGAAGCGAACCGCATTGAGCTTCGTCAAATCCACCGTGACCGTGCCGTCGACATTTTCCTTCACCGGATTGGCCGGAACGGAGTGCGCGATGGGCATGCCGGCGATTTTGATCGGGCCGCCATAATAGTCGACGCCGCTCTTCGGATCCTTGCGGATCTGGTCGAAGTTCAGTTTAAGATCGCTCAGCGCGATCTCCTTGCCGTCTTTGGTCACAATCACCGGATTGCCCCAGAAGAGGGTTTTCTTGGCGCGGGCATTCGCACTGGTCTTCGTGACGAGCGTCAGCGTTTTCACCCCTTCGACCGACACATCGATTTGGTCGCGGCCGAGTACCCATGCACCGAACTTTCCTTCGGCCAGCGTCTGGTCGTCACCTTTGACCGTGTACCAGAATTTACGCGCAACGCCATGGTTTTCCGGCAGCGAGGCAACCATCACTTCGCGGTCGCGAGGCCAGGCGGAATAGACATCCATCTTCAGCGCCCCGTCTTCTCCATAGATGCGGGTTCCGGCGTTGTCGGCGCCTTCGCCGTAGAGCGTTTCAAAGCTGACCTTGGCGGTTCCCTTGGCGTCGTACCAATTACAGTCGGTAATCGTCTGCGCCGCCAGCACCGGATCGGTGGTCATCTGTTCCGTATGACGCACCGGCTCGGAACCGGAGTCGGCTTCCAGCCCGCGGAAACCTTTGATCTGGAAGAGGCAGTCGTAGGTGTGTTCCTCGTTGCCGGACAAATAGTCGGCCAACACAAAGTAATCGTCGGTCATCAGCATCATACGGCGCTGCGTGACGCGGTCTTCCGACCACTCGCCGATGGAGCCGTAGACCGGCTCGTTTTCCGGCACCGGCATATAGCGGCCTTCCGCCCAGCACTTGTCCTGAAAGGTGCCGTCGAAGGAGCCATAGTTCAGGCCGCCGTACGGCGGATTGGACCAGCGTGCTTTGGTTTCAACCGCCGTCACCTGCATCAGCTCGTTGGTACTGAAAAACAGCTTGCTGCTTTCCACCGCTTCCTGCTGTTTCATGTCGACCGCCACAATGTTGTGCGCAAGGGTGGTCTGAACAAAGAAGGAATACATAAAGTTCGGGTAGCCGTACCAGATGTGTTCCGGATTATAGAAACTGCGTCCGTAGCGCATCATGGAGTTCAGCGCCGTGCGGTCGAAGTGACCGTGATAGCCGCCGTGCGATCCATATTTGAGCACGGCCTGGATCCGCTCGCGCGGTTCGGCCTGCGTGGAGCGCAGCATGGACTGCCCGGCATTGTCGGCGGAGTATGATCCCACGCCCATTTCCGGTGTATCCTCCGGCAGGTCGACGACGCCGTAGAGCAGGTCGCGCTTATCCAGATTCTTGATGATCGCCGCATGCACCGGATCGCGGTAGACGTGGTAGGCAATCTCGTAATAGTTTTCCTTAAATTTATTTTCGAGCGAGTCGTTGTTGGCAAACATCACGCCGTTGTAGTCGATGAAGGGCGGCAGCGCATCCCACATATCCTTGATTTTGACATACGACTTATGCATCGGGCCCCACTTCTGGAACGGCTTGCCGTAGATCTGTTTTTTGCGCTGTTCGGCATC
>CAZABK010000127.1:0-2817 GCA_964483355.1 uncultured Verrucomicrobiota bacterium | reverse complement strand
TGGTTAGACCCTCTGGCGATAAGCATGTCCGTGCTATGCGCCATTCACTGTATGATAACCCCGGTTCTGGCCGCCGTGCTGCCCGTTGTGGCGACCACGTTATGGGCACACAAGGATTTCCACCTGTGGATGCTGCTGCTGGTTGTGCCGATGGCCCTGCTCTCGTTGCTGCTCGGCTGCCGGAAACATAAATGTCGACTGGTACTGAGCCTGGGGCTGATCGGAATCGGCATCATAACCTCGATCGCCGTTTATGAATCGTTCGCCCACACGCACCACTGCGCACACAGTGTTCATCAGGACGCCGGCGGCCACTTCGGCGCCATCACCTGGATCAACCTGCTGGGCGCGGCCTTCCTCACCGCCGCCCACACCCGCAACTTCCTGCTGTGCCGAAAAGCTCACTGCTGCCATTAGCCGGCCCTACAATCGCCGGGAAAATTAACCACGAAGGCAAGCTCCGTGCCTTTGTGGCTTTGTGGCTTTGTGAGAGATATTCCGGCGGAAGAGTTTTTGACGGGATGAACAGGATTGAACGGATTATTAAAAATCCTGTTGTTCCTGTAAATCCTGTCAAAATAAACCTCACGCAGAGGTTTTAACCGCGGATCACGCGGATTGCGCAGAATAATTTGTTGCCCGACGCTCTGTGTCCTCTGTGGTGAAAATATCCCTTTGCGTCATACCCCGGGCCGCTCTTGCCATAAGAACAATAAACCGGCATGGTCTGCGGCTTATGAACCTCTTTTTTATTTCGGACATTCACGGATCACTGCCGGCCCTCCGGCGGGCCCTGTCAATTTATGAAGAGAGCCGGGCGGACCGCCTGATTATTCTTGGCGATGTGATGTATCACGGTCCCCGCAACCCGCTGCCCGAAGGTTATGCGCCGGCGGAGGTCGCCGCGCTCCTTAACCGGTACAAAGAAAACATCATCGCCGTTCGTGGAAACTGCGACAGCGAGGTGGATCAGATGCTGATTGAGTATCCGATGATGGAACCCGCCGCCCGGCTCCAGCTGCCGGAACGGAACTGCTTTTTGACGCACGGGCATATCCACAGCCCCGAAAACTGTCCGCCGCAGGACGATGGAACGCTCTTCGCCTTCGGCCACATTCACCTTCCCGTCGCCGAAAGGCACGGCAGAATTTATGTTCTGAATCCCGGCTCCATTTCGCTGCCGAAAGAGGGGAATCCGCCCTCCATCGGATTGCTTGAAGGCAACCGTATCCGCGTCGTTTCCTTAAGCGGCGACTCGCTCTGTGAAGCGCTCATGGATTAGAGCCCGAAACGCCGCAGAAAACGATTCACATCGAAGTGATCCCGAAACAGCACCTCTATCTGCCGGTGTTTTTGCCGGTCGTAGAGCTGCAGCTTGGTATTGCGGAAGCAGGCATAGAGCAGCTCGTCCACCTCGCCCGCGTCGGCCGTTACTGAAAAGGTCGGCAGGCCGCTTTTTTCCAGCCATTGGACAGCGGTTGCATCCGGCATCTCATCGTTGGCGCAGGTCAGGATAATGCCGCCGAGTTTGTCGGCGGACAGCGCTTCGTTGAAATCAAGAATACGCTTCAGGCGGCGATGAGAGCCGCCCCCGAGCACGACGATGTCGCGCGGGTTCAGATGTTCGTCGGGGGAAAAAGTTTCTGCGCCCTGCGAGATCACCTTGACTTTGCGGCATGGCCTGCGCCAGGCCTGTGCGGAGGCACCCTTGATCACACGCGGCCGGGGGAAGCTTTTCGCCGCCAGTTTCATGGACGGGTTGTTGAGGTATTTCACCTGCGGCATATAGCCGAAAATGTCCAGCGCGGGCGTCCAATCCGGAAAGCAACGGGCCAGTGCCGATTCATCAATCGCCTCACGCATCATGCCAACCTTCGACGGGATAACCTTATTGAACAGGATGCCCGCCACCCGGCTTCGGTGATATGAGAAATAGGTCAGATCCACCTCCAACTCATCGAGCGTACGACCGATGCCGCCGCCGAGATAGAGGATCTGCGCCCCGAGCAGGTTGGCCACCCGGGCGTTCGATAATCCCACCACCGCACCGACTCCGGGGTGTCCGGTGCCCTCGGCAATGATCAGCTTTTTATTCGAAAGATATTCGAGCGATTCAAGAATGCTCTTTTCATACTCCGCCGTGCGGGCGCGCGGATTGGAGCAGGCGATATGCTCACGCGTGACACCATCCACCACGCGCACCGGCGAGAGCATTTCGAGGTCCGGCATGTCGAGTTCGGTAAACTCCTGCACGATCCGGATATCCTTATCGATCCGGCGGCCGGAAGAGAGTGGCACCATCTCCTGACCAAGCGGCTTGAAATAACCGATATCCTTCGGGGCAATCCGGTTGCACAGCGCAGAGATCAACCCCAGGCTCGAAACGGTCTTGCCGGCGTGCTGCCGCTCGCCGGCAATATAGATTACAGGAGGGGGGGCATGAAATTTGGAACGCGGAATCAGGCAGGAGGAACAGGCATTAGTGAAGAGCTTGCCCACTAATGCCTAATCCCTTGTAGAAACACCGCTATTTTCCTTCGTAGGCCTTGGTGTAGATTTCCTTGAGCTCGCTCATCAGCGGGTAGCGCGGGTTGGCGCCGGTGCACTGATCGTCGAACGCATCTTCAGCCAGCGCATCGAGATTGGCGTAGAACTCCTTCTCATCCACGCCGGCCTCCTTGATGCTCTTCGGAATATCGAGCGCGGCCTTGAGCTTGTCGATCTCCTTCATGAGCAGCTTGATCTTCTGCTCGTTGGTATCGCCGCCGAGTCCGAGGTAATCCGCCACACGGGCATAACGCTCTTTCGCGGTCGGCC
>CAZABK010000126.1:0-3120 GCA_964483355.1 uncultured Verrucomicrobiota bacterium | reverse complement strand
CAGGATTTATTGGGAACTGCGACTCATATTGCCGATCGGTTGATTCGCGATCCGATTCATAAGCATGGCTTTTCGGTGCAGAACGAATTGGATCTTTCCGGTTCCCATTTGCTGTTGTATGCCGACTTGCTGGACGAGGTGTTGCTGGAGGTGTTTCCCGACAACCTAAGTCCGCCCGACGATGTGTTTCGCGTGGCCGGTAACGACTGGGAAAAATGCCACTGGGCGGGCGACAATTTTTTGTACCGTGGCTTGCGGCGTTTGTATGAGGGACCAGATTGGCTCGGCGACAAGTTTCGTGTACCGATCCCGCCCAAGCACGAGTTTCGCATGTACCTGCGGGATAATCGCGGCAGCGGTCGATTTCGCGTGGGCCTGACCGTCCGCAACGAACCGCCTGCGGATGGCGGACCACGCGTACCGCAGGAACTGGGAGTCTATCTTTGCCAGGGCGGCGATCTGCCTTACAAGCTGGTTCGCGCGATTCAGGTTCCGGCGAAAGAGGGGACGCAGCATTTCGAGATGTTTGGCAGCTTGGCCGATCACCTCGGCACTTCGACCAAGCGGATTGTCAAGGACGATCGGTCGCCTGGGTACTGGTTGAGCTTCCGAACGCTGACTATCACGAATCACAATAAGTTGACCGGATACGCGCTTCCGGGTCGGCACCTCTCGACCGATCCGATCTTTCTGGTCCGAGCAGACGACCAATGGATAAAGGCGTTTGGGAATAAAGCCGGTTTACGACCTTCGGTCAACGGAAACAACGGTCGGCATGGCAATGAAGGTGGCGGAGCGGCCGTTTATCCTGAAGCGATGAAGTCGCATGGGCACGCCATTATCGAGCGTGTGGAGTTTGAGGTTCCTTATCATGCCGGTTGGCCGCCGCCAGTCGCTGAACCGTTTCTGAAGGAGGGACGCATTTCGAGCGAGAGCCTACAGGCGGGCTTGAAACAGTTCGCTGCCAGGGCGTGGCGTCGTCCGCTTGATTCGAAAGACATTAATTACATCAAAGTTCTCTGCGAAAAAGAACAGGTTGCAGGCCGCTCGGGAACTGCAGCTTTACGCAACGTCGTGAAGACGATCCTGCTCGACTCCAAGTTCCTGTTCCTGAATACTTCCGACCGCCATGGACTTGGCTCTCGGCTCTCCTATTTCCTGTGGAACGGCCCTCCGGATGCCAAGCTGATCGCAGCCGTCGGAGGCAAATTGCCGATCAGCGATAACGTCGTGAAGCGCGAAGTAGACAGACTATTGGCTGACAAACGGTCGGAGCGTTTTGTTTCTGATTTTGTGGGGCAGTGGATCGATTTTACGGCATTCGACGCGGTTGCCATCGACCCGAACTATTATCCGCGTTTCAAGAACACGCGGCTCAGCGTTAGAACCAAGGAACACATGAAGCTCGAGAGCGTTGCGTTTTTCTCCGAGATTCTGCGCAAGAATCTGAGTTGCCTAAGTTTCCTTGAATCTGATTTCGTCATGCTCAACGACATGATGGCCGAGCATTATGGCGCTCCGCCGGTCCATTCCGCCAGATTTGTGCGTGCGCCAGCACCAGGAATACGTGGCGGCGGAATCCTCGCTCAAGGTTCGTTCCTGTTGGGGCACTCGAACGGTCAGGATGCGCATGCGATAAAGCGTGGGGTGTGGTTGCGCGGGCGTTTCCTGGGAAATCCGCCATCTGACCCGCCGCCGGAAGTCCCTGGTTTGGAAGAACAGTCATCGGCCGACAAGCCGCGAAGTCGTCCGTTGTCCATCCGGGAAAAGTTTGCCGAGCATCTGGCGACCGGCACGACCTGCTATGACTGTCACAAAGATATCGACCACTGGGGCATCGCGATGGAAGGGTTCGACGCGGTCGGCCTGCCGCGCACAAAGATCGTTAACGCGGGCCCCGTGCTGAAAGATGTCACGATTGCGGGGCGTGGTATCAACGGCCTGTTGCCGTTGAAGCAGTATTTGGTCGAAAAATATCGCGACGATTTTGCCCGCGGGTTTACGGAGCACATGCTCTCTTACGCACTGGGCCGTCCGCTGACATACCGAGATGAACAACAGATCAACAATCTTCAAGCCGAGTTCAAAAAGAGCGGTTACCGGATGAGGTCGCTCATCCATGCAATCGCTATGTCGCCGGCTTTCAAAGAAGGCGGAATCAAGGAGCCGACTCGTGGCAGCAACAAATAGCATAGACCGACGAACCTTCCTTCGCGGTGCCGGTGGTGTGGCCGTGAGCTTGCCGCTGCTGGAGTGCATGGCCAACGGCAAGACACCAGGCCAGGCTGCCGACACACCCAAGCGGTTTCTTGGATTGTATATCGGCCACGGCGTTTCCATCGCCGGCGATTGGAACTTCTACCCTCAAGTGGTCGATGGCAAAATGAAGTTCAGCCAATCCATGCGAGGATTCAATGACCTGTCGAATGAGACGACCGTGCTGTATGGCCTGGACCATCCGGCTTGCGTCCTTGCAGATGGGCATACCACGGCCGGCCCGTTCCTGACCGGCTGTCATCACGAGAGCAGCGTCAAGCCACCGTCCTTCGATCAAATCGCAGCCATGACGCATGGCATGAAGACTCGCTACCCAAGCCTGGTTCTTGGTAACGAAGGCGGCATGGGGAGTAACAGCAGTTCTACGACCTTGTCCTTCAATCAGTTTGGGCGGCCCATTCCGACGAGCAATGACCTTCGGGGCCTGTACGACGGGTTGTTCAATTCAGATCCCAGACTGAAGAAAAAACAACAACAGAAGAAGCTGTTGAAGAAAAAAAGGAAGTTGAAGTTCCTAAAAAATTCAAATCTTTAGTAGAAGAGATTGAAAAAATGTCAGTATTAGATTTAGCTGAGTTAGTTAAAATCTTAGAAGACAAATTCGGAGTAAGCGCAGCTGCTCCTGCAATGATGATGGCTGGTGCTCCAGCTGCAGGTGCTGGTGAAGCCGCAGAAGAAAAAACTGAATTCGACGTTGAAATCACTGATGCAGGCGGAACTAAAATCGCTGTAATTAAAGCAGTTAGAGCTATCACTGAGATGGGTCTAAAAGAAGCTAAAGACATCGTAGACGGTGCTCCTAAGGTAATTAAGGAAGGTGTAAAGAAAGAAGAAGCTGAAGAA
>CAZABK010000125.1:0-3496 GCA_964483355.1 uncultured Verrucomicrobiota bacterium | reverse complement strand
CTTTGGGGCCCGCCCAGAGATTCTCTCCATTTGCGGCCGAAAAAGCGGCCACGCCCTGAGCGCCAGTGAACAACACGACATCGTCGTGCATCAGCAGTGTTCCGCCCGAATGCCGGGAACCTCCAGGGGCACGGCAATCAGCAGACCAACGCTTCTTGCCGGTTTTCAGTTCGAGACAAACAAGCTGTTGTTTGTCGCTGAAACAAACACGACCATCCAACGCGGCCAACGTCAATACGTTGCTGTCTGAATTCGGCGACATCATTCTATCGCGCACCGGCGTGCCGTGTCCCGATCGCAACTGTTCGGCTATCACGCTCGTTATCGATGCCACGACCGACGAACTCGGGTCGCTCACCGGCCGGCTCGGCCGCATTGCCGGCGTCTCCGTCAAATCGATGCTTTCAAAAATCCAGTCGTCTTGATCCTGATCAAGGTTCTTTTTTCAAGTTCACCTATTCTCCGGAACTCCTATGAACACACGAACCGCAACAGATTTTCTTGGCGAAATGCAGATTCCGGCCGACGCACCATGGGGCATCCATACGGCGCGGGCACTGGAAAACTTTCCTGTCCCCGGCGCCAGCGCTCCGGCGGCACTCATCTCCGCGCTGGCCCAGGTCAAAAAAGCCTGTGCGCTCGCTAATAAAGAGCTGGGATTTCTTCCGCCCGAAAAGGCGGATTCCATTGTCGCTGCATGCGAACTAGTGCCTAGTGCCTCATGCCCATTGCCTGCATTACAGGGGGGGGCGGGCACCTCCACTAATCTGTATGTCAACGAACTGATTGCCGGGAAAGCCGGAGTTCATCCGATCGAAGATGTGAATCTGCATCAGTCCACCAACGATGTCTACCCGACCGCGGTCAAGGTGGCCGCCATTTACGGCCTGCGCGAACTGGCCGAAAAAGTTGAAGCACTGCAGGGAACTTTTCAGCGGTTGGAAAATCAATTCGCGCATATTCCGACCATCGGCAAAACCGAGCTCGTCGAGGCGGTTCCGCTGACGCTCGGCGCCGAGTTTGGTGCTTTTGCCGAAGCCTTTGCCCGCGACCGCTGGCGCACCTTTAAATGTGAGGAGCGCCTGCGCGTTGTTAATCTGGGCGGAACCGCTGTCGGCACCGGGCTGACCGCACCGCGCAGCTATATTTTTCTCGTCACCGACAAATTACGAGAAGTGACCGGTCTCGGCCTGAGCCGCGGCGAAAACCTCGTTGACCAGACCGCCAATGCCGACGCCTTTGTTGAGGTTTCCGGCATCATTAAAGCCTGCGCCGCCAACCTGCTTAAAATCTGCGGCGACCTGCGCCTGTTGCACATGAACGGCAAAATTCGACTGCCTGCCGTGCAGGCCGGATCGTCGATCATGCCCGGCAAAGTAAACCCGGTCATTCTCGAAAGCGTCATGCAGATCGGAGTCAAGGTTCAGGCGAACGACTTTATCGTTACCGAATGCGCGTCGCGCGGCTCGCTGCAGATTAACGAATTCATGCCGCTGCTGGCCTCCGCGCTGCTGGAATCGATGGAGCTGCTCGGTGCTGCCTGCAAAATGCTCGCAAAGCATGCCGCGGACATTGAGGCCGACGAAGCCGAATGCGAACGGCAGTTTAACGGCTCCGTCGAAATTGTGACGGCCTTTCTTCCGGCGATTGGTTACGACCGCGCCACCGAACTGGTTAACGCCTTCGATCGAACGACCGATTTTAAAACCTATCTTGAAAATGAATTGGGGAGCGAGCTCGTCGCTGAAACTTTGTCGCCCCAAAACCTGATGGCACTGGGACATCGCTGATGCAAAAGACACCGAAAAGTTTAAGACTGCACATTGCGCTGTTTGGCCGGACGAACGTCGGTAAATCCAGTTTTCTGAATCTGGTGGCCGGACAGGATGTGGCAATCGTTTCGTCGCAGCCGGGAACCACCACCGATGTGGTGGAAAAGCCGATGGAGCTGCTGCCGATCGGTCCGGTTGTTTTTCTCGACACCGCCGGCATCGACGATACTACCGCGCTGGGCGAAAAGCGTATTGGCCGCACGGAAAAGGTATTTGATCGCGCCGACGTGATTCTGCTTCTGCATGAAGGCGATAGGGTAACGGAGTTTGAAGAGCGGGTTGCGGCCAAGGCTGAAGAAAAAAAGATTCCCGTCGTCCGCATTGCCAACAAGATTGATCTGGCTGACCCGACGGGTTGGGCGGGGCTGAAAGTTAACTCCACCGACCTCTCTTTGCGCGATCAGGTTTTGGCCTCCCTGAAGGCGGAGCTGCTGCGCGTCTGTCCTGATGAATTTATTACGCCGCCGCCGTTGATGGGCGATCTGCTCAAACCGGGCGGCCTCGCGATGCTGGTGGTGCCGATTGACCTGCAGGCGCCGAAAGGGCGACTGATCCTGCCGCAGGTTTCGACGATTCGCGATGCGCTCGACAGCGATGCGGCGACGCTGGTCTGCAAGGAGCGCGAATATGCCCACATGCTCTCCATGCTGAGCCGAAAGCCGGACGTCGCGATCTGCGATTCGCAGATGGTGCTGAAGATGGTGGCCGACACGCCGCCGGAGATTCCGTGCACCACCTTTTCCATTTTATTTGCGCGCCTGAAGGGCGACCTGCGGAAATTTGCCATGGGCGCGGCGGCAATCGACAGGCTGGAGCCGGGCGACAAGGTACTGATTGCCGAGTCCTGCAGCCACCATGCGCTTGAGGACGACATTGGCCGGGTAAAGATTCCGCGTTGGCTGCGGCAGTATGTCGGCGTCGACGTCGAGATCGATGTCTATTCCGGCCGTGATTTCCCGGACAATCTTTCCGAATACAAGCTGGCGGTGCAGTGCGGCGGCTGTATGCAGAACCGCCGCGAAGTGCTTTCGAGAATTGAAAAATGCGAGTCGGCCGGCGTGCCGATCACCAACTATGGACTTTGCATATCCCAGACGCAGGGCGTGCTGAAGCGCGTGCTTTCGCCGTTTCCCGCCGCGCTGGATGCCTATGAAAAGGAACTGAAATGAACCGTGGACTTCCTAAAGTCGAAACCGAGGGGCTGAAAAGCTTCATTCCCGAAACCGAAATTTTCAAGTGGCTGGAAAAAACTAAAAATCCGACGCCGGAACGCGTGCGGGAAATTATTCAGCGCTCGCTCGATAAAAACCGCCTCGAACCGGAAGAGATGGCGACGCTGATCAATGCCGATTCGCCGGAGCTGGTGGAGGAAATTTTTGAAGGCGCACGGGAACTGAAGAAGCGTATTTACGGCAACCGTATTGTGCTGTTTGCGCCGCTCTATGTCGGCAACGAATGCGTGAACCGCTGCGAATATTGCGGCTTCCGCGCAGACAACACCGAGGTGCACCGCAAGACGCTTCTGAGTAACGAACTGGTGGCGGAAGTGGAGGCGCTGCAGGATATCGGCCACAAGCGCCTGATTATGGTTTATGGCGAACACCCGAAATATGACGCCCAGTATATTCACGACACAGTGAAGGACGTTTATGCCGTAAAGAAGG
>CAZABK010000124.1:0-3570 GCA_964483355.1 uncultured Verrucomicrobiota bacterium | reverse complement strand
GGCGTGCAGGATAAAATTGCCGAAGGCGCGGGCGCGCTGGTTCAGCGGATCAAAGACCATACCGAAGCGCCGGTCGCACTCGGGTTCGGCATCGGCACGCCGGAGCAGGCGCGCGACGCCGCGCAGCTGGCCGACGCCGTCGTCGTTGGCAGTGCAATCGTGAATGCGTTCCACAACAATCCGCACACGCCCGAAGGCCGCGCGGATGCCGCGAAATTTGTCGCTGAGATGGTGAAGGCCGTAAAGACAATCTAATAAAATTCTAGATCCACAGATTACACAGATATGCGCAGATTATAATAATCGAAAGATCTGCGGAATCGGTGGATTAAAAACTTAAAAACTGACGAAGCAGGAGTCCAGATGAGTGGTCGTTACGCAGTAATCATGGCAGGTGGCAAAGGCGAGCGGTTCTGGCCGCTGAGCACGTCGAAGCATCCGAAGCAGCTGCTGGCGCTCGTCGGCGATAAGCCGCTGATCGCGCAGGCGGTGGATCGGCTCGAAGGTGTGGTTCCGCCGGAAAATGTTTTTGTGGTAACGAATGCCGAGCTGGTGGATGCGACCCGTGCAGCGGCGCCGCTGCTTCCGCCGGAAAATATTGTCGGCGAGCCGATCGGCCGCGATACGGCCGCGGCGGTGGCCTGCGGCGGCGCGTTGGTTAAGGCCAAGGACGAAGGCGGCGTTTTTGCGGTGCTGACGGCCGATCAGGTGATGGGCGATCTCGATGTGTTTTCCGCTACGATCAAGGGCGGAATGGATCTGGCGGAACAGAATGATATTCTGGTGACGATCGGCATTGAGCCGACCTATCCGGCCACCGGCTTTGGTTATATTGAGTCGGGCGACGTTTTTGGAAATGCGGAAGGCGTTGAGTTCCGCGAGGCCGACCGGTTTGTGGAAAAGCCGGACGAGGCGACGGCGGGCGAATATCTCGCGACCGGAAAGTTTTATTGGAATTCGGGCATGTTTATCTGGTCCGTACCGGCGCTGGAAAAGGCGTTCGGCGCGCACTGCCCGGAAATGCTGCAGCTGATGGATACGCTGACCAGCTACGCCAAAGACGGAAAGATGGTCGAGGGCATGGATGCCACCTATCCGAATCTCGGAAAAATTTCGGTCGACTATGCGCTGATGGAAAAAGCCGCCAACATTGTTATGGCCTGTGGCACCTTTGCGTGGGACGACGTCGGCGCGTGGCCGGCGCTCGAAAGCCACTTTGAGCAGGATGAGGCGGGCAACACCAATATCGGTCAGGTGGAGTCGCTGGATGCCGCTGGAAACATTGTGCTTTCCGAGGATCGCCTGACGGCGGTGATCGGCGTGAAGGATCTGGTGGTGGTGCAGGCCGACGGAGTTACGCTGGTCTGCCCGAAGGATCGCGCGCAGGATATTAAGCAGATGGTGGTGTCGCTCCGCGAAAAAGGCTGCTACGACGAACTGCTTTAATCCCTTTCGCGGTATTGACATCGGAATAAAAACCACCTAAAACGTTTACCAAGTTTCAGGGCGGAACCGCTCTGCGTTCCCCGAATGATTCCCAACCCAGTTTGTATTCCAACTTTCCATGCCGGATTCTAAACGTACTGCATTGATTCTCGGGATAACCGGAGGCATTGCTTGCGGCAAATCGGAGGCGGGGCGGATTCTTGCGGGAATGGGCTTTTCCGTGTGCGACGCTGATTTGCTGGCGCATGCACTGATGAAAAAGGGAACTCCGGTGTTCCAGAAGGTGGTGAATCATTTTGGTTCGCAAATCCTTTCGGATGACGGCGAGATTTCGCGCCCTGTTCTTGGAAAGATAGTTTTTGAAGATCCGGCGCAGCTTGAACGGCTGAACGGCTTGGTTCATCCGGCCGTTCGAGAAGCGCTTGAGAAGTGGATCAGAGATCAGCGGGCATCAGGAAATTCCGGGGCGATTTTGCTTCCGCTGCTTTATGAAAGCGGCATGAATGATCTGGACTGGGATGTGGTTTGGTCTGTTTCCAGCAGCAGGGAGCAGGTTCTTCAACGATTGGAAAAACGCGGGTTTAATCGGATCGCAGCCGAGGCCAGGATCGACTCCCAGATGCCGTTGAACGAAAAAGAGCAAATGGCGGATTTGGTGATTCTGAATCAGGGAACCCTGCAGGAATTTGAAGCGGCAATACGGCAGGCCGTGAACAACTGCCGCGCGAAAGGTACATCATGAGCGACGAAGATAAAGTGGTTGAAAAGGTTAAGGCCGCCGCCGAAGAGGTGAAGGCCCCCGCAAAGAAGGCCGCCAAGAAAAAGGCGACCAAAAAGGCGCCCGCCAAAAAGACAGAGGCCGCTGAAGCTCCGAAAGCGGAGGAGGCTCCGGCCACTGACAAGCCGGCCACTGACAAGCCGGCCGCTGAGAAGCCGGCGGAAGAGGCTTCCGAAAAGAAGGGGAAGTCTGAATCTTCCGAACCCCGCCAGCAGCGCGATCGCAATGACCGCGGCCATGGCAAGCACGGCAAAAAGAACCGCAATAAAAAGCAGCAGCGCCGCAACGAAGAGCCGCCGCCGAACACTGAAAATCTTCCGCCGCTTTCACTGCACGAAATGCAGGTTACGCCGATCAACGACATCAAGAAGCTGGCCGACGAATACGGTCTGCAGGAATTTGCTGGCTACAGCAAGCATCAGCTGATTTTCGAACTGCTCAAAAACCATGGCCGTCGCGGCGGTCCGCTGCAGGGACGCGGCGTACTCGAAACGCTGCCGGATGGCTTTGGTTTCCTGCGTTCGCCGCTCAATAGTTATCAGCCCGCACCGGACGATATTTATGTTTCGCCCTCGCAGATCCGCCGCTTCGGCCTGCGCACCGGCGACTTTATTGAGGGGTCCATCCGCGCCCCGAAGGAAAAGGAGCGCTTCTTCGCCCTTTACCGCGTGGAGCAGATCAACAAAGAGGATCCGCAGCAGGCCCGCAAGCGTGTGCCGTTCGAAAACCTGACGCCGCTCTTCCCGGATGAGCGCCTTGTGATGGAGACCGACAATGCCAAAGAAATTTCGATGCGTGTCATGGACCTGGTCACACCGATCGGTAAGGGCCAGCGCGGACTGATCGTGGCGCCGCCGCGTACCGGTAAAACCGTGCTGATGCAAAAGATGGCCAACAGCATTTCGAAGAACAATCCGGAAGCGAAGCTGATCATTCTGCTGATTGACGAACGTCCCGAGGAAGTGACCGATATGCGCCGCAATACGCAGGCGGAAGTGCTTGCCTCGACCTTCGACGAGCCGCCGGAACGCCACACGCAGGTCGCTGAAATTGTGATCGAAATGTCGAAGCGCCTCGTGGAGCAGGGCAAGGATGTCATCATTCTGCTCGACTCCATTACCCGTCTGGCGCGTGCCTACAACACCACTTCGCCGCACAGCGGAAAGATTCTTTCGGGTGGTGTCGACTCCAATGCGCTGCACAAACCGAAACGCTTTTTCGGGGCGGCCCGTAACATTGAAGGCGGCGGTAGCTTGAGCATTATTGCAACTGCGCTGGTCGATACCGGCAGCCGTATGGACGAGGTCATCTTTGAGGAATTCAAAGGCACCGGTAACATGGAGATC
>CAZABK010000123.1:0-3571 GCA_964483355.1 uncultured Verrucomicrobiota bacterium | reverse complement strand
CTGCTCGACCATGTTGACGGCGCGCGCGCCCAGGCCGAGCGCGGCGAGCTGGCCTTTGGCACGATCGACTCCTGGCTGACGTGGAACCTGACCCGCGGCCGGCTCCACATCACCGACATTTCCAATGCATCGCGCACCCTGCTTTTCAACATCCACACCTTGGACTGGGACGACGAACTGCTTCAGCTGCTCAACATTCCACGCAGCATGATGCCCGAAGTCCGTTCATCGAGCGAACCCTACGGCAACGTCGACAAATTCCTGTGTACCTGCGGCTGTGCTATTGCCGGAATCGCCGGCGACCAGCAGGCCGCGCTGTTCGGACAGGCCTGTTTCGAACCAGGCGCGGCCAAAAACACCTACGGCACCGGCTGCTTCCTGCTAAAAAATACAGGCAACCAAACCGTCACCTCAAAAAACAAGCTGCTCACCACCGTGGCCTGGAAATATGGCTCCGATGTCAGCTATGCCCTCGAAGGCAGCGTCTTTATCGGCGGCGCCGTCGTCCAGTGGCTGCGCGATGAACTGGGCATCATCAACTCGGCCGATGAGGTTGAAGCGCTTGCCGCACAGGTTCCCGACACCGGCGGCGTCTGTCTGGTCCCGGCCTTTGCCGGCCTCGGCGCACCGCATTGGGATCCGCATGCGCGCGGCACCATCGTCGGACTGACGCGCGGCACCAACAAGACACATCTTGCGCGCGCCGCACTCGAAGCCATGTGCTTCCAGTCCATGGAAGTCCTGCGGGCCATGGACAGCGATTCCGGCGCGCCGCTGGAACTTTTATGCGTCGACGGTGGCGCTTCTGCCAATAATCTGCTGATGCAGATTCAGGCCGACCTGCTGCAGGTTCCGGTCGTCCGCCCCAAACAGATTGAAAGCACCGCCTTCGGGGCCGCCGCATTGGCCGGACTGGCCGTCGGCTTCTGGAAGGATCTTGACGAAATCGCGGCGCACAAACAGATCGACCGAATCTTTGAACCGCAAATCGGCACCGACGAAGCCGAAAGCCGCTTTGCCCGCTGGAAGAAAGCCGTTGAACGCAGCAAAGGATGGGAAGCATGATTATCGGTGTGCCGCGCGAAATAAAGCCGGATGAATATCGGGTCGCCATGCTGCCGGTCGGCGCGCAGCTGCTGATCGAGGACGGCCACACGGTCCTGATTGAAAACGATGCCGGACTCGGTAGCGGCTTCAACAACGAAGACTATTCCGCCGTCGGCGCCGAAATTGTCGATTCCGCCGAGGAACTCTTCCGGCGCAGCAAAATGATCGTCAAGGTAAAGGAACCCCAGCCCAGCGAAATCGAACGGCTGCAGCGCAAGCAAATTGTCTTTTGCTATTTTCACTTCGCCAGCTCGCATGACCTGACGGCCCGCTGTCTGGAGTGCGGCATTTCTGCCATTGCTTATGAAACGCTGGCCGATGAACACGGACGGCTCCCCCTGCTCACTCCGATGAGCGAGGTCGCCGGAAAAATGTCGGTACAGGAAGGCGCGAAATGCCTCGAACGCCCTGTAATGGGACGCGGCATCCTGCTCGGCGGCGTGCCGGGCGTGGCGCCGGCCAACATCCTGGTGCTGGGCGGCGGCGTGGTCGGCAGCAACGCCGCGCGCGTGGCCGCCGGCCTCGGCGCCAACGTTACCATCATGGACATTAATCTCGACCGGCTCCGCCAGCTCGACGAAACAATGCCGCCCAACGTGACCACGCTGTTCTGTGAGCCGCACGCCGTTGAACAATATGTCGTAGAATCCGATCTGGTGGTGGGCTCGGTGCTGATTCCCGGCGCGGTGGCGCCCAAGCTGATCAATCGACCGCTGCTCGCTCGAATGAAAAAAGGCGCCGCCATTGTGGATGTCTGTATTGACCAGGGCGGATGCTGCGAAACCAGCAAACCCACCACGCACAGCGATCCGGTCTATGTCACGGACGGCATCGTCCACTATTGCGTCACCAACATGCCCGGCGCCGTCGGCCGCACCAGCAGCCATGCACTCTGCAATGCCACCCTCACCTGTTGCCGCGAGCTGGCCGGTTCAGGTCTCGACGCCTTTCTGCAGAAAAGTCCGGGACGCGCCGCGGCGTTGAACATGCGGAATGGCGAGCTAACCTGTCCGGCCGTGGCCGAAGCTTTTCCCGATCTGCCTACCAGGTCGTAAACGGGTGACGCGAAAGATAGGCGTTATAGTAGCGCACATCGCCGGAGACCTCTTCGCCGGCCCATCCCGGAAGCTCAAAGGATTGATCTTCGGACTCGAGTTCAATCTCGGCCATAACCAGACCGGCGTTCGCCCCCTCAAAAACATCCAGTTCCCAGGTCCGGCCGGCATGTTCAATAAAGTAGCGCGTTTTCTCAACCACCTCGCCACACAGCGCCAGCATCTCCTCCGCCTCGTTTACCGGAACGGCATATTCAAATTCTGACCGCGAAATACCGGAGGTTGCGCCCTTGATGGTCAGGAAGGCTTCGTCGCCGATCACACGCACGCGCACGGCTTTCTGTTCCTCGGCAACCAGATATCCCTGTTTACAGGAGACGCCGGCATCGGCGGCCCTTTTCCAAGAATCGTCTTTAACCAAAAATTTACGTTCTATTTCGATGCCCATTTTTTGCTCCCACAACGGCCTGCCCAAGGGCGATCCCGCTGTCGTTTGGATAGGTTGAAAAGTGCAGCTCAAACTCATTGCCAGCCACCGCTTTAATGCGCTCGACCAGCAGACGGTTTTGGAATACGCCGCCGGCAAACACCCACGGCAGGTCGCCATTCTTCTTCGCAAGTTCCCTGCCGCAGCAATAGACGATCTCCGCCAGCGTATTGTGGAACCGCGCAGAGAGGATCGAGGCCGAAATGCCCTTTTCTTTTTCATCCAGCAGGTCGGCAACCAGCGGCCGCCAGTCAATTTGTCCGCCCTTGATTTCAAAAGCCAGATCGCCGCACTCCGCCTCGTCGGCCACGGCTTCAAGTCGCATAGCCGCCTCTCCGTCAAAGGTTGGCGCATCGCAAACCCCGAGCAGGCAGGAGACGGCATCAAACAGGCGTCCCATGCTCGACGTCAGCGGGCAATTGATTCCCGCCGCAAGTTGTTCATCTCCATTGCCGGCGCCGATTTGATACAGCAACGAGGCGAGAATGCGCTTCGGATTCTTCACGGCCGCGTCTCCGCCCGACAGCGCAAAAGGCCGCAGATGGAACATGCGTTCGAAGCCATCCGTGTCGTAGAGCATTATCTCGCCGCCCCAGATGGTGCCGTCGCTCCCGTAGCCGGTTCCATCAAAGGCAAAGCCGATTGCCTTGCCGGAATATGCCCCAACCAGATGTGCATGATGGTGCTGAACACCGAGCGTTGGAATGCCGTTTTTTTCGGCAAAAGCCTTTGCCTGCTTCGAAGAAAAATAGTCGGGGTGCAGATCGTGAACAATCAGATTGGGCGCGACCCGGAAACAGGCCAGCTGCTGAGCCACCGCGCGGCCCAGTATCGCTTCCGCTTCGGGATGCGCCAAATCGCCAATATAGGGATGCAGCGTGACCTGCCCGTGGTGCGCCAGCGCAAAGGTGTTTTTCATATC
>CAZABK010000122.1:0-3735 GCA_964483355.1 uncultured Verrucomicrobiota bacterium | reverse complement strand
CTTGCGCTCATAAACGCCCGGCGCAAAAAACAGCCTGGCTGCTCCGGAAACCACGACTGCGTGGTCTACAAAGGCGAAAAGGTCCAGTGCCCCTCCTGCGAACTGCGCGAATTCCAGGCCGAGCTCAGCAATCAAAAGAAGGACGAGGAATAACCACTCCTTCTTCAGTCGGCTGATAAGCCTATGGCTGGTATGGAGCGGGCCTCTTCGGAACGAAGAGCGCGCCATAATCGCCGCATTACGCGCTCGTTGCTGCGCAAAGAAGCGCGTGCCACACCGCTTCGCGGAAAATCAGGACTTTATCCAACAAGCTCGAGGAATAACTATTCCGCGCCGCACTTTGCGCACGTTCCAAAAACAACAATCCGGTGTGTGCGCTCAACAAAACCATGTTTCTCGCAGGCCTTGCCAAGCAGCTCCATAATCTGGTCGTCAGAAAATTCAACAAACTCCCCGCACTTGTCACAAATCATGTGCTCATGATGCGGGTGGTTAAACGTGTGCTCATAATGGGCATGAACGTCGGTATCGCGAATCACCCGCACCAACCCCGCCTCTTCCATCAACGCCAGCGTGCGGTAAACCGTCCCCCGGCTGACATGGTTCATTCCGCTTGAAAGCTCCGCGGCCAAATCATCCGCGCAAAAATGGTCGTGGCGCAGAAACACTTGAGTCAGCACAATTTTGCGGGCCTGAGTAATTCTCGCATCCTTCTTCTTCAGAAAGTCCACAAACAGCGGCCAGGCCTCTTCTACCGATTGCCTAACCTCTTCGGGCAATTGCTGTTCATCTAAAATATCGCTCATCGGACGCCGCTTCCTTCTTTGAATTGAATCTATATATAAACACGTTTATGCCGCACAATTGAGAGTGTAATCAAGAAATTTGCTGCTATATTGCCGCGATTGACCAACAAAACAGATCAATTAACCCATTGGAGGACTGAATCATGGCATATGTAATTTCCAGCGAGTGCATCTCCTGCGGCGCATGCGAATCCACCTGCCCGGTGGAAGCTATCGGCCAGGGCGACGACCAGTACGTTATCGATGCAAACACCTGCACCGATTGCGGCGCTTGCGCTGATTCCTGCCCGGTTGACGCCATTTCCGCTGGCTAAACCTCAGGAAAACGAATGCAAGAAAAGCTCCGAAGTTCGCTTCGGGGCTTTTTTGTTATCCTGAAAAACGGCGCCCCGTTTGGAGCGCCGTTTTCATTTTCGGGGACAATCGCCGTTAGGTGCCCAGACACTGCTTGAGATCAGCCTCAACCGTGGTGGTCGGCGCAATGTTGAAGTTATCAACCAGCACCTGCAGTACGGTCGGCGTGATGAACGCCGGCAGACTCGGGCCGACCTTGATGTCCTTGATGCCGAGATGCAGCAGCGTCAGCAGGATGCAGACGGCCTTCTGCTCGTACCACGAAAGAATCATGGAGAGCGGTAACTCGTTGACGTCGCACTCGAACGCACCGGCGAGTGCTACGGCGATCTGGATCGCGGAATACGCATCGTTGCACTGACCAATGTCGAGCAGGCGCGGAATGCCGCCGATATCGCCGAAGTCGAGCTTGTTGAAGCGGAACTTACCGCAGGCCAACGTCAGGATCGCACAGTCGTCCGGCACCGCTTCGGCAAAGTCGGTGTAATAGTTACGTCCCGGCTTCGCGCCGTCGCAGCCGCCGATCAGGAAGAAGTGCTTGAGCGCACCGGATTTGACGGCATCGATCACCTGCGGGGCAACGCCAAGAACCGCGTTGTGGCCAAAGCCGGTCAGGATGGTCTTTTCCTCTTCGGTTTCAACAAAGCCGTCGGCTTCGAGCGAGGCATCGATGACGGCGGAAAAGTCCTTGTCATCGCCGATATGCTCAACGCCCGGCCACTGAACGAGGCCGGTGGTGAAGATGCGGGCCTTGTAGGTTTCCTTCGGCTTCTGGATGCAATTGGTCGTCATCAGAATCGCGCCCGGGAAGGCTTCGAATTCCTTGCGCTGATCCTGCCAGGCACCGCCATAGTTACCGACGAGATGGCTGTATTTCTTGAGTTCCGGATAGCCGTGGCACGGCAGCATTTCGCCGTGGGTGTAAATATTGACGCCCTTGCCTTCAGTCTGTTTGAGCAGGATTTCGAGATCCTTCAAGTCATGACCGGAAACGAGAATCGCCTTGCCTTTAACCGGCGTGATGCGTACCGGCGTCGGTTCCGGGTGGCCGTAGGTGCCGGTATTGGCGGCATCGAGCAGCCCCATAACAGTCAGGTTGACCTCACCGGTCTTCAGCGCATAACCGACCAGCTCATCGACGGTCGGGGCCGGGTTGAGCAGGAACGCGAGCGCTTCGTGGAAGAAGGCGAACACGGAATCATCTTCCTTGCCGAGAACATAGGCGTGGTCAGCATAGGCGGCAGTGCCCTTCAGACCGTAGAGGATCAGTTCCTGCAGGCCGGTCACATCTTCGCCCAGCGTATTCATGCGGCTTTCGATGCCCACCTTTTCGCCCTGAGCAATCAGGCCGTCAAGATCGGCCGGGAGCTCGTATTCGCCGCCGAGCTCCCTCAGCAGAGCCGCGCCGCGGGAAATGATGCCGGCGATATCGTTGGCGTCAAAATTGACGTTAGTGACGGTGGTGAAGAGGCCTTCAGTAACAAAAAGGTCGGCTTCGCGGGTGGCTTCGCCGGCCTGCCGTTTGGCGTGGGCCTTTTCGGAAACCTTTTTACACAGATCAACCAGCAGATCCTGAAGCGCCGCAGTTTCGGGATCTTTGCCGCAGACTCCGAACGACGTGCATCCGGTGCACTGGCTGGTTTGCTCGCATTGGTAACAGAACATACTCATGACTCATTCTCCTATGTTAATTATCGGACAACCCGATCGCATTTATCTCAATTGATGCGAACGATAATAGCAACCGAGACGAACGAAACCTTGATGTACGTCAAGAAGTGGTTTTTTGCACACAAAAAAAAGCTCCAGCCAAAGCTGGAGCCTAAAAGTGGTGCCGGGGGCGGGACTCGAACCCGCATGACCGAAGCCGGGGGATGTTGAATCCCGCCCAGCCAACCGTTTCACCCAATGTTTTAAGGCGTTTTGAAAAAGCTGGGGGTGTTATTGGGGTGTTAAGCCCGTTATTCCCACCGTTTTCACCACAGTTTTAAACACCATCCAACAGTAAAGGAACCATAGTTAGAAATCGGGATACGTGCCATGCCCTTATCCCGCCTGTCCGAAGCAAGCTTGCTCGTATGAATCGGGGACAACCCCGCCAACAACAAACATAGGAGCAAGAAAATGAAAAAAGAATACGGACAGAAATCGAAGAAACGCAACGCCAAGGGACTGGGCTACCTCTACAAACGGGCAACACAACAAAACCTATGCGGTGCTGAAAGAGTTATACCCTGAATTCAGCGACCGTATGAACGAATTGAAATCACATCCATACCCAGAGTTCGGCAAAAGGTTTAACGGCGGTGACAAATCGATCCTGTACAAACAGGCTTCATTCTATGGGACGTATTACGAAGTCCAGTTGATGGAGCGAATTTGGAAGAAGCTATCCGACAAGAAAATCCCATACCTTACCATTCACGATGCGGTGCTGGTTCCCGAATCGAAAATGACCGATGCAATCAAAATCATGGAACGGGAAGCCAAAACATTCTTTGGATATTCCCCGACGATTGACGCTGAAAAACTGAAACGCCCCAATCTTTGCAAGCTAAAGAAATAAACGTACATC
>CAZABK010000121.1:0-3803 GCA_964483355.1 uncultured Verrucomicrobiota bacterium | reverse complement strand
GACTTCGGCCACGGCAACCGCACCTTCGCGCAGCATGTTTTCCAGCCCCTGCGATTCGAGCTGCTCCAGGTTGTCGACCGGGTAGTCGAGTGCATGGGGCGCGCAGTTGAAGGTTTCGTCGTTCACTTCAAACCGAAGCTCGGACGCGCGACCACCGAGGGTGCGGAGCGTCTTCGGAATATGGAAGCGGTTCTTCTCAGTGTACTTTTTGTACCGCCCGGTCGAGGTAGGAACCTCGATGGTCGGGGCGATAAAGTCGGCCACGGGCATGATTGCACTTTGCGCAGCGCCCTGGGCAAACTGGCGAAGCATCGGATTGGAACTGATTTCAGATAGACGGGACATGGATTACCTCCGGTAATTTAAAGTTGCGGTTTAGGTGACAGTGATGACTCCGAGCGGGAGCGGACGCAGCAGCAGGAGCTGGCCGTCGACGGCGAGCTCCTCGGCAATACCGACGCCGCGATAGGTGCCCGGATCGGCCGGCAGCACCGTGACCTTGCCGGGCTGTCCTTCAACGGCGGGATCGGCGAGGACGAGCGTGTCGCCGGGATTACAGGTTCCAACGATTGGAACTCGGATGTTCTTATCGGGATGAACCGGCATGAACGAACCGGTTTCCCCGTCTCCTGCGCCTTCGAGTACGAGATAGGGAACAAGATCATCCTGCGAGGTAGGCAGTAGCATCTGCGGCGTACCTGCGTCATGCGAAAGCACGACCAGCAGGTCTGCGGCATTGGAAAGGTCTTCACCGCAAGCGGCGGGAATAGAACCGGATTTTACGTTGGTCTGAGACATGGTTTTCTCCTTTGGTTAAGCAGTGATTTCCTGTTCGGCACGGCGGAAGGCATCGGGATAGCCAACGCCCTCGGCCTTCATGATTTCATTGGCACGGTTGCGAATTTTGACCGCGCGGGCTTCGCCGCCGGGCTGGGCGTCGCGATTATGCGTCGCCTTGATTTTGGAATCGCGGTTATGCAACGGGCGGCGGGTATCCGCTGACGGTTGTTTGGCCGTATCCGGGCTTTTGAGGTTTTTGAATACCGCTTCGGTCACTGTGCGGTTTTCAATAAACTGCGCGCGAACTTCATCGCGGTTTTCGATGACATCGGCATATTCATCGAGAAAGGCGTCGGCATCGGCTTCGAGCTGCGCCTTTTCCAGGTCGGCAATTTTACCTTCAGCGGTTTCAGCGCGATTGAGCAGCGCTTCGACTTCACCCGGCGGGGTGATATTTTCAATGGCGGACTGAATCACTTCGGTATCTGCCTCGGGCGGCAGGTCGAGTTTCTTGAGCAAAGCGTTTACGATGGCTTTCATTAATTCCTCCTGACTTAGGTTGGGATCCTTATAAGAAGATGCGTTTTCAAACGGAGCATCTCCGGCGCGATTGGAAAGGGGCAAAATTCCCTTAAGATTGGGATCGTTGGTGACGGCCGCATTCAGTAGGCGTACCGGGCGAAGGCGGGGCGGGCGCAATCCGTTTGAACCGGGCTCTGCCCTATTTCCTTCGGAAATTATGCGGTCGCCTGCTTCGTAAGGAACTTCCTCGCAGTCGCTGCGGGCCCAGACGGGGGAAAGAAAACGATAGCGTCCCCCTTTAACGGCGGCTTCGCCGACATCGCTCCAACGGATGTTGACATAAAGGCCTGCTGCTTCCCCGGCATCACGGAACTGAAGGTCGGTGATCCAGCCTGCGGCTTCCGAATGCTTTTCGGCATCGAGAGAGAAATGATCAAAGTCGATGAGCAGGCCGGGGAAGTTTTGAGACTGGCCGCTGGCATTTTGAAATGCGTCAACCATACGGGAGCAGGCATCGGCATCGATCAACTGGGTAATCCCTGCACCGTTGTGCGGAAAGGATCCCAGCGGAGCGAGCTGGTACCACCCGTCTTCCGGGAGTTCAAAATTACGATTGAGAATCAGATTCATCTTACCTTAATGCAGAAAATCAAATGGACGGCTTTTTCTCGGCTTCCTGAACGGGTAACGGCGTAAGGGTATAGCCGGTCTTTTCCGAAATCTCTTCGGGTTTAACTTCGAGCCCAGCGGCCTTGAGCAGCAGGGCATCCTGCACGACCTGACGGGTTTCCTGCGTGAGATTGGGCGAGAATTCAAAGTAGGCCAAAACGGGCTGCCCGGGGAAATGCTGTTCGAGCAACGGCACATCGATGGCGTTCTGCAAAATCCCAGCAAGGGAAACAGCATCCGACTTGGCAATCTGCAAGAAGGTATCTTGATGGGCCCCGCCGGCCAGAGTGCCGCTACCGGCTTCGGTAAGCATGGTCAAGAGTCCGCCGGTAGCGGCGATGGTGATCTGCTCATCTAGATATTTGATCTGTTCATGGAACGGCGGTTTGTCTCCGCCCCCGTTCACAAATTTAATGTCGCTTTCATGCGGCAGGAATCCGCGACCATCGGAAAGGATTTGCTCAGCAATGGATTGATATTCCTTCTGCTTATCGTCGGGCACATTGGGCGGGCCGACTAGGAAGATGGCCGGAATGCCATAGACTGAAAGATAGGAATCCCAGTCGCGCTGAGAGAGATTCTTGCGCAGATAGAGCACACTTAGGATGCGGTCGAGCGCGGCGGTTTCATGGATGATGAAATCCTCCGGATTGATCGGCTTTCCCCGCAATGAACCGGGATTGGCGCCGGGATTGTATTCCCAGTCACCGAAAAGGCCATCGCGTAACCAGAACCATTGCTCTACCGGTTCAAGGCGTTCGATTAGGCCGTTGGCCGCCCAATGCTTTTCGAGATGGGCAAAGCCCCGGAAGAATCCGGTAAAGAGAAAAGAAACCGCTTCGCGGAAGTTGGCGATATTGTCGTAGACCATTCGCAGAAAGTCAGCCTGTTGCTGCGCACGCGGGTCGTGTTGCGACTGAGATACGATCCGGATATCCCAGTCCAATGAAAGCAATGCAGCCCGTCGCCGCTGGATCACGGAGTGGATCATCGCGTCGGAACGCTCCATGTAATAGTAGAGCCATTGCAGGTCGGCATACTGGCCACGCTCGCCCGCTTCCTGCAGGGCGGTAAGGCGTGACATATTCAGTCCGCGAAGCGGATTGTAGGCGTCCCGCCATCCGTGATCTTTCTGTAGATAGATTGGTCGCATAGTTCCTCACTTAAAGTGCAGATATCAAATGGAAGAACACTGAAAGGAGCTGACCCGCCTAGTACATGTTACTAATCCAAGGTGGAAAAACTATTTGAAGAAGATCACAAAATTCTTAAAATGATCCTCTTTTTGATAAGGAGATAACATGGCAACAAACCCAATCGGTAAAGACACGAAGACCATCGGCATCAACATGAACATGAAAATGGCGGACGAGTTGGAGAAACGGGCAAACTCAATGCACCTTTCGACCAGCAAATACTGCAAAGTGATTCTGAGCGACTGGCTGAAGTCCGGCAAGAAGCTCAAGCTTCAAGAGGGGTAAAAGCTTAATCTAGCGAACGCGTAATGATGTAAAACTTGTATCGTGATGCGGCCAAAGCGCTTGATCAACGCAAAGAATCGAGATATCTTGCACTCAAATGCAGGACTGCCTCAACAATCTATCATAAAGGGATTCAGCACAACGCTTTCCCTAGAAAGGCAAAGAGATGTACTCAGATAGAATACCGCTGTATGAACAGCTAGGAAATGTCCGCGAATCCAATGTCCTAGTTTACGTTACTGGCGATCGCCCCGGTCTGGAAACCAATATTGCTTCCGAAGTCTATGACCTCTTTGTCAACCAACTAGACAGCATTGGGCTTTCAAAAAAGCTGACTTTATATTTGTACAC
>CAZABK010000120.1:0-3829 GCA_964483355.1 uncultured Verrucomicrobiota bacterium | reverse complement strand
GGCGCGGAGGCAATAAAGGCGGCGACTGTGGTTATGCCGAGCGACAAAATATAGCCAATAACATATCGCCACCACCCCTGCCCGCCCCGAACAACTCCCGCCGGCGTGACGGCAAAGGCCATGACAATGAAACTGACCACCACAAAGGAATAGATGAACCCGGCGGAAAGAATCTGGGCCGGCCACAAAAACAGCAGAAGAGTGACCGCAAAGGCCACGGATGTTGGAATATCGGGTTTCCGACGAAACAGCGGCGCAAGAAAAAAGACACCGGCCATTGTGAGCGCACGCAGGGCACTGGATTTCATGCCGGTGGCGGTAACATAGAGAAGAAGCAGCGGAATCAGCCAAACACCCCACCAGTCGCGCGAAATTCCGGCGGCCTTGAGCGCGAACACCAGAAAAAGGGCCACCATGCCGACATGCAGGCCGGAGATGGCAAATACGTGCATCGTACCGGTGCGCGCAAAGTCGGCACTGATATCGGACGGAACGGAGCGGCGATAGCCCAGAAGAAGGGCTTTATAGACGGCCAATTGAGCTTTGTGATTTGCGATGCCGGCAGCAAGAGTTTGAGCCCCCCGCTCCCGCAACTGCCGCCCCCAGACCATCAAAGAAAAGCGACGCGGCGGCGACAACGACCTCCACTCATCCGTGCGCACCGCCAGTTCAACAGGAATACTCCCGGGAAAAGAGCGTCGGCGCAGTTCGCCGGAGAACATAAGTCGCTCATCATAGTTAAATTCCAGATCCGGCGATGCCCCGAAAATCCGCACATTAACACTTCCACTCCGCCGCTCCCACTGACTGGAGGTTTTGACACCTTCGCTGCTGATCGGGAAAACCCACGAGCCGAGATTGCCGGAGCGACAGGGATAAAAGCGGGGCTCGTCAGCAATCCGCCCGATCATCTGAACATTCTCCAACGGGAACTGCGGCTTGAGGCTGCGAATATCAGTCGAAAAAACCGCACCGCCTCCGACAACAAAACGGCACGCGCAAACCAGGGCCACACCGGCAAATATAAAAACAGTCGCCCACCCGCTCTTTCGAACAAGAAAAGAGAACAGAATGCAAAGGCCGGCCGAAACAGAAAGAACCGCGAACGAACCGAGACCGCTGGCCCCCAACATCACCCCAAACACGCAACTAAGAGCCAGACCGACGAGCGGTCGCCGCACAACCAGGCTTGCTGCAGAAGTGGCGATAGGGCTCTCCTATTTTTGTAGTGCGTAGTGCGTAGTGCGTAGTGCGTAGTGATCTTCCCGCACCATCCTGCGGCGGTCAAGCGGCAGCTGGCGCACAATTCACATTGCCTCTATTTTTTCAGTTCAATATAGCTCATCCGCACCTTGTGCTTGAAACTGGAATAGGCGTGATGGCAGGCCACAAGCCGCTGCCCTTCGAGCGCAATGGCCAGCGAAAACAACGGCTCCCGGAGCACACGCAAAACCCCCTCTGCCATGGCATCGGAACCGGGCAGTACACGGATGGCGGTCTGCTCCGTAAGCACTTCGTCGTAGGCGGGATCCTGAACCGCAACAACCGGCACCCCACCCAGCAGCAGAGTGTAAACCCGCGAATCAACATAACGCCCGCCCGCGGGAGGCACCGCAAGCACCGCCTGGGCCGCCTCGAGTGCAACAAAAAACTTTTCAGGCTCTTCCGGGCTGAGGAAGGTGCAGTTTTCAGCAATATCCAGGCTGTCGGCCATTTTCTGAGCCTCCTGCCGCTGCACCCCGCGAAAAAAGAAGATTGCCCTCGGAACAGCATCAACCACCTTGCGAGCTGCCAAAAGCACATTGCGAAGCCCCGCGCCGGCACCCGGAAACAGATCGCACACCACAACCACATCCGACCCGCCCGGCAAATCAGCAGAACCGACCCGGCCTGAATCCTGCGAAACATAAAGCGTCTGGGCAGGAAAATCCTCAACCTGCGCCGCGGACAACTCCCGATGCACCGCGCGCAAATCGGCCGCAAGCGCCCCACAATGAGTGAAAACCAACTTAGCCTGCCTTAGAACCCTGTTCTCTAAACGCTGAAAATGCTTTGGAAACCACTTCAAAAGCCGACCGGACTCATTCAACGCACCACAGGCAAAACGGCGGGACGCATCGTAGACGAGCGGATTTTTTTTCCACCGACAAAGACGAGCGGCAAAAAAGACCGCATCATCAACGGCATGGACGGCATCATAGACGGTTCGTCCAGCGGCACGCAGAGCTGCAATGCGAATGCGATGACGGCACGTCGCCCTCCCCTTTTCACAGCAAAGAACGCGGATATCAGGGTGGTCTGCCAGTTCAACCGCAGGAGCCGCGAGGTCTACGCGGTGGCCGGCATCGGCAAGAGCACGCACCATCGCTACGGCGCGGATATTGCCTCCACGCAATGACACCGCCGCATAGGAAATGAACAGTATATTCATACCACAAAAAGAGGCGGCTAGTGATTGGGCCTCAGCAGCTCGGAATCAAGTGCGTCCCGCCCCGGAAGCTCGAGCATCGGAACAATTTTCTGAGGTTGCGAACCGGCCTCCATGGAACGCGACATTTGCTCCAGCCACAGGCGGAATTCTTCGCCGCCGACACGGCTGGCGAAAGACTGAAAGGCGGGATCTTCGCGCACCGGGTCGAGCTGCGGGTCCTGCATCCACCCCATCACCATTTTCTGACCGATCTCTTTTACCTGAGCGGCGCGACCCAGCACCAGCATGGTTTCCTGGGCTCTCCCCAGCTGGGCATTGCAGATGGCCATCTGCCTGTAATAACTCTGTCCCTTAATGTTATTCCGGCGCAGCTGTTCCAAAACCGGAAGAGCGCGCTCATAATCCTCGATCTGCATGTATGCCATCGCCTGCCGTTCCAATGCCGGAATATCATTCGGCGAATCCTGAAGCACCCGATCATAAGCCTTGGCGGCTTCCGCAAAATCTTCCTGAGCAAAAAGCGCATTGGCAAGGTACAACTGAACCTCGGCATCATAGGTGTTCTCCTCCTGATACCATTTCGCCATATGCATCACCGCCGCCGGATCACCGAAAGCGTCGAGCGCTTCAATCAGGCTTTTCTGAACGCGTTCCTGCGCGGGATCAACGCTCAACAAGCGAATAAAGGCGTTCACCGCCTCCACATGGGCCCCTTTTGCCAGATAAAGCTGCCCCAACTGCTCCAGCGCGCCCCGGTGCGCCGGATCGGCACGCAACGCATCCTGACATCGATCAATCGCCTGATCATAGTTGCCGTGCTGCATCAGCCCCTCGGCCGAACGCACAAGACGCTCTGCATTTTTCCAGTCCTGAATTCGATCCGAAAACTGCTCGCGCGCAGCCTCATTCCGGATATCAAACTCATCCGCCATCACGACCTCACGCATTACCGGCGATGCCTCTTCAGCAACCTGGTTTTCCATCCAGATGCTCTCTTCATAGAGCTTGATGCCATAGCGGAGCATGAAAAACGCAATGACTAAAAGAATCAGCAAAACCCCGGCTTTCAGAATGGCCAGTAGCGCCATTTTTTCACGCAGATCAACCGTCTCCTTACGCCGTCCCGTCGCATCCAGATGGCGGCCGGTACTGCGGATCTGCTGGGCATGGAAAGAAGATTCCCGGTTAGACAACGGCTGTTCGCTCGGTGCACCGGCATAAAAATCGGAGGAGCTTGATTGACTCTGAAATCCGCCGGGGGCGTGATCAGGACTATTCGTATGGCGCTTTCTTTTCATAAAAACAAACCGTTGTGAGTGACCTTTTCGGCGAGTAATTCCTCGAACAAAGGGTTGCAGTATTAAACGGTGGAGGGTAAGTGTCAAGTACTGCTCCGAG
>CAZABK010000119.1:0-3883 GCA_964483355.1 uncultured Verrucomicrobiota bacterium | reverse complement strand
TCCGTTTTCGAAAGGTGAAGCGGCTGAAGATAGAGCAGATCTGGATGAACGTCTACCACGGTGGAAAAACGGCTTCGCCCCATGATCAGCACTTGTACATTGACAATGTGGTGGTGGCCCGGAAATACATCGGCCCCATGAAGCGGGCCGGAAAATCGCGGAAATAATCCACGTTCAGGGTGCATTGCTTGCATTATTAAAATATCTGACAAAGGTTGCACAGGTATTTTTTTCTTGACACGGTGAACTCCAAGCGATAAACTACTTTGCAGAACAAAGTAAAATATCGATTTATGGAGGTGTGCCGTGGATCACGATGAAGCCCAAGCTCGCATGCAGGAAATCCAGCGTATCATGGAGCGGGCCACGCTCTGGACGTTGTTGCCCGGCACAGCCGCCATTATCGGCGGCGTACTGGTGCTGATCGGCTGTGGGGTCAGCTATGCCATGTTTCGCTCCCTCGATTTTGCCGATATCCTTGACCTGTCCCTTACCCATCAGTGCCTTTTTTGCCTGATGTGGTTCGCCATTGGCCTGGTCGGGATCCTCCTGGAGGTCGGCTTCACCGGCGCCGCCGCCAAACGGCAGGGCAAGCCGCTGACCATGCGCTCGACCAAGCTGGCGCTCTTTTCAATGACGCCAAGCGTGATTGTCGCCATGGTCCTGACCGTCAAGTTTCTCATTCCCATAGAACCCCAGGCCGAGGAGATTCAGTATATCGTACCCGTCTGGATGATGCTCTACGGCACAGGCGTCTATACGGCGGGCCTGTTCTCGGTGCGACCGCCGAGGGTGCTTGGCATGCTGTTCATCGCGCTGGGCGTGGTTGCCCTGCTGGCATTTCAGCAGTATGGCGTTGTCACGGGCGCACTCTCCTTCGGGGTGCTTCATATCGTCTTCGGCATCCACGTCCTTCGCAAGCAACGCCAGGTACAGCCGTTATGAGCCATCGCATCAAGCCCGACGATATCGATCCGGTCATTCACGAACGGGCGAGGCTGTCCATCGTCTCCGCGCTGGCGGTTGCGCCGGAGCTGAGTTTCAACGACCTGAAGGACACCCTCTCCCTCACCGACGGCAACCTGAGCGCCCATGCGCGGACCCTCGACAAGGCGGGCTACGTTGTGATCAAGAAGGCGTTCAAGGGACGCCGTCCCCACACGACGCTGCGCCTCAGCGCCAGGGGGCGGAAGGCCTTCAAGCGATACCTGGCCACATTACAGCGGATCATCGACGGAAAAGAATAACCCGGGAGCATTAAGCGATACTTTTTTGTTTTATCACTTTGTAGCGCAGAGAACTTTGCAGGAGAAATGAACATGAAGCGGCGACTATTGCTGATTCTGCCCTGTCTGCAGCAGCTCCAGGACAACGTATTCCGATTGATCAAGTATTCCCGCTTCCCTCCGTTGAGCCTGCTGACGCTGGCCGGCCTGACGCCGCGGGACCGTTGGGACATCATCGTACGGGACGAACACATCGAGTCTTCCGAGGTGGACGGCCACATCGACCTGGTCGGCATACAGACCTACATTTCTTCATCCGGACGTGCCCATGAATTGGCCGACCGGTGGCGCCGACGCGGTGCAAAGGTCGTGCTCGGCGGGCTGCACGTCACAAGCCTGCCCGAGGAATCGGCGGCGCACGCCGACGCCGTCTGCACGGGGCCGGCCGAATCGGTTTGGCCCGCCCTCCTCGACGACTTCGAGCATGGCCGGTTGAGGAAAATCTACCATGGCCGCGCCGAAGGCTCGGCCGCGATGGTTCCCATGCCACGCCGGGACCTGATGAACCCGCGCGGCTACCTGATTCGACATACCATGGTCGCCTCACGCGGCTGCCCGCACAGTTGCGACTTCTGCTACAAAAGCGGCTTCTGGGGCCCGCACTATTACGAGCCGCGCCCATTGCAGCAGATCGAGAGCGAACTGGCCGAGGTGGACGACCGGCTCGTCTTCTTCCTGGACGACAACCTGCTGGCCAATCGCAGGTTCGCCAGAAAGCTGTTCGAGGTGCTCCGAGGTTCCGGCATTGTGTGGCAGGCGGCCGGCTCGCTGGACGTGACTGCCGATCCCGGCTTTCTCAACGAGGCCTACGAGGCAGGCTGCCGGAGCCTTTTTGTCGGGTTCGAATCGATTTCGGCCGACAACATGCGGGGCAACAACAAGCTGGTAAACGTCAAGACGGACTACGCCGCCGCATGCCGCCGGTTTCACGACGCGGGCATCATGATCAACGGCAGTTTCGTCTTTGGCTTCGATTCCGACGGCCCTGACGTCTTTGACCGCACCGTCGAGTTTGCCATCGAGAACAAGATATTGACCGCAACGTTCCATATCCTGACGCCGCTGCCGGGCACGCGAGCCTTTGAACGGCTCGAGGCCGATGGCCGGATCTTGCATCGCGATTGGGCCTATTACGACACGGACCACGCCGTATTTCAACCTCGCCGCATGACGCCCGATCAGCTCGAATCTGGCCATAAGCGGGCTTACCGACAGTTCCTATCCTGCGGCTCGATACTGCGCCGCTCGTTCGGATTGCCCGGTGCGCTGAAGCGACTCGCCTACAACATCGCATGGTCCAAGGTGGATCCGCTGTGGGTTGCCATTGTACGATCCGGCCTAATGCCGTTTGCGACTCGCATCTTCGAGCGTGTCCTCAGGTTGAACACAAAACAACCTGTTCCCACGCGAGCCACCTCGTCACTGCTCACAACCCATATTTCCCGGTGAACTCGGTTGGCCGGGGAAGTCATGGAAAATGAGCGTTTGTTACTTGATGTTTTTGTAATATTTAGTAAGATTCACATGCAAGATAAATGAAAATCACTTTATGTTGAACGGGCTGTAATGACTGGTTGTGCAGCCTGAACAGTAATAGTCGAAAGGAATTGACAATGAAGCATGTGACATTTTTCCTGTGTGTTTTATACGCCACTTTATGTATAGCAAAGGCGCCCAAAGTTACCAAAGAGGATTTCAAGCGAATTTTTGCCGGTAAAATCTTGTCCGCCAATCAACGGGGTTCCATATCTCTTGGCTATGATTTTACCACCGAAGCGCAGTGCAAGGATTTTACAGGTGAATTCAATCGCTCAGTGAATGAACTGTGTATCAATGGAAATTTGTTTACTTCGGAAACGATAACATGGATGAAGCCCCATTTTACGGGAAATATCCTGCTGGATTGCATCATAAAGGGAAACAATAATCCCTGCGCTTTTTACCTGTTTTTCGATGATTTGACCGGAGAGGGATATGTTTTCTTGATCGGGTTTGGAGAATATCACGAAAAGTACAATGCGGTGGCAAGGTTCAAAAGAGGCAAGGATCCTGACATCATTTACAGGGGAAGAGGTTCGAACCTGGACAAGACCAAGTACTACAAACTTAAAATCACCAAAAGCGGTTCGACCCTGCAGATGTCACTGAACAACAGGGTCATGATAAAAACAAAAGATAAATCCTATCAGTCCGGCCAGGTGGGCTTTTCCGGAAACCTGAGGATAAAGCAGATCAAGGTCCAGGGAACGCTCAATCCAAGATGGTTTCAGAAAATACTGGACACTTCCTCCGGCGAATCAGCAGAGGATGCATCCTCCAATGTCAAGGTGGACCTGGATTCCGCCTTCAAACCCAGAAAACGGTTCCCGGAATGGCCTGAAACCTATAAAAAAGAAAGCGACCATTACATCGTCATGTCCAACGTGAGCCAGAAGTTCACGGATTATTATTCACGCTGTGCAGAGATGATGCACCGGATGTACAGCAAGATATTTCCCTTTGAGAGAAAGGTCGACGTCAAATCCCATATTGTATTATTCAAGACAAAAGCGGGATTCATGAAATTCGGCGCGAATCCCAACTGCATTGGATTTTAT
>CAZABK010000118.1:0-3935 GCA_964483355.1 uncultured Verrucomicrobiota bacterium | reverse complement strand
GCCGCTCAACACTTATTGCTCAGATTGTTTTTGGATGGTGGTGAGTATTCTCAAATGTGTGCTTCTGGAGACAATGTCTTTCACTTTGACTTGGAGTTTATTGGGCCGGAAATGAGTGTTGATAAGCATCAGGGTGTTCTGGAGAGGGATGCACAAGTGTACGTTGAAGAATCTGGCAGGAAGTGGGAGGTTGTGCTGGGCTTGATTCAAGAATATAATGTTTTGAATGAGTTTTGTTGTATCTTTAATGCGGCTGCTAATATTATGGAGGCATCACGTTTTACACAGTTCTCTGTAACGGGACATCCTCGAATCCAAGATATGTCTCGGATATTTGCAGATGCTGTGGTTGGACGTTATTCTGAATGCACTAAATACATGGAGTAATTATGAAAATGAACATTCGGTTTTTGGGGATTCTGTTTCTGGCTTTATCGGTTTGTCCTTCGTTTGGTTTTTTCAGGATGACGTATGAGGAACAATGTCAGTTTTTGGGAATATCTTCAGAACGTCCGGCTTCGATTAACGAAAAAGAGTGGCTTAAAAATGGGTTCGAGAAATTGCTATTGCAGGCAGAAAACGGAAATGCCGATGCTCAGTGTAAAATCGGAAAGTGTTATTACAACGGGAGAGTCGTTGACGGGGATTGGATTGAGGCGGAGAAATGGTTCTGCCTAGCCGCAAATCAAGGTCATGCAGAGGCCCAATACAGATTGGGATTGTTACTTCGAGTAGATGATGATCAGTTGGATGTCGCATTGGATTGGATTTCAAAGGCGGCCGAGCAAGGGCATTTAGGGGCAAAAGAGTGGCTCTCTTCTTTGACTCAATTTTCTGACCCTGATAAAGCACAAAAGGCGCGTGATGATCTTTACGAAGAAGTTGTCATTCCTATGCTGGAGGAGTGCCCCGACTATGTTGATCCAAAGTTAAAGGAATCATATTCAGGAAGAATTTATTCAACAGAGCAAATTAAGTCTAAAGCAGAAGATGGGGATGCTTGGGCTCAAAATGTTTTGGGGGTTCGGTACCGGAGTGGCGACAGGGTAATCGAAGATTACATCGAAGCGTACGCTTGGTTTCTCATTTCTTCAATGAATGGAAGTGAGAACGGGGCTGAGAATAAGAAGGAATTCAGGGCACAATTGAGCCCTTCGCAAATAGCCGCTGGCCAGCAACGGGCAAAAGAAATTCAGGCGCTGATTGAGCGCAAGAAGGCGATTGCGGAGTCGGATTCGGATGTGCCGCTTGCTGCGGATATTGCGCCATCTGGATTTGGCAGTGGCTTGCTGGTAAAGGGCGGATATGTGCTGACCTGCTGGCATGTGGTGGATGGCTCGGAGCGGATTTCGATTTCACTAAATGGCAAAGATCATGTCGCGGAAATTGTTCAGAAAGATCCTGCGCTTGATTTGGCCATCCTGAAAGTAAGCGATGTTTCGGATGGTGCGGTGCTTAATCTTTCAGATGGTGTTCAGCTTGGGGAAAAGATTTTTACGCTGGGCTATCCTCATCCCGATTTGCAGGGATCGGCGGTTAAGTTTACGACGGGCTCAATCAGTGGTCTGACGGGGGTTGATAATTCTCCGCGCTATTTTCAGATCAGCGCGCCGTTGCAGTCGGGCAATTCCGGCGGCCCGCTTTTTGATGAAAAGGGGAATCTGGTCGGCATTGTTGCCGCCAAGCTCGATTCCGTTGCCACCTATAAACTGACCGGTGATCTCCCGCAAAATGTCAATTATGCCATCAAGGCTGATTATTTGGTGCCGATGCTCAAAACCGTTGACGGTCTGAAAATTGAGGAAGAAAAAACGACTGAAGTAAAACTGCTGGAACTGATCGAAGAGCTGAAGCAGTCGGCGGTGATGATAAAGGTGTATTAGTTGGAGGGCGAGGCTCTGTCCGAGCCATGGTTGCGACGGAGCGCAACCCTCCAGTTTTGGGGCGGAGGAAAAGGGCTCCGACAAAGCGTCGCCCTCCAGAGTCGGGAATTTGCGGGCTGGCTACGACATGATTGCGTCCTGAAAGGCAATTACGTCGCCCTCCAGTCGGGGATGAAAAAGATGAGCGAAGGGAATTATAGTTCAGGGAGAAAACATCCGGCGCACCAGCCGGTGCGCGAGCGGTTCAACCGTTCATCGATTGTTTTCGTTACGGTTTGTTCCAAGGAGCGGAAACCCATCTTTGCCCGTGAAGCTGTTCATGAATTGATGGTGCGAGCGTGGCGCAAGGCTGATCGCTGGGCAGTTGGGAATTATGTGCTGATGCCAGATCATATTCATTTCTTTTGCTCGCCTGTCGGCAAGGAGCATCCGCCGTTGAAAAAGTGGATTACGTTTTGGAAGTCGATGGTGTCGCGGGAGTGGCCGTTTCCCGAGGAGCAGCCGATCTGGCAGTCGGATTTTTGGGATACGCAGTTGCGCACGGGCGATTCCTATGGCGAGAAATGGCATTATGTGCGCAACAATCCGGTGCGCGCGGGATTGGTCGAGCGTGCAGATGAGTGGCTTCATCAAGGAAGCTTGGAAACATTATTTTGGCATGATTGAAGAGAGAGAAATTGGAGGGCGACGCTCTGTCGGAGCCCAGAATGCAGGCGAAGGTGATGGCTCGGACTGAGCCTCGCCCTCCAACTGGGATACGGAGTGTGCAATAAGGAATACGAACCATGAAACTGATCTACGAAAAATCGTCGCCCGGCCGTTCCGGGGTTCAAATGTCCTCGATCCAGATTTCGCCGACGGAGGAGATTCCTTCCAAGTATCTGCGCAGCCAGCCGGCGGAGCTGCCGGAGGTTTCGGAGGCCGAGGTGGTACGCCACTTTACGGCGCTGTCGCGCCTGAACTTTTCGGTCGATACCCACTTTTATCCGCTGGGTTCGTGCACGATGAAATATAATCCGAAGGCGTGCGAAGCGGCGTCGAACCTGCCGGGGCTGACCGATGTGCATCCGCTCTGGCCGCAGCTGCGCGGCGGCGGGCTGCTGACGCAGGGTTCGCTGGCGCTGCTCTACAACACGGAGCGGCTGCTTTCGGAGGCGATCGGCCTGGCCGAATTTACGCTCCAGCCGATGGCGGGCGCGCACGGCGAACTGACCGGTGTGATGATTATGGCGGCCTATCACAAGGACCGCGGCAACGAAAAGGACCACATCATTATTCCCGACTCGGCGCATGGAACCAATCCGGCCAGCGCGCAGATCGGCGGCTATAAGGTGGTCACCATTCCGTCGGACGAAAACGGCGTGATGGATTTTGACCTGTTCATGGAGGCGCTGAACGAAAAGACCGCCGGCGTGATGCTGACGAGCCCGAATACGCTGGGCGTCTTCAATCCGCGCATTAAGGAAATCTGCGATGCGGTGCACAAGGTCGATGGCCTGATGTATTATGACGGCGCCAACTTTAATGCCATTATGGGGCGCTACCGTCCCGGTGATATGGGTTTTGATATCTGCCACCTCAATCTGCACAAGTCGTTCGCCACGCCGCACGGCGGCGGCGGTCCCGGCGCGGGGCCGGTCGGTGTAGTTGAAAAACTGCGTCCGTATCTGCCGGTTTCGCGCGTGGAAAAGACGAGGGACGGCACCTATGCGCTGAACTATGACGAGCCGAAGAGCATCGGCTACATCGCGCCGTTTTACGGTAACTTCGGCATCATTGCGCGCGCCTATGCCTATATTCTGATGCTCGGGCGCGACGGCATGCTCGGCACCAGCAACCGCGCGGTACTCAACGCCAACTATCTGCAGGAAAAGCTGCGTCCGCTCTTCGGCGTGGAATATAACGGGCGCTGCATGCACGAATTTGTCTATTCCGGCGATGTGCTGAAACAATATGGCGTTCATACGCTCGATCTGGCCAAGGGCATGATTGACCGCGGAATTCATCCGCCGACGGTCTATTTCCCGCTCAATGTTTCCGAAGCGATCATGG
>CAZABK010000117.1:0-3958 GCA_964483355.1 uncultured Verrucomicrobiota bacterium | reverse complement strand
GTTCGATTATTTGGCTAAGAAAAAATTTATGCTGGTTCTGCCGGTTGCAGCAGCACTGGTACTCTCCGGTTGCCAGGAGGAAGAAGTTGCAGCACCCGCTGCCGATGCCGTTGATCTCTCGCAGACCGAGGATCTCTTCAGCAACCCGGTACAGCCGAATCCGCTCACCAGCGATCCGTCAGCCGTCGTCGTCCGCGTTAACGGCGAAGAGATCACCCGCGGCGAAATCGTCGAACTCGTCAGCGCCACCATGCAGCAGTTTGGCGGCCGCGTACCGCCGCAGCAGCTGCCGCAGCTCCAGCAGCAGATGTATCAGCGCGTTAAGGATCAGCTCATCACGCAGAAACTGGTCACCGCCGCCGTCGCCGCTGCAAACATTGACGTTTCGGCTGACGAGCTCAACGAAGCGATTGAAAGCATCAAGGCCGGCATTCCGGAAGGACAGACCCTCGAAACCGCTCTCGAAGCCCAGGGCATGACGATGGATGCGCTGTTGGAAAACATTAAAACCGAAATGGCCACCCGCCAGCTGATGGAGAGCAAAACTGAAGGCATCGCCGACGCTTCCGAAACCGAAGCCAAGGAGTTTTACGACGCTAACCCCGACAACTTCAAGACGCCGGAAAATGTTTCCGCCAGCCACATCCTGATCAAGGTTGAAGCAGACGCCACCGACGAAGCCAAAGCCGAAGCCAAGGCGCAGCTCGAAAAGATCCGCGCGGACATCATCGCCGGCACTGTCGCTTTCGAAGATGCAGCCAAAGAACATTCCGGCTGCCCCAGCGGTGCCCAGGGCGGCTCGCTCGGCACCTTCGGCAAAGGCCAGATGGTTCCTGAATTTGAACTGGCGGCCTTCACCCAGGAAATCAACGAGGTCGGCGACATCATTGAAACACAGTTCGGCTACCACATCGTCCAGGTAACTGCCCGTCAGGAAGAAGGAACCCGCTCCTTCGAGGAAACCAAAGAGCAGATCATCGGCTACCTGACCGGCCAGAAAAAACAGCAGGCCATTGCCGACTACATCCAGAGCCTGCGCGACGGCGCAACAATTGAAGATCTGGCTCTGTAATCATCACGGATCATCGATCTACGCAAAACACACCTCGCGGAAATGCGGGGTGTTTTTTTGTGCAAAGGAAGAAAAAGCGTTAGGCCTAAACAGCAAACCCGCCGAGCAGCAGCACGGCCAGCGTCAGAACGCATACGCCGCAGAGGCCGAACGAAAACCACGGCAGCGGCCCGCCTTCAACCTTCCGGCGACCCAGCTTGGAATAGGCCGCAGTGGCTGCCAGCGCAAATGTGACGAAAAGCACCAAGAGAAAGATGGCCTGGTTTTTCGCGGCATGGTCGACGCGGCTCCCCGCGGGCCCAACCAGCGGCAGGCTCATGCAAAGAACGAAAAACGAAAGACTGGAAGCCACCGCGAGAGCGGTTCCAACGGCCGGTTTATAGATCGTGCGGTCTGCGTATTTGTTATCCTGTTCCATGCGGCACCCAAGGTTAAATGAGTTTCGAAACATACCGATTTCCCCGTGGATGTTGAAAGCAAAAAAGCCCGCTTCGAATAACGGGGCCTTGTCGCTGAAAATCAGGCGATCATCACATAATGCCGCTGATGTAGCTTTCGAGATTCTTGATTTTGAAATCCTTTTCAACAATCAGATATTTCACCACATCGCCGATGGAAACAATCCCGCCAAGCTGGTTCCCGTCCATAACCGGCAGATGACGAATGCGCTTTTCTGTCATCAGCTGCATGCATTCATCGAGTGAAGACTCCGATGTAACCGTGGTCAACCGGGTCGACATGATATCCTGAACCTTGACTTGGTCGATGCTCTTACCGGGCAGAACCACCTTACGAATGACATCCCGCTCGGAAAAAATGCCAACAACCTCCCCGCTCTCCATCACCACCGAAGTTCCGGCCGAAATCTCCTGCATTTTTTCAATCGCCTCATGAACCAGTTGATCAGGTTTAACGGTCAGAACATCGCGCCCCTTTGAGTCGAGCAGATTGGATACAGCACCCATGACAAGCCTCCTTATTTAGCTCTCCGTTGACGAGGGCAGTATAACTGCCCAAACAGGGACGACAAGCTCATCAACCAATTTAGATTTCATTCCAAGAACGCAACGAGCTTTCAATTCTCCTTAAGTAGGCTACAATTGGGTTATGCATGAACTTTCTCTAGCACAGGGGTTAGTGGAACAGCTGCTGCAAGCCGCCGAAGCGGAGCGGGCCGTACGGATCAGATGCATTGTTGTCGTGATCGGGAAATATTCCGGCGTTGAACGCGACGCCTTCGAATTTGCCTTCCCGTTTGCGGCAGAGGGCACACTGGCCGCCGGCGCGGAACTGGAAATCGAAGAAGCGCCGATCGAGGTTGAATGCCGTCAGTGCCAGGCGCTCTCCCATCCGGAACCCACGCTGCTGCTGTGCGCAGCGTGCGGATCAAATCAGGTAACACTTAAAAGCGGTCGCGAATTTCTGATCAGATCCATCGAGCTTGAAATGCCCTAAACTAGCGTCAGCGTCTTGTCGGCAACCTTTTCACCCTCGAGCCAGGTAATCAGGCGCCACTCGCCGCGCTTGTCATCCACCGGAGCCCAGACCGTATCCCCGAGGAAAAAACGAAAATCGTTGGTCTTCACATAAAGTTCGCCGTCAAACGGCGGTGCAATATTGCCCGAAGAATCCTTAAACGGCGGGTGCTCAATCCGAAAGGTGATCTTGCTGTTGCGCGCGTTACGGATGCGGAGAATATAGCCAAACTCAATATCCAGCGCGGCCTCGATCTCCGTCGTGATCTTTACAAGGTTCGGCAGCTCCTTGCTGTCGCGGTCCCACCCGTCATACAGCCCATGGCTGTGCATCGTGATCTCTGAGCGCTTCCGTGGCATCAGCTTACCTTGCGGAATGAACACCGGCCGATCTGTTTGTGGGCAAAGATCAGCTCAAAATCGGTGGTTTCCTCTTCATCGGGGACAAAGGTTTCGGTCTCCTCGAAACGCTCATCCTTCTGAAGCAGTTCATAGATTTCCTCGAAATAAGGGAGGTGATCCGTCGCCACGTGCAGGCAGCCATCATCTTCCAGCGTCCGGAAAAGCGCGTCCATGAAGGCCGGATTAAAGAGGCGCTGATCATGGTGGCGCGCCTTCGGCCACGGATCGGGAAAGAAAAAATAATAGTTGGCCACATACTTTTCGGGCATCATCTGGCTAATGGCATAGTACCCTTCCATCCGGAAAACGCGCACGTTTTCGCGCCCCGCGCGCTCGCACCGCCGCCCACTGCTGTGAATACGGCCCAGCTGACGCTCGATCCCCAGAAAGTTGGTTTCGGGAAACTTGCCCGAGCGAGCCACCAGAAAACGGCCCTTGCCCGAGCCGATGTCCACCTCGAGCGGACGCTTCGGATGCGCAAACTCGGCCTTGAAATCAAACGGATCCAGCCAGTTTTCGGGAACCACACGTAAAGTTGTCTTCTTTTTCCTGCCCATGGGGTGCATACTGTTTGCGAATTCATAAACAAAGGGCAAGCAAATCCAAATGGGAATCTCTGACCGAGACTATATGCGCCGACCGGCCGAAAAAACGAAACCGGGAAAGCCGCGCGCCCGCATCAAAAAGGCCGAAAACCGCCCTTCGATTTTCAAGCGGCTGCAGTTTTGGTTGTGGAGCCTGCGAAACCGTTAACCGCAGTTGAAAATAGTTCCTTAACAACCCTTGACGGGCGCGGGCAGTCCAGCTACCTTATGCGCTCGTTTCTACGAACTGCGGGCGTAGTTCAATGGTAGAACCCCAGCCTTCCAAGCTGGTTACGACGGTTCGAATCCGTTCGCCCGCTCCATTTAAAAAAGGGCTGAAACCGCGGTTTCAGCCCTTTTTCTTTCCCATCCCACACACTTCGGATCAGGCAGCGCTTTTATCCCCAATCTTTAGCCAACCCTCC
>CAZABK010000116.1:0-4704 GCA_964483355.1 uncultured Verrucomicrobiota bacterium | reverse complement strand
CCCAATACGTCCCCAAAATGAAAAATTATCGGGTTAATACGGGTGTCCAGCTCTCGAAGACACGTCTGCATTCGGCGTCCATATCCTGCGAGATATCCGGATTGTCCATGTCTTCGGCAATCAGGAACGGGCCTTCTTCACCTCTGACAAAGAACGAAAAAAAGCGCAGGTAATCGAGAACATTTTCTTCTGTTATTTTTGCCGGCGTTTTGGAGTTGATTTCGTAGATGGGCGCAGACGTTCCATCCAGGCGAAAAAGACTGTCCCCGGCGGTCAGGTAAAATATCTTCAGTTCTTTGTTGGCCCAGTTCGGGTCCGTTACGCGGACCAGTGCAAACTGATCGTAAAAGGGCAGATTGCGCCAGCCAACCTCGGTTGTCTCGGCCGATACCGGATATTTTCCGTCAATCGGATTGATCTGCTCCAAAAACCCAGTCAACTCTTCGCCGGTGATAGCAGTCCAATTCTCAGCATCATACATGCACTTTATTTCCTGCCTGATGAAATAGGTCCCAGATCATAACCCTCGCACATAATGGCGTTTCGATCCTCGAAACATCCATCGCCGACAACCATCATGCGGGTATTGTTTCGCGATGCAAGGATCAGAGGCATAGCCCACGGTCAGCCCCCGCAACCAACTTTACCATATAGAAAACAATGAGTTATCCGGTATTGCGCGGCACCGCCATGATCCTTGACGAAAAGAATGCCTATCTCTGGACGAATGGTTTTCTGCCTCGCCTCGCCACTTATATCGGCCCGGAAACTCCAAACCCTCCGTTTATTGCGGTTCTTAGAACCACCGGCCCGGCCGCTGACATTCAAACGGTGCCCGGGGACATCCTCGGCCTGACGAAGATCAATTACAATGCCTGCAATTACAGCGACGGTCGCCCGGTAACGGTCCGGTTTGCGGATAAAGTCGGCGATATTCTGACGAAGGGGTCAGCCAAAGACGCCGAACGGCAGCCGTTCAAATTCTACATTTGTCTCCTTCAGCGAAGCGGCATCACGCGATAAGGCCAGCCCGTTTCGTTGCGCGCATCGTTCACGCCATCCGAAACGTCGTGAAGAATCTTTTCGATCTCATGTTCGGCGAGCCCGCACCGGTTTTGTAGCGTGCTCTGATCCCATGCTTTGTTCCAGAGCGTGAGCGTTTCTGTCGGTTCAGACCAGCGGTGGAGCATGAACATGATGCCTACCAGCTCGGGGAACTCCCTCAAGATTCCATTCTCTTTTTGACGGTCGGCTAAATTGCTCGCACCATCGAATTCCGGTAGCGCGAATATCTGCTCCCCTGGCTGGCCCAATGCAATCTGCCAGAGCTCGCCGCTGACGCAGCTTTCGGCAGGCGGGCCGTCGTGGAAAAATACCGGCAGCAGTCCTGAAGGTCCTTGTGGCACGCCGCTGAGCCTACCCATATCCACGACCAATATCGTCGGGCCGAAACGGATTTGGCCGTGTTTCACATTGTTCTTGATCTTGCGGATGGTTTCATCGATCCGCTCATTGGGGGCAGCGGTCAGCAGATGCCCTGAAAACTCTTGCTCGCTAAAATGGATGCCCGGCGTTCGCGCGCGTTCATCAAGGTCGGCGGCCTTTTCCAGGCCCTCTTCTGCAAAAGCAGGGTGGCGGAAGGTCGGATCGGCAATCTCCAAGGCTTTTACCTCGAAATAGAGGTGCTCGCCATTTTGATGCGTATGCGTGAAATCAGGACGTTTGGCCCCGTGATCGCCGGTCCCTTGCGTCCTTGTCAGCGTGACATCGCGGCGCTTTATTTCGATATAGAAGACGGCTTCAGCATAGGCTTCATAAGCTTGGCCCATTTCGACATGGTCTTCAGGGCCTATTACAGCTTTGAGCTTCCTTCCGAGTTCTCTTTCTAGTGCGGTCAGGGTCGCATCATTCGCGGCGTCCATTTCGATTTGCTCGATCCGCTCCCGTGTCATCAGCATTATCGGGTAGGAGACCGTCAGGCCGGAGAGCATAGTGCTTATACGTTTGAATTCGTCTGAGCTTGAGATTTTTGCCACTTCGGCCTCCTACAGTTTTGCCAGCGGAAGTTTGGCAAGGTGCGCATCAATGGCCTGCGTGACGTGGTCGGCTTGGGGAAGGTTTGCTTTTTCCTTGGCCCAGACTTCATGGAAACGGGCGACGGTGTCCTTGACCGTGTCGAGTACCGGTTTTTCCGGTAGGTGTGCCTTACCGGCGAGATAGGACAGCTCATCAAGATCGAGACCAGCGAATTCGCGTGTGCGGGCGTATTTGAGGGCGGCTTCGTTATCCTCGATGTAGGCGATCGTCGATACGAAATCATAGGCTGGCGACAGCGAAGCGGTGCGCCGGTCGCGATAGATCAGCGACCAGTTTTTTAGGTGCATGTCGGCGTTGCCGATCAGCGTATTGAACACGAGGCGACGGATGAACTCGGCGACATCGGCGTCGGTGCCTTCGGTGCCGAGCACGCTGGCGATGTTGCGGGAGCTCGCGCTCTTGTATTTCTTCTCCGGGTAGACGCCGTAGACCTGCGCGAAATCCTCGATATGGACCGGGCCGTCCGGCGTGCGGTCGAAGCGCGCGATGGCGTAGGCCTTTCCGGTCAGATCGCCAAGACCTTCCGGAAGGTTCTTGATCGCGTCCAGATCGATAAGGTCGATCTCCGGCACGTCGATACCGATTAGCCGGGCGAGCGTCATCATTGCGAACTCGTTTTCAGGAACGCCGCTAAAGCGTGCTGCGGGCAGCTTGACAATCCACGAGCCGCCGACGCCTTCGGCGGGGATCGTCAGTCCCTTATTTGCCTTGGTATCGCCGAGCGCCGAGAATTTGAGCTGCACGCCGGCAAGCGAAAAACGCAGCGCATTCTCGCGCGGACCGTTTTCGCCCTCGACTTTCGCATCTGTGCCGGGCGGCCAGGCTTCCCCTTCGGCGGGCTCGATCGTGAGCGCGCCGGGAAGGTCGCGGCCAAGGACCCAGAGCAGGAAAAACTCGCGCAGCGGGTTCACGCCGGCACGCTCAGCCAGGTATTCGCGCAAATGTCCTTCAGGCAGCAGGTTGGAAAAGAACGGCAGCACCCGCACCTGCGTTGCCGGCTGGTCGGTGATCAGGCCGCCAAGATCGTCCTTGAAGAAAAGGCCAAGCGTCGGCCGGTTCGGATCGGAGACATACGTTTCAGTGAAACTGAATAGCGTCCGGTCGCCCTGGATATGGGTGAGTATACCGATGGTCGCGTCATAGAGCTTCACATTAAGCACGGACACATCAGCCATCGCCGAGCTCCTTATGCTCATGATGATTATCATCATCTTCTTCATCGAGCCGGTAGGCACGGCGCGGCTGCGATTGCGGGACCGCGTGTACGAGTTGATTTCGTAAGTTTTGCACGCGGTTTGCGGACTCTTCGATCTGCTTAATGGTTTTAGCGGTCAGGCGCGCGGAATCTTCGAATTGCCGCAGTTGGTCTGCCTGTTTTTGCAGGGCGTTCAGCGGCTGAGTGACACTTTTGATGGTGTCCAGATGTTTATCGATTGTCTTGAAATGGCTGATGGTGCGCAGGCTCTCCTGCAATCTGTTCAGAGCGCTCAGGTCTGGGTAGGCAAGGCGCAGCTTGTCAATGGTGCCGAGCGTGCGCTGAAACTCCCTGACGGCATTGCGGTAGCTCTCGGTCGCCGGGACGGCAGGGGCAGTGCTGCGCACGACACTGTCCACAGCCGGCAACGCTTTGCGCGGTACCAGCTTGACTTCCAGATCGAGGGCACGGGCCAGTTCGATCAGGCTTGAAAGGCGGATATCGGCGCTGCCGCTCTCGATCTTGGAAATATGGCTTTGTGGCACGCCGGTGCGGGCGCTCAGCGCGCGCTGGCTGAGCCCCTTGGTTTCCCGGCCCTTTTTCAGGGCATTGATGATCTCTTCGTTCGCATAGGTCATGATCTGTTATCGCATATCAAGTGCCATTATTGATATAATATAACAGATCAAACGTGGTTTGGCAAGAGATGATCTGTTTTGACATATCAAGCTTCATGTATGATCTATTTCAGCATATCAAGATTGATACGCCCGCAGAGCGGAGCGGGCTCTTGTTAACCGACCCCCTTCTAAGGGTTTCGGCCCTTCGGCTATTGGGTTTCATCCCTCGCTCACGTAACTCATTGAAATGATTGCCGAAGACCTTGGGCGGCAAAAAGTAAGTAAAGTTGGTTGCGGGCCCCCGCAACCAATAAAATCAATGGCTTAGCAGTTTGTTTCTGCTAGGCCATTTAATTTGTGTCCGCATAGTGTCCGTTTTTCGACAGGTCCGGAGTTATCGGCGTGTTGTTGCCGATTCCAAAAGTCTTTCTGCTTTTCGAAGAACATCAACCGTCGCATCAAAATCGATCTTTCCATTCTCATTTATCTGCCTGAAATCTTCCTTCACCATAGCCACGGTCATACATGCACCTTTGCCAAAACGGTGTGGCTTAACAATGTTTAATCCGCTATCTGATCCCGATTGCATGATGACTTTGTGCCAGTGGTCTCGCGATGAGCTTTGGATCCTTTTTTCATCAACATTAATCTTAAAACATAGCTTACCTTGGGAAGAGTTGCCCTCCTTCCATTCCTGTTCAATTTGTATATACAACACAACATTCTCTATTTCATAGCCCGTATTAACCCGATAATTTTTCATTTTGGGGACGTATTGGGCTCATTTTGTCC
>CAZABK010000115.1:0-4710 GCA_964483355.1 uncultured Verrucomicrobiota bacterium | reverse complement strand
ATTTCCAACCATTGGAAACGTTTTCTGAATTTGAAGTTGATGTATTAATGTAGGACAAGCGTCCCGCTTGTTTATCTGAGCAAAGGAAAGCACATGATGAAGGAATATATTTTAGGAGCATTGGTTTTGCTGCCGGGTTTGGTTTTGTCGGCGGCAAAGGTGGCGGTGGATTGGCCGGCCTACATAGCGCAGCAGGATCAATATACGAAGCGGATTCCGCAGCTCTGGGATGAAGCGCCGTTTATCGGCAACGGGGTGATGGGCTCCATGATTTTCCAAGAGGATGAAAACAGCCTGAAGATTCAGGCCTGCCGCGGCGACGCACAGGAGCACCGGGCTGAATCCGGCAAACATGCCATGAACAATAAACTGCCGGACTCCTCGCGCCTGCCGGTGGGTTATTTCACCATCGATACCGTCGGCAAAATTACCGGCTGCGACCTGCGCCTGAATCTGTGGGACGCCGAGATCACCGGCACCATTACGACCACCAAAGGCGAGCTGGAGGTTCTCGTATTCATCCATTCCGACCGGAACCTGCAGGTGGTGAAAACCATCGCCAAACGCGGCGAAGCGGATTTTTCCTACAACTGGCACTGGCACGAAGCCTTCTGCCCGCGCACCCGCGGCGGCCGCAACATTCACGGCGAAAGCCACAAGTGGGAATACTGCGGCAACCCGGATCCGGAAATTAAGGAAGAAAAGGACTACACCTCCTGCGTGCAGAAACTGCGCGGCGGCGGTCAGACCGCGACCGTCTGGGCGATTCAGGAAGAGGGCAATGCCAAGACGCTCCTGTTCAGCGTCGGCCACACCTAGCCGGATGAAAACGCGCAACGCAATGCCGCGAACGATGTAAAATTTGGTCTGAAAACACCGCTCGAAGAGCTGGTCAAAACCCACCGCGTCTGGTGGCACAACTTTTTCCCGCAGAGCTTTGTGTCGCTGCCGGATGCTCGTATGGAAAGTTTCCTCTGGGCACAGCACTATAAAATGGCCGGAACCACCAAAGGCGGTCAGCTGCTTTCGGACAACCTTGGCGTCTGGATGCAGCCGGTCACGGGCTGGCCGGCGTGCTGGTGGAACCTCAACATTCAGCTTTCCTATTCCCACATGCTGCCGGGCAACCACCCGGAACTCTCCGAGGGGCTGATTAACCGCCTCTGGAAATACCGCGATAACCTCGCCAGCAATGTGCCGGAGAACATGCGGCACGATTCCGCCGCCGTTAATGTGGTTTCCGGCCAGGATCTGCTCTCGCCGGTCGCCGACCCGAACGATCCGAAGAACCGCCGCGGCGTCACCACCGGCAACCTCACCTGGGCGATGCACAACTGCTATATGCAGTACCGCTACACGATGGACAAAGAAATGCTGCGCGAAAAAATCTATCCGCTGCTGCGCCGTTCCATCAATTTCTACCGCCACTTCATGCTCGAAGGCGAAGACGGAAAAATTCACCTGCCGGCCACCAGCTCGCCGGAATATGGAAACCCGAAAGACTGCAACTATGACCTCGCGCTGCTGCGTTGGGGCTGCCAGGCACTCCTCGACTCCTGCGAAACGCTGGAGATCGACGACGAGCTGATCCCGGTCTGGAAAGACATTCTTGAGCGCCTGACTCCGTATCCGGTGGACGAGACCGGCTTCATGATCGGCAAAGACATGCCGTACGCGAAATCGCACCGCCACTATTCGCACATCATGATGTTCTATCCGCTCTGCATGATGGATCTCGATGATCCGGAACAGCGCGCGCTGGCGATCAAATCGCTCGAGCACTGGCAGAGTTTCCCGGAAGCGCTGGCAGGCTATTCCTTCACCGGTTCGTCCTCCATGTACTCGCTGCTCGGCGACGGCGAAATGGCCGAAAAACGCCTGCAGCAGTTCTTCGACGACAAGCTCCTGCCGAACACCTTCTACAAAGAGGGTTCCCCGGTGCTCGAAACGCCGCCGGCCGGCGCGCGTTCCATCGAAGACATGCTGATTCAGAGCTGGAACGATAAGATCACCGTCTTCCCGGCGATTCCGGCCAAGTGGGAAAATGTTTCCTATGCGAACCTCCGTGCCGAGGGCGCCTTCCTCGTCAGTGCCGTGCGTAAAGGCGGACAGACCGCGTTTGTTACCGTTGAAAGTCTGGCCGGAGAACCCTGCCGCGTGCAGACCGGTATTAGAGGAAAGATAAAGGTCGCCGGCATCGATGCGTCTGCGGTCACGGAACTCGGCGATGGTCTGGTTGAAATCAACTTGCCGAAAGGGGCGACCGTGGTGCTCGCCGATGCGCGTTACAAAGGTGACTTTGTCATCAAGCCGGTGAAGAAAGAGTTCTACACCGACTGGCGCTGGGGCGTGAAGTAAGCTTCAGCCACAAAGGGCACAGGCATTCACAAAAAGGAACTTTGTGTTTTGTGCCCTATGTGGCAAAAAACCTAAATAAAAGTCGGGGGGCTGTTTGATGCGGCTATAGTCCGCTGCCCCGCAGGTTCGATCTCGTCAGTCAGGGATCGTTTGTTGAGCCGGTTGCTGCCGGCTCGATGAATGAAAGGAATTACTGATGAAGAAACTGCTGCTTATTTGTGCTGTCGGTTGCCTACAGGCTGCCATGGCCGATTTTTCGGATCTGAATACGTGGAGCGGTCTCGATAAGGTTTCCCAAAAGGGCGAGGCCACCTTCGCGCTGTCGGGCGTTGCCTCCTACACCTATCCCGACGGAGAAAAGGGATTCTATAACTTTGGTTTCGCTACGCTTCACGATGGTTCCGGAAACTGGTACGGCCAGCACGGCGTTCGCTTTGAACTGTATCTGCCGAACGACAAGCCGCTGAAGGCCGTCGCGGAACTGGAAATTGTTCCGCGCAAGGTCAATGGCGGCAGTGAAGATGTGATTGATGTATTCTCCACCAAGCTCAATGTAGTGGGAAAAGGGTGGCACACGGTTACCGTTCCGTTTGATGCCTTCGACTTTCAGCGGCGTGTCGTATTTCTGGAAACCATCAAAACCTTTCGACTCAAAGCAGCCGATGGCTCCAAGGGCAAAGTGAAACTGAAAAATCCGCGGGTAGTGAAAGCGGATATCATCAGTCTCGAAAGTGAAATCCGTTCGCACTCCGCCAGGGGCGGCGAAGTGGTTACGTATGATCTGGAACTCTCCAACTGCACCGATCTGGAACAGCTGATCGATCTGACAACCATGTCCCCCGGTCGCGAAACCATGACGACCGAGATTGTTCCGGCTGAGCTGTCGCTGGCTCCCGGTGAAAGCGCAACCTGTAAAGTAAACGTAACCGTCTCCCCGCGCGTGGCGCCGGGCGGCCATGAAAAGCAGCTGATCCGCGCGACGGCCAACGGTAAGGATGCCGGCTCGATTGAATACACCACCGTAAGCTATCTCGAACATCCCTACATCCTGTTCGACAGGACGGGCTGGGATGCCATCCGCCATAAAGCGGCGACGGTTGATTGGGCGAAGAAAGAGGCCGAAGCCTATATTGCGAAAGCCGACAAATGGAATGTGCCGGCGGTGAATGAGGATGCACTCGGGCGCGCGACGCATCAGCAGTATCTGTACAGAACCTCCGAAGAAAAAAATGTGGAAGCGGCGTCCATTGCCTATCAGATGACCGGCGACAAAAAATATGCCGATAAGGTCGCACTCTTCCTGCGCCGCCTGTCCGATCCGGAGGAGGGCTATCCGAAAACCAATCAGGGCTGCGATGCCAATCTGGTGCAGGAAGGTCATTTTTTCCAGCGCATGGCGATTGCCTACGACCTGATCTATAACTCCGGCGCGCTTTCGGAAGAGGATCACGCCAACATTGCGCACACCTTCCGTCTCTATCAGAAGACCATTGATTCCTCGCTCAACTGGAATGCTGAGCCGGTCGGCGGAAACAACTATATCAACATTGGAACTCCCGAAGTTCGGAAAGCGGTACTTGCCGAAGGCGAGACGCTCGACTTTGCCGGCATCCGCATCGGCTATTCCGGACAGGATGGCGAGTTTGTGCAGACCGGCGGCGCAATGAACGCGTCATCGGTCGGTCACGGTGCCAGCCGCCTCGGCGGCGACAACGGCACCGGCATCTATCGCATGAGCGGCGGCACGGCAACCATCAACGCACTCCAGCTCGGCATGGGCAGACGGAACAGCCAGGGGCAGGTCATCCTCTCCGGCGGCGAGATGACCGTCAGCGGTACCGTCGCTCATTACAGTATTCGGCTGGGCGACAGTGAGCGCCGGGCAAAGGGGCTGTTCGAAATCTCCGGCGGCTCGCTGCAGACGCGCACCGATGTGCGCATCAGCGGGGCAGGAACATTTGCGGTGCTGGGCAGCAAGGCGTCTGCAATTCGCATCGGAAGCTTCGGTGACGGCGACGGCGCGTGGTTCCAGGAAAGCGGCGGCGTACTGAAGTGCCGTGTTGATGCTGCCGGTATTACTCCGATTCTGATTGATGACGTCGGCGATCCGCTGGACGGCGACGGCAATGTGCTCTTCTGGAAAGGTGCGCTGCTGGATGTCGGCTTCCTCGGTGATGCGCAGGACGGCGAATGGGACGTACTGAAATGGGAAGGTACGCTGGTCGATTATGGTCTGTGTTTTGCCGATTCGGTGGATCAGTCCGTCTGGAGCTTTTCCTTTGTCGATACCGACGGGTCCGGTGCACCGGATACGCTGCGTGTGAAAGCCGGTAAAAATGAACCGGTGGTTAC
>CAZABK010000114.1:0-4766 GCA_964483355.1 uncultured Verrucomicrobiota bacterium | reverse complement strand
AAGGCGCGGACGAGGCGGAGGTCGGCATAGGTGACCTTGCTGCCGGAGGCTTCGATGATGGAGCGCATGGAGGCGCCGGAGAGGCGGTTGAACAATTCTTCGCACAGCATGCGCGTTTCGGGAGCCATCAGCTGATCGATTTCCAGCGGCTCTCCTTCCGCCAGCAGGGTTTCGAGGTGCTGACTGATGGTTCCTTCGGAAAGGTCGCGCACGGCGGCGATGGCCTCCATCGAAAGCCCCTGCTGGGCCATTTTCAGGGTCTCCCGGACGGTCTGACCGGTTTTCTTTTTGCGGGTCTTTTTTATCTTGATCGGCACCTGCAGGAGCGCGCGTTTTTCCACCTCTTCGGGATGCATAAATTTAAACATTTCGATGATGGTCATGAAGGTGTCGCCATATTTTTCGAGCTTGGCGGCGCCGACGCCGGAGATGCCAGCCATCTGATCGGGCGTGTCGGGAAAATAGAGCGCCATCTCGCGCAGGGTGCGGTCGGAGAAGATGACAAACGGCGGAACGCCCTCCTCCTGCGCCAGCCGCTGGCGTTCGTTGCGCAGCTGCCCAAAGAGCTTTTGGGAATAGTCGCCGGTCAGGGCCGCCGCGGTCGCCTTTTGCACCGCTTTCTGCCGGATCACCTCAAACCTCTTTTTACCCAGCAGCACCTGCTGCCCCTTGGGCGTAAGTTCGAGCGCGGAAAACTGTTCGGCATTCTGAACGATGCATTCCTGCGCCAGCAGATCGTCAATGATCCGTCGCCAATATTTTTTATCCTCGTCCTTGCCCGCGCCGTAGGTTTTGAGCTGGTCGTGTCCGAGTTCGCGAATCTTCTGGGTGTTGGCGCCGACCACGATGTCGGCGATGTGCACCGCGCCAAACTTTTGGCCGGAACGGTAGATGGCCGACATGATCTTTTGCGCCGGAACCGTGGCATCCACGCATTCGACCTCGCCCATGCAGACATCGCAGGTTTTGCAGTTGTCCTTTTCGTAGGTTTCGCCGAAATAGCCGAGAATGCTTTTACGGCGGCAGGCGTTGGCCTCGGCAAAGCGGACCATTTCGAACAGCTGCTGCTCGGCAATCTTCCGCTCGTTCGGATCATCGGTCTGTTCGATAAAGTAGCGGATGCGCACCATGTCGGCGCGGTTGAAAAAGAGGCGGCAGTGCGACGGTTCGCCGTCGCGCCCGGCACGGCCGGTTTCCTGATAATAGCCCTCCATATTTTTCGGCAGGTCGCCGTGCAGAACAAAGCGCACGTTGGATTTATCGATCCCCATGCCGAAGGCAATCGTGGCCACCACCACTTCGACTTCATCGCGGTTAAAGCGGTCCTGGTTTTCCTTGCGCTGCTTCGGGGTCAGGCCGGCGTGATAGGCCAGCGCCGGAACCCCCTGCTCCTGCAGGAATTCCGCCGTGGATTCGACACTCTTGCGCGTGGTGCGGTAGATGATGCCCGACTCGCCTTTATGCTCGTGGAGAAATTCTAACAGCTGAAGCTCCAGATTTTCCTTCGGCACTACCTGATAAAAGAGGTTGGGACGATCGAACGAGGCGCGCGTCAGGTGCGGGTCGCGCAGGCCGAGCTTATTGACAATGTCGTCCGACACCTTATGTGTGGCCGTCGCCGTGAACGCCGCAATCGCCGCCCTGGGAAAGTGCGGAACAATGTGGGCGAGTGAAAGATAGTCGGGGCGAAAATCGTGGCCCCACTCCGATATGCAGTGCGCTTCATCAATCGCGAAAAAGGAAACCTTCGCCTGCTTGAGCGTGGCAATAAAGTCCGGCATGGCGAAGCGTTCGGGCGAGACATAGAGCAGATCTAGCTGGTGGTTTTCCAACGCCTGATAAACGCGGACACGATCCTTCGGCGCCAGCGAGCTGTTCAGAAATTCCGCCTCCAGCCCGTTGGCCTTGGCCGCATCGACCTGGTCCTTCATCAGCGAGATGAGCGGACTGATCACCACACACAGCCCGTCGAGCAGATGGGCCGGCAGCTGATAGCACAGCGACTTGCCGCCGCCGGTCGGCATCACGGCAAAGACATCGCGCTTCTCCAGAATGGCGGAAACAATCGCCTCCTGATTCGGGCGAAATTCCCGGAATCCGAAAACCCGGTGCAGCGCATCGTGCATCGTTTCACTCACGACGGGGGATGCCTCACTCTTCTTCAGGCAGGTCGAGATAGGGCTCCCGCTCCAGCAGCTCCGCTCCCTTGAGCAGGCGGCAGAATTCTTTCTTGGTGACGTCGTGCATGGTTCCCTCGCCGGAGACCGGATCCGTCATCACCTTGTAGGTCACCGAAAGCCGTTCGCGCACGACGACGCGAAAATATTCGTCGCCCTTTTTCCAGATTTGACCCTGTTGCAGCTTCATCTCTTATTGCCCCTTCTTCAGGTCGGCAATGCGCTGCATAATCAGGGCGGCGTGCGCATCGTAGGCTTCGCGGCCGGAGCCGAGCGCCTGGAAATCTTCCTGAGTGATCGGCTCGCCGTAGGTGATGGTTACCTTGCAGGGCTTGATAAACTTGGTGCCTTTGGGGTGCGCCTTGTAGGTGCCGTCAATATAGGCTGGGACCACCACGCAGCCGGATTTTTCAATGATAAATCCGATGCCGCCCTTGGCTTCCTGCAGTTCGCCGTCCTCGGTACGCGTTCCTTCCGGGAACATGGAAACCGCTTTGCCCTCCTTGAGCGCCTTGATCGTCAGCTTCAGCGCCTTCAGGTCGCCGGTACCGCGCGCCACCGGAATACAGCCGACATGATCCATCCACCATGTCCCGAACTTGGAATTCCAGAGCGTATCGCGCGCCATAAAATGGATCGGGCGGCCGCGGTAGCCGACGCCGACCACCGGCGGATCAAGATAACTGGCATGGTTCGACGCAATCAGTACGCCGCCGCGTGCCGGAATATTTTTCACGCCGCGAATCTTCAGCCGGTGCCAGATCAGCAGGAACAGTTTAAAGATGCGGGTCGAAAACTGATACACCCGCATATCGGCCATCACTTCATGTTTTACCGGATCAATCATATCATTCACTCCGTCACCGCATCGATCACCGTACGGATAACGTCCTCGAGGGTCATCGATGTGCTATCAATCACCTGTGCGCCCGGTGCAACCACCAGGGGGTCCGTTTTACGGGTCGAGTCGATCTTATCGCGCTTCTTGAGGCTCTCCATCACCTCATGCGCCTTTTCATCTTCGCCGGCCTCCACCAGTTCGCGGTAGCGACGCATTGCGCGCTCTTCCGGGTCGGCATCGAGATAAAACTTATAGGGCGAATCCGGGAAAACCACGGTGCCGATGTCGCGCCCTTCCATCACCAGCGAGCCAAAATTGGCCAGCGACTGCAGGCTCTCCACCACAAATTTACGCACTTCGGGAATCGCCGCCACGTTCGCGACATTTTCGCGCACATCCTTCTCGCGCAACTCCTGCACCGGAACATCACCGTCAATGGAAAACGCGGACGCGCCGTCCTGCACAAAAAAATCCCACGCCGCAGCGTACATACAATCGAGTACCGCCTCGGCATTCTTCGTATCAACCCCCTTGCGGAGCGCCTGCCACGTTATACCGCGGTAGAGCGCGCCCGAGTCCACATAAATAAAATCGAGTTCTGCCGCCACGCCCTTCGAGACGCTCGACTTGCCCGAGGCCGACGGCCCGTCAATTGCAATTGCTTTCACCATTCTCTCTCCACTTAAGAGTTTACCACCCGCTCGCAAGCTCGCTGAAAAAAGGAAGTTCGGGAAGCATTCCCTTCGTGCTCTTCCATTCTTCGTGGTTAAAATTATTCTACTCGACCGCCGAGCTGTTGCATGTGCTGCCAGAATTCCGGATACGATGTATCCACACAGCCCACATTATCAATCGTGATCACCCCGTCGCTAAAGCTGTTCAGAATTGCAATCGACATGGCGATGCGATGGTCGCCGTGGCTGTCGATCACGGCATCGGGCGTTTTCAGATCAGCCGGTCCGGTCACCACCATGCCGTCCTTTTTCTCCTGCACCTCGATGCCGAAGAGGCGCAGATTTTTGACCATCTCGGCAATGCGGTCGGACTCCTTCACGCGCAGCTCCTCCGCGTCGCGAATATCCGTCCGGCCCTCGGCGAGCGCACCCGCCACGGAAATAATCGGCAGTTCGTCAATCAGGTTTGGAATTTCGTCGCCCTCGATCACGGTTCCCTTCAGCTGCGCGCCGCGCACCTTGATGGTTCCGTAGGGGTCGCCCTTCTCTTCCGTAACGGTCACCTCAATATCCGCACCCATGCGCTTCATCACATTCAGCAGCGCCGTGCGGCGCGGATTCAGCCCGACATTTTCGAGCACCAGCTCCGCGCCCGGACGCGCGGCCACTGCCACAATCCAGAAGGCGGCCGACGAAAAATCGCCCGGCACCACAAAATCGCGCGCCTTAAAGCGCGGCCCGGCCTGGCCAAAACCTTCCACCGAAATTTCAAGTCCGTTGATTTCGATCGGAATATCCAGCGCCTGAAAAAGCTTTTCGGTATGGTCGCGTGTCGGGCGCGGCTCCACCACCGTGGTTTTTCCTTCCGCAAAAAGGCCGGCCAGCAGCACGCACGATTTAACCTGCGCCGACGCCATCGGCAGCAGATAGCCGGTCCCCTTCAGTTTACCGCCGCAAATCATCATCGGCAGCGTGCCGCGCTCGCCGGAGAGACCAATATGTGCGCCCATCAATTCGAGCGGCTGACGGATCCGGCCCATCGGACGCGAAGAGAGCGAGGCGGCGCCCACCATC
>CAZABK010000113.1:0-5173 GCA_964483355.1 uncultured Verrucomicrobiota bacterium | reverse complement strand
CTGTGGGGTGCTTATCCCGAAGGCGTCAGCTTCTCGATCCTTTTCATGAATGCCCTCACTCCGCTGATTGACCGCGGAACCATTCGTAAACCTTTCGGCTTTGTTGCGCCGGTCAAGGAGGCCAAATAATGAGCGGACAGAAAATTAATATTCCCATGCTGGGCGCCTTCCTCGGTGTCGTTGCGGCCATCGCGGCCGGCCTGCTGTCGCTGGTCTACACCTCGACCGCCGAGGCGATTGCCCTGAACCTGCAGAAAAAAACCAACGCCGCGCTCGAGCAGGTGCTGCCGTCCTTCGACAATGTACCCGGCGAAGAAACCATCGAGCTCCGTTCCGAACTGGACTGGCCGGTAACTTATTATGTTGCCCGCAAGGGCGACGAGATTGTCGGCTACGCCGGCGAGGTGACGACGCCCGAAGGTTTTTCCGGCGACGTGAAGGTGATGGTCGGGCTTGAGCTCGACGGCTCGGTGCGCACCGTGATCGTGACGGCCAACACCGAAACGCCCGGTCTCGGCACGGTCGTGACCGACCGCAAGGTGCAGAAAACCATCGTCGATATCGTGAAAGGCGGCACCGAAGTTGTTGGCCTCGCGCCGAACAAATATCTCGACTGGTATGCCGGCAGGAAGGCGGGCGCGTCCCGCTGGGAGATCGTTAAGGATGGCGAAGCCGTCAATGGCAAGACCGGCGCCACCATCACCAGTGCCGCCATCTGTGGTGCGGTTCACGCGGTCAGCGCGACCGCGGCCGATAATCTCGAAACCCTTTCCCAGGGAGCTGAATAATGAGTGTCATGAAAGAATTCTCTAAAGGTCTCTGGCAGGAAAACCCGGTACTGGTTCTGCTGCTCGGCATGTGCCCGACGCTGGCGGTGACCTCGAGCGCCACCAACGGGCTCGGCATGGGGGTGGCGACCATGTGCGTGCTGTTGGGCAGCAATGTCGTGGTTTCGGCCATCCGTAAAATTGTTCCGAAAAAAATCCGTATTCCGGTTTATATCGTCATCATCGCCACCTTCGTGACGATCGTTGATCTGGTGATGCAGGCCTATGCGCCGACCGCGCTCTATGAGGCGCTCGGCATCTTTATTCCGCTGATTGTGGTCAACTGCGTGGTGCTGGGGCGCGCCGAAGCGTTTGCGTCGAAACACGGCGTCGGCAAATCGATCCTCGATGCGCTGGGCATGGGCCTCGGCTTTACGCTGGCGCTGGTGGCGCTGGGTGGCGTCCGGGAATTCCTGGCGAGCGGTTCGCTTTTCCAGATCAAAATGATTCCGACCTGGTCGGTCGACTTTATGCTGATGACCTCCGCGCCGGGCGCGTTCATTATTCTCGGCCTCTTCCTCGCCGGGATGAATGCGCTGAACATGCGCAAGGCGAAGAAAGAGGGCAAGAGCTTCAAGCCCGCGAGCCTGAGTTGCAGCAGCTGCAATATCTGCGATATGGGCGACAAGTAACGGAACCTCAAATCTGAATCATGTATTGCTTCACTACGAAGGCACAAAGCGCACGAAGAGGTTCGGGGGCTTTGTGTCTTTTGCTTTTTACGGGCTGTGCAACCGCGCCGACCAAGCTGACGATTGATTCGGATGAGACGCTTGTCGTGATCGACGACTATATTCGCCCGGAAAAACTGCTGTTTCCTGAATATCTGATGCTTGAGGATGCGGAGCTGGAGCAGCATGGACGCATTCCCGGAACACCCGTGCTTGGAACCGGCCTGGTGATCAAAGCCAAGCTGGGGGTTGTGCATCGGCGCTATCGCGAGGTGTTGAGTTCCAAGGGCTGGACGGTTGAGCAGTTTGATGCCGACCGGCAGTCGTTCCGGATTAAAGCCGCCGGCAAAGAGGGCGAGATTGAAATCCGCGCCGTTCAGGGAACGAAGCGCGAAACCCACGTTTTTATTCTGCTGACGCCAGCCGCTGATTGATCCGTTCGATCCGGGCGGAGAAGGCGGGGTGCGTGGAAAAGTAGGCGCCCGGGAAATCCGCTTCATCGGAATGTTCCTGGAGGAGGGCGAAGAGTCGGATTCCGCCTTGGGGATCAAATCCCGCCGCTTTCGTCAGCGCCATGGCGAAACGGTCGGCGCGGAATTCCTGCTCACGCGAATAACCCTGCTGAACCAGATGGGCGAGCAGCTGTTGGAGGTGCGGACTGATGCCGCGGGTGCGCAGGCGCAGCAGGCCGTTGGTGGCGGCTCGGGTGAGGAAGCGTTTGTTGGCGTCGCCATGAATGCAATGGGCAATTTCGTGCGCGAGCACAAAGGCGATGGCGTCGATATCTTCGCCGCATTGGTCGAACAGCTTTTCGGAGATATAGATAAAGCCGCCGGGAATAGCGAGGGCGTTGAGGTCGCCGGAGTGGTCGCACTTGAAGGAATAGTGCCGCTCCTTATTTCGCAGGCGGGCGAGCAGTTGTTCGGCAATCCGGGAGAGGCGGTTGTTTTCGGCAGCACCCATCTTTTGTTCATAAACCTGAGCCAGCAGGCGTCCCATCTGGAGTTCGGCCGCAATTTTTTCCGATTCGGTTCCGGTGAGCGATTTGAGCACCCAGTTCACCTTGAGAAAGAGTGGCGCGCTTTTGCGCCCGAGCTGGTAGGCGAGCGAACTCACTTGGCTGCTTTTGCCCAGGCTGACGGGTTTTCGAGTTCGAGTGCGATGCGGCGCGCCATGTGGTTGAGATAGCCCGATATTTTAGAACTATGGCCCGTCGCTCCTGTCAGGCCGTCGACGGCGGATTTTTCGGCGTGCGGATCGAAGGAAATGTTCTGGAAGGGTGCAAGAAGGTCCTGCAGCTGCCGGCGCAGTTTGTTATCGTTAATTTTCTGAATATCCGGAATCAGCGCCTGGTGCAGCACAAAGCCTTGGGCGGTTTTGTGAACGATCACGACGCCGGTAATTGTTTCAACCGCTTCGATTTCGCGATAAGCGATGCCGACCGTAGGCTGGTTCTGTTCGTTCCAGCCGATATACATGCGCTGGATTGCAGGCGAGTAGGGGACGGTGGACGCGGTAACTTTGAGGCCGGAGAGGGCCTGATCAATCGCGGTCTGAACCTGCCCGGCTATCGCGAGGTTGCATCCTAGCATAAAAAGGAAAATCAGTGCTTTGGAAAACATGTTTAACACCTGGGTGGAAAGAGAGAAAAGATAGGGGGAGTGCGCGGCTTAAGGCAAGTTGAAAGGCCTTGATAAGGTGCATATAACGCTATTCAACTGTGATGCCGGACTCTGTCCTGCGATGTTGCGGGTCCGCCACAGCCGAAACTGTTTAAACAAGGACCATCCCGGCGGGCTTATTTCTCCTCCTTAGGAAAGTAAGTGGTTGCCGCGAAAAACGAGCCCGGTTCCTTGTTTGGATGAAATGCAAATGAGCTTTAGGGCGGTAATCGGTATTTAAGGAGCGAAAAAGCGTCCTAACGTGGTTGACGGGGGTGGGGTGGTTGGGTACTGTTCCGGCTCTTTTAACCAGAAACTGGTGTTTCAACCTAAAAAACGAAAGGTGCTAAAGATGGCTACTAAAGTTGGTATTCCCGGTTTCGGCCGTATCGGACGTATGGTTTTCCGCGCAGCTGCTGCCCGCGAAGACATCGAAATTGTAGGCATCAACGACCTGCTGGACGTTGATTACCTGGCATACATGCTCAAGTATGACTCTGTACACGGTCGTTTCGGCGGTACCGTTGAAGTTAAAGAAGGTGCCCTCGTTGTAGACGGCAAAGAAATCCGCATCACTGCTGAGCGCGATCCGGCCAACCTCGCCTGGGGCGACGTTGAAGCTGAAGTTGTTGTTGAGTCCACCGGCTTCTTCCTGACCGACGAAACTGCTCGTAAGCACATCGAAGCCGGCGCGAAGAAAGTTGTTCTTTCCGCTCCGTCCAAGGACGCTACCCCGATGTTCGTTTGCGGTGTTAACACCGATTCCTACGCTGGTCAGGACATCGTTTCCAACGCTTCCTGCACCACCAACTGCCTGGCGCCGATCGCCAAGGTTCTGAACGACAAGTTCGGCATCGAAAAGGGTCTGATGACCACCGTTCACGCTGCTACCGCTACTCAGAAGACCGTTGACGGTCCCTCCATGAAAGACTGGCGCGGCGGCCGTGGCATCCTGGAAAACATCATCCCGTCTTCCACCGGTGCTGCTAAGGCTGTAGGCGTTGTTATTCCGGAACTCAACGGCAAGCTGACCGGTATGGCTTTCCGCGTTCCGACTTCCGACGTTTCTGTTGTTGACCTGACCGTTAACCTGAAAACCGAAGCTTCCTACGAAGACATCTGCGCAGCAATGAAAGAAGCTTCCGAAGGCGCCCTGAAAGGTATCCTCGGTTACACCGACGAAATGGTTGTTGCCACTGACTTCCGCGGCGAAGTCTGCACTTCCGTGTTCGATGCCAACGCCGGCATCCAGCTGGATGGCACCTTCGTTAAGGTTGTATCCTGGTACGACAACGAGTGGGGCTACTCCAACAAGGTCCTCGACCTGATCAAAGTTATCGTCGACTAATCTCGATCGATACTTCGATTCCAAAAGCGTCCGGTTCGCCGGGCGCTTTTTTTGTGTCGACGTAGAACCATATGCCAATATTCATCAGCAGAGGACATCCTCGAGCAGCCGCGCAGCCTGCGGATAACAAGCAGTTCCGCGCGGCAGAGGCCAGCGTCAGGGAGAGGGGCCAGGCCCTAGCTTGCCGTGTATCAAAAAGCCGCCCACGATCGGGGCGGCTTTGCTTGTGCGATGTTTTTAGATGCGTTATTTGCATTTGCATTGGGGCGAACCCTTCGGTGCACCACAGGCACACATTTCCGGGTTCGTCTGCGAACAGCAACCGTCTGCTCCGGGAGCGCCGCAACATTTCGCTTTACTAAACGGACACTGACAGCCCGCAATAAGCAATGTTGCGATGATCGCGGTAAACATGAGAATGCGTCTCATCATGCCACCTCCTTTCGCTACGCTCTGATTACGCCCCGTTTGGTCGGGTGTCAAAACCAAAAAATGCACATTTTGTGGGTAATTGGTCGGGGTTGTGAAGAGAGATGGTGGAGTAGTAGTGGAGTGCGGGAGCGCGCACCGGCTCTCTTGCAGAGAAGCCGATATCACATCGATTAGGGCTTTGACCTGAGCCCATAAAACTGGACGGTTTTTAATGAGAGTTCTCCGTGGTAAAAC
>CAZABK010000112.1:0-5742 GCA_964483355.1 uncultured Verrucomicrobiota bacterium | reverse complement strand
ATTTAAGCTTTTCAACCCGCGGCGCGTTTGATGACGAGCACTTCGAGGATTTCATTCGTCGCATTATTCCAACCGCGCGGCACCTCGGGCGGGCATTCAACCATTTCGCCGGCGCCGACTTCGAAGACGTTGCTATCGACCGAACATTGCCCCAGCCCCTTGAGCACGCAGAAGGAAACCGCCAGCGGCAGGCTGTGTTCCGGAATGCCGCCGCCGGGCTCGATCGAAAGATGGACATATTCATTGCCGACCGCCTCGTAAAGGCGCGTTCCCGTGCATCCGCCCTGCGCATAGACCTGTGTTCCGTTTTCGACCGTGTAAACCATTGTTGCCTCCATTGATTCCGCGAAGCCTCTCAAAAAACGGTACCGCTTGGGAATGCCGGATTTCCGCTAAAATTCGGTTTTCATCCGCTACACGGAATATGCTAACTTCGGCGATCGTTTTTTTGGGAGGAATCACTGTGTATCTTAAGTCCCTCGAAATTGTTGGCTTCAAAAGTTTCGCAAACAAGACCAAGCTTGAATTTGAGCCGGGCATGACCGCTATCGTCGGTCCGAACGGCTGCGGCAAAAGTAATGTCTCCGACGCCGTCCGCTGGGTGCTTGGCGAGCAGCGCGCCCGCGCGCTGCGCGGCGCCAAGATGGAAGACGTCATCTTTAACGGCACCGATTCCGCCAAACCGCTCGGCATGGCCGAAGTCAGCATCACGCTGGCCGACTGCTCCGATTCGCTCGGCATTGAATATGACGAGGTCTGCATTACCCGCCGCGTCTTCCGCTCCGGCGAGAGCGGCTATTTCCTCAACCGCAAAGCCTGCCGCCTGAAGGATATTCACCGGCTCTTCATGGACACCGGCGTCGGTACCGACTCCTATTCCGTGCTCGAACAGGGAAAGATTGATCAGATTCTCTCCGCGCGCCCCGAAGATCGCCGAACCGTCTTCGAAGAAGCCTCCGGCATCACCAAATACAAGGCCGACAAAAAGGAGGCGCTGCGCAAACTCGAGCATACCGAAGCCAACCTGCTTCGCCTCGAAGACGTCATCCGCGAAGTCAAACGCCAGATTATTTCGCTTCAGCGCCAGGCCGGCAAAGCGCGCCGCTTCAAGGAACTCTCCGAAGAGATGCGCGGACTCGACATTTACGTCACCAACCAGCGCCTCGCCGAATATGCCCAGAAAATCAACGAGCTTACCGGCGAGCTTCAGATTCTCGAACGCAAGGTCAACGAGCTGCACCGACAGGTGGAAACCGCCGAGACCGAAGCCGAAACCTCGCGTAAGGCGCTGACCCAGCTTGAAGAAACCATTTCGCAGGCCATGGAACAGGCCAGCGCCGCGCGCAGCGAGCTGGAACGTACGCGCCACCTAATCACCATGAACACCGACCGCATTGCGGAGCTGACCACCCTCGCCCAACGCAATACGCAGGAGACCGAGGAAGCCCGCCTGCGCCTCCAAACACACCGCACCGAGCTCGAAAAGATCATTACTGAAATCGGCGAAGCCGAGACGCACAAGCAGGAGGCCCAGCAGGAGCTCGAACGCGTCACCCTGGTTCAGAAGGAAGTCGAAGAGCAGATGAACGTTACCCGTTCGCAGCTCAACAACCTGCGTAACGAATCAGTCGCCCTCGATTCCAAAGCGTCAAAAATGCAGAACGAGCTCAACGCCCTCGACGCTCGCGACCGCGAAGCGATGCTCAAGAAAGAGCGGCTCGCCACCGAAAAGGCCGAGCTCGAACGCTCGCTCACCTCCTTCGTCGAACGGCAGGAGGAGATGGACGCCAAGGTCGAAATGCTTTCCGGCAAAGTCGCCGAGCAGGCCGAAACGCTCAACACGCTCAACTCCGACCGCGCCAGCCGCAAAGACCTGATTGTTGAAAACGAGCGCAAGCTCAACGAAGCGCAGAAAAACGCCGCGGCCAAACGCGCCCAGTTCGAGATGCTTTCCGGCGGCGAAGCCCGTCAGGAAGGCTTCCCGCCCGGCGCACAGATACTGCTCAATCCGCCCGCCGACTTTACGCTCGACCGCGTCGGCATCATCGGCCCGCTCGCGGAACAGCTCAAGACCTCGCCGGAACACCAGACCGCACTCGAAGCGATCCTGCGTCCGTGCATCGATGCCATCGTCGTCCGCGACGAAGCCTATGCCCGCGACGCACTCAACTGGCTGCGCGACCAGGAGGCCGGCAGCGCCCGCCTGCTGAGCGTCACCTCCAGCAAAGAGGAAGCCACGCTCGACTCCTCTGCTGTCGGCCAGGGACTGCTCGACTGCATCGACTTCAGCGACACCGTCGCCCCGCTTGTCCGCCGCCTGTTCTGGAACGTGCGCGTCGTCGGCTCCGAGCTGGAAATTCCGGCGGTGCTTTCCGCCGACACCATCGTGGTGGCGCAAAACGGCACCGTCGTCTCCGGCTGCGGCGCCTCCGAACTCTGGATGCCCGGCACCGAAGACAAGAGCCCGCTCGCCCGCCACCAGCTGCGCCAGCAGCTGCAGGGAGAGATTGAAATGCTCGAAGCCGAAGTGCAGTCGCTCGAAACCGCACTCGAAACCCTGCGCGGCGAAGAATCCGGTATCGCTTCGACCATCGAAAACGCCCGACAGATGCTCGAAGAGTTCCGGCGCGAGTTGGCCCTGCAGGAGGGCGAGCGGCAGGTCATCGTTCGTGAAACCGCCACCGCGCGCGACCGCGTCGAAACCGTTACCTTTGAATTTAACAACCTGGCTGAACGCGAAAGCGAAGGCGCCGACCTGCGTAAAAACCTCGCCACCGAACTGCAGGAGGCGCGCGACCGTCAGGCCAATATCCGTACGCAGATCAGCGAGCAGACCAAGGCGCTCACCGAAATCGAAGACAAGCGCTCTGACGCCCTCTCGATCACCTCGGAGCACCGCATTGTCTTTTCGCAGAAATCATCGGCGCTTGAACATCTCAACAACCGCAAGCAGCCGATGGCCGCGCGCATCGGCGAACTTGAAGAGCTGATCAGCGAACGAACCGGCGGAATTGATTCCTATAACCGGCGCATCGAAGACCTGAAGGTTTCGATCGAAGAGGAACAGGGAAAAATTGAGCCGCTCGAAATCCGACTGGAAGAAACTACCCATACGCTCGAATCCGAACGCGCCCGCCGCGAGGAAACCATTCAGATTCTGACGACCGCCGAAAACCGGCTGCGCGGCATCCGTAACGAGCTCGAAGCCGAGCTCAACAAAAAATCCAAGTTTGAGGTAGAAAAGGCCGAATACACCATGCGCCACGACAATGCGCTCGAGCGCGTGACCGGCGCCTACCACATTACCAAGGAAGAGCTGGCCGAATCCGAAGCGCCGCGCTGGGAAAACGACGAGGTTCCGGAACGCGAAGTGATCGAAACGCGCGTTGCCGAACTGCAGGCCAAGCTCGACTCGATGGGTCCGGTTAATCTGGTGGCGATTGAGGAGCATGCCGAACACGAGGAGCGCTATGCCTTCCTGATGAAACAGCAGGAAGACCTGATTGCGGCCAAGAACCAGCTGCTTGAAATGATCAAAACGATCAACAACACCACGACCGAACTGTTCAAGGACACCTTCAACAAGGTAAACGCCGAGTTCCAGGAAATGTTCAAACAGCTCTTTGGCGGCGGTTCGGCCAAGCTGGTGCTGACCAACGATGAAGACGTGCTTGAAGCCGGCATCGAAATTATTGCCCGACCGCCCGGCAAAAAACTGCAGACCATCTCGTTGCTTTCGGGCGGCGAGCGCACCATGACGGCGGTAGCCTTGCTCTTCTCGCTCTTCAAGGTCAAGCCGAGTCCGTTCTGCGTCCTCGACGAGCTCGACGCCGCGCTCGACGATGCCAACATCAACCGTTTCGTCGAAGCGCTCAAGGGCTTCCTGACTTCGTCGCAGTTCATCATCATCACCCACAGCCGCCAGACCATCGCCGCGGCCGACGTGATCTATGGCGTAACGATGCAGACGCGCGGCATCTCCAAGGTTGTCTCGATGAAATTTGCCGACTACCAGGCCAACGAAAAGAATATGAAATAGGCACTAGGCACTAGGCACTAGGCACTGAAAGATTTCTCTATCCATGGACGACAGCAAGCGCCAATTCGATTTCTGGTATGCGGTAAACAACACCGAACTGATTTCTGCACCGACCAGCCGTCTGGAAACGTTCGGTGATACCGTAGTGAACTATTATCTCGTGTGCCAACAGATGGACAGCGTCGACAAGGTCGTCGTACGCGAAGGCCACCTCAAGGCGCTCAAGCCAGCGATCATCACGCCGCAGGCGCTCGGACAGGTGGACGTCGGCGATCTGGGGGCAAAGGCACAGCAATATGCCGAATGGCTGGCGGAACACGCCAACGACCTGCGCATTCTGCAGTATGGCTTCACGCTACAGAAGCAGGAGCTCAAGGAATATGTCGTGACCGACCATCTCGACAACGTGCTCGAACGCGTCAAGGAAGAGGTTGCGGCGAAGGATGATCCGCTCAGTGCAATCCTCGTCGGCGTGGACGATCCATGGGAAGTCTGCCTGCTCAAACTAATGGTCGAGCTGGTACAACATTCCGCGCGCGGCAATATGCAGGATTTTCAGCAGCAGTCGCTCGACCTGCGTAAACAGCAGGCCGACAATCTTGATCAGGCCTTTCTGGAAGCGTCGCGCGACCCCGGCCGCATCAATGCCCTCGCCGACATGCTTAAGCAAAACGGGCTTTGGGAAAAATATGAAGACCGCTTTTTCGCCCTCGTCAAAGCCTCCGGCGGACAACGCTGACTTTTTTAACACAAAGAGCGCAAAGGCCGCAAAGCCACCTGCCCTTCGCGCTCTTTGCGGACTTCTGTTAAATTAAGACCAGTCAGCGAGGCGCAGGTTGGGATTTACATCCACGGGCTCTTCGCCTTGCTTTTCCAGTCGCACTTTTTCGTAGGCCGCGCCGGCAATCATGGCTGCGTTGTCGGTGCAGTAGGCCGGCGGGCAGAGCAGCAGCGGAACGCCGGTCTTTTCGGACAGCGCCGTCAGCTTTTCGCGCAGAATCCGGTTGAGCGAAACACCGCCGGCGCAGCAGAAGCTTTTGATCGGGAAGCGCTTCAGCGCGCGTTCAACGCGGGTGGCCAGTGCATCGCAGACGGCTTCCTGATAGCTGGCGGCAATGTCGCGCAGCTCGTCGCCCTCGGGTTCGTGGTCGAGATTCTTGACGTGGGTGAGCAGCGAAGTTTTCAGGCCGCTGAAGCTGAAGCAGAGCTCGCGGTCATATTTGTAGATCCATTTGCCGCGGTCGACGTTGTCGAGTCCGCGCGGAAAGCGGATATAGTTCGGGTCGCCGCCTTCAGCCGTTTTCTGAATCACGGGTCCGCCGGGATAACCGAGGCGGAGCACAGCGGCGGCTTTATCGAGCGCCTCTCCGGCGGCATCGTCGATGGTGCTGCCGAGCAGTTCATATTGTCCGGGACCGCGCATCAGCACGAGGCTGGTGTCGCCGCCGGAAACCATCAGCCCCAGCATCGGGAAAACTTCTTCAGCGCTCGGCGCATCCTCTTTCATGAAAACGGAGTGCAGATGACCTTCGTGATGGTTGACACCGATGAGCGGCTTGCCGAGGCGCAAGGCAAGCGTTTTGGCGGCGGAAAAGCCGATGAGCAGCGAACTGGCGAGGCCGGGGCCGTAGGTGACGGCGAGCGCGTCGATGGAGTCGTAGCTTTCGCCGGCGGCTTCGAGCGCTTCTTCAATAATGCCGGGC
>CAZABK010000111.1:0-6038 GCA_964483355.1 uncultured Verrucomicrobiota bacterium | reverse complement strand
AACAGAATTAAATCGACCCATTCGGCGCGCTCAACCAGACCGATCAGCAACGCCGTTGAGTTCAGCCCGCCGCCGTAAGAAACAACCTTCACGCCCGGCCCACCCTTTGAAATTGGATCATAACCACTCATGCCGCCGCCCCTTTCTTGCTGCGCGGTTTTACGCAAGCGCGCGGAACTTTAAAGCTGTTCCCGAGGTCGGAAACGGTGCGCACCATGCCCGCCCCGGCGTAGCCCTGAAAGTGCCCGGCATACCACTTGCCGCCCCAACGAATCCAAATCGGTTCCATTGCGTTCAATCTCATGCTGCAACCTCCTTGCTGCTGAATAGTTCAAGCTGGATCGGCTTGCGCCGGTTGAGTTCAGACAAATAGAAACGCAGTAGGCGGTTGGACGCTCGCCGCGTCGGGCATCCCGTCGGCGCTCCCCTTCGGTCGCCCCTTTGGGGATATGGGCTTTGATTGCGGGTGGTCGGGATCATTTCGCGGCCTCCTTCTGTCCTTCTAGGTGCTGGCGCTTTTCAAAGATGCGCATTCCATAGGCGCGCAGCGGTCGCGCGTCGTATTCATCGAGCAGGTCGACGGCCTTTAGATATTGGATAAATGCCGCGCGAACGGTTTTCCATGCCTTGCGTCGGTTAAAAACCACCCGTTCAAGTTCCGTTACGGCTTCGGCGTGTCGGCGTTTGAGCATGTCGAGGCGCTGCATGTCGCGGACGGCCTCGCCGTTGGCTTGCGCTTCAAGTTCGCGCTGTATTTCCGCGTCTACCACTTCGGCAAAGTTGGAAGCGCGCAGCGTCAGCGCGACGGACGCGGCCACAAGGTTTTTCAGTTCCTCGCGGGACTTGCCCGGCATCTGGGATATGCCGCGATCAATCGCGCCGTCGAGTTCCTGCCGGAAATAGGCCGGGAGTTGAAGCGTTACCCGGCCGACATATTTATCAACGGCGTTATGAGTGTGAGCGTCAAACATCGTTCCGACTCCTAAAAGCTTTCGTGGTTGGGAATGCGGTACTTTGTGCCGCTCACCTCATAAGCAACATCACACCGCAACTCACGAGCTACCCGGTCGGCCTCCGTGTGAATGTCTTTAATCTTCTCGCCACCAAATGGCGCAAGCTCGATAAAACTTACTGCGCAAAATTCAAGCTTCACAACTTCGACTCCTTGTTATAAGTCCGATTTTTCGGACGGGTTTTGACTGATAATTGAGTTTGTATTTCGGTGGAAAGTGGACTGTTTTTGGAACGTTTCGTCATTGTGGGGTAACGTCAAAAACAAAAAGAGAGCGCAAGGCATTTAGCCCTCGCTCTCTTGTTTAAGGTCTAGGCGTATTCTTTGTGCGCATGAGCTTTTCATCTAAGGCAATTTCAGCCCATTGAGAGAAAGAGCGCCGATCTTCCGCCGCTGCTTCCTTGTACTGCTCGTAGCGTTCTCTATTCACCTTTACCTTAACGAGAATATTCTCTTCCCGTACTGGCATGGTTTTCTTTTTACGCTTATCTGCCATCCTGTCAACCTCCTATCAGGCCACCTCCGGGCCAACACAGGGGAAGCTATCACGATTTTACTAGGTGTCAACCCAACCCCGGCGACATTGTGGGGTAACTTTCGATATATTATGCGACGTAGGACTTGTTGATGAAGTTGTGGATAACTGTGAATAACTTTCAGGAGAGCTTTTGGAGTTCCGGGCGCTCGAGAAAACGTCGCCTAATTTGAGTTATCCATTAAAGTGATTCGGTATTTCAAAATCACGGCTTTGCGATTTTCATCTCTCTAGATGCTCGGAAAAATCGGCCGCTGATTTGTTTCTTATTGAGTCACTCGCTTTGATGTGCGCGATTTCCAACACCCCTGTTTAAATCTGATTTTTAAATTCTCAGGGAGTTATTTTTTTTACGCTCTGACCGTGTCATTTTCGGGCATAAAAAAAGCGAGGTCACGTTCATGACCTCGCTCAATCTGATGATTCATTAATCGCGGTTTCTAGATTCGTTCTCTGGTCTGAATGCCGAGCAGATCCAAACCTTGCTTCAGAGTTGCCGCCACGGAACGGCAAAGCCGAATGCGGCTTTCGCGCACGCCCTCGTCCGCCTTCAGGAACGGAACGTTCTGATAGAAGCTGCTGTAGATTTGTGCAAGGTCATAGAGATAATCGGCCATGATATTGGGACGATAGTTTTCGGCGGCGGCGCGAACGGCGGCCGGGAAACGGGAAAGCTTGATCGCCAAACGCCGCTCGATCTCGTGTTCAATAATTATTGAACATTCGCTCAGTTCGGTTTCCGGATACTGCGCATGGAATTTGTCATAAACCGACGAGATTCGCGCATAGGCATATTGCAGATACGGCGCGGAGTTACCTTCCATGTTCAGCGCCTTTTCCCAGGTAAAGGTCACGAGACTCTGCGGGTTCTGGCTGAGATCGGTATATTTGATGGCGCCGATACCGATCGCCTTTGCCAGGTCCTTCTGCTGCTTTTCCGGCATATCCGGACTGCTGGTTTTGACCATTTCCAGTGCGCGCGCCTCGGCTTCGTCGAGCAGTGCCGCAAGTTTAATCACGTTGCCCTCGCGGGTTGAGAATGTGGCTTCCGGCAGGCGCATCAGGCCGAACCAGACATGCACCAGATTGGCATCCATGCCGAGCTTTTCCGAGATCTTGAAGAACTGTTTAAAGTGGAGCTGTTGGCGTTCGTCGGTCACATAGATGATGCGTTCCGGATCAAATTCTTCAATGCGGGCCTCGACGGTGGCGAGATCGGTGGTGGCATAGTTATATCCCCCATCGCTCTTGCGCACGATGCAGATCGGCATGCCGTCTTCTTCGAGGTCGACGATCAGGGCGCCGTCGCTCTCTTTGGCCAGCTCCTTTTCTTCGAGTGCCTCGATGATTTTCGGGAGGCGGTCGTTATAGAAGCTTTCGCCGCGGTAGAGATCAAACTTAACATCAAGGCGGTCGTAGATGGTGTTGAACTCTTCGATGGAGAGCTCGATGAACTTTTCCCACAGCGCGCGATTTTCGGCGTCGCCCTGCTGTAGTTTAACCAGTTCGGCTTTGGCCAGCTCGCGCCACGATTCGTCTTCCTTCGATTTATTGTAGCTCTCAACATAGATGCGCTCGAGCTCTTCGACCGGCGCTTCATTCAGCGCCTCTTCGTTCACAAAGTTGCGGAAGCCGATCATCATCAGACCGAACTGGGTTCCCCAGTCGCCGAGATGGTTGTCGGCAATCACATTATAGCCGAGGAAGCGGTAGAGGCGGTCAATAGCGTTTCCGATGACGGTCGAGCGGATATGACCGATGTGCATCGGCTTGGCAACATTGGGGCTGGAATAGTCGATGATGACGCTCTTCCCCTGCCCTGCCTGTTCGGCGCCCAGATGCGGGTCGTTTTCCAGTGATTCGATGTATGAAGAGAGTGCCGAATTAGCGAGAAAAAAGTTAATGAAGCCGGGGCCGGCAATCTCAATCTTTTCAACAAAATCCGGAAGTTCAGCCGCATCAACAAATTCCTGTGCAATCTGGCGCGGCGCCTTCTGCAGGGGCTTGGCCAGCGACATGGCAGCGTTGCACTGGTAGTCGCCAAATTTTTCGTTATTGGTCGGCGACACGCCGAGGTGCACATCCGCCTCATCCATACCAAAAATCGATCTCATTGCCTCGGCTGTCCAGACCGAGAGGCGTTCTTCAAAGGTAGTAAATTCGCGCATTTTCTTTTCTCCGTAAAAGGGGCGAAGGTTATTTCCAACCCCCATAAAAATCAATCCCCGATTTCCTTTCAGAAAACCGGGGATGCACTAACCCAAAAGTGAGCGGTCTATTCTTCGTCCGTAGACTCTCCGGATTCCGCCGGGCTGCTCTTGAAGGTCAGCTTTTCCTTGTTTGCCCGAACCGTTACAACCGAATTATTCAGAATCTGTCCGCGCAGGATTTCCTCTGCAAGCGGATCTTCAAGAAAGCGCTCGACCGTTCGGCGAAGCTGACGCGCGCCATAGGCTTTATCGTAGCCCTTTTCGAGCAGGAAGTCGCGGGCGGGTTTGGTGATCTTCAGTTCAATGTTGCGGCCCAGCACACGGTTCTGAATGTTGGCCAGCTCAAGGTTGATAATCGTTTCCAGATCCGTCCGGTTCAGTTCGCGGAAAACAATCATGTCGTCGAGGCGATTAAGCAACTCCGGCTTGAAGGTTTTCTTGGCGATCGCCGTCATCATTTCCTTGAGCTTCTGATAATCAACATCCTCGTTCGACGGCGCAAAGCCAAGCGCGCCGGCCTTCTTTACTTCCTGCGCACCGAGGTTGGAGGTCATGATCACAACCGTATTGCGGAAGTCGACGCTACGGCCGAGACTGTCGGTCAAGCGCCCCTCCTCCATGATCTGCAGCAGCATGTGCATTACATCCGGATGGGCCTTTTCCACTTCGTCAAACAGCACGACGGAATACGGCCGCCGGCGTACGCGTTCGGTCAGCTGGCCGCCCTCTTCGTGACCAACATAGCCCGGCGGCGAGCCGACCAGACGCGAGGCGTTGAATTTTTCCATGTATTCCGACATGTCGATCTGAATGAACGACTCGGGATCATCGAACATAAATTCCGCCAGTGTTTTGGCAAGCAGGGTTTTGCCGACGCCGGTCGGGCCCAGGAAAATAAACGAGCCGATCGGACGTTTGGGATCCTTGAGATCGGCACGGGAGCGACGCAATGCGCGGGCAATGGCGCTGACGGCTTCCTGCTGGCCAACAACCTGTTCGCCGACGACATCCTCGATGCGCAGCAGGCGCTCCATCTCCTTTTCGCCCATTTTCATAACGGGAATGCCGGTCCATTTGGAAACCACCACCATGATGTCTTCATCGGTCACAACCGATTTGTTTTCATCGCGCTTCTTGCGCCATTCATCGAGCAGCTGTTCAAGCTTTTCCTTGCTCTGGCGTTCCTGGTCGCGGAAGTTGGCGGCATCTTCAAATTTTTGTTCGTGGATCGCATCGTTCTTCTTGCTCTCAAACGTATGGATATCCTCTTCGAGCTGCTTGAGTTCCGGCGGGCGGCTCATGCTGCCGATACGCGCACGCGCGCCGGCCTCGTCGATCAGGTCGATCGCCTTGTCGGGCAGGAAGCGGTCGGGCAGATAACGCGCGGAACATTCAACGGCAGCCTTGAGCGCTTCATCGGTAAACTGCGCATGATGGTGTTCCTCATATTTTGCCCGCAGCCCCATCATGATCTGGACCGCGTCTTCCACTGAGGGTTCCTTGACCGTCACGGTCTGGAAGCGCCGTTCGAGTGCGGCATCCTTTTCGATATATTTGCGGTATTCCTTGAGCGTGGTGGCGCCGATGCACTGGAGCTCGCCGCGTGAAAGCGCCGGCTTGATGATGTTGGCGGCATCCATCGTTCCTTCGGCCGCACCGGCGCCTACAATCGTATGCAGCTCATCCAGGAAGAGAATAATGTTCTTTTCCTTGCGGATTTCATCCATCACAGCCTTGATGCGCTCTTCAAACTGGCCGCGATATTTGGTGCCGGCCACCATCAGCGCAAGATCGAGCGTAATAACCTTCTTGTCGATCAGCAGGTCCGGGACGTTGCCGTTGGTGACGGCCTGCGCGAGCCCCTCGGCAATCGCGGTTTTGCCGACCCCGGCCTCGCCGAGCAATACGGGATTATTTTTGGTGCGGCGGCAAAGGATCTGAACGACCCGTTCGATTTCATCTTTTCGTCCGATGACCGGATCGAGTTCGCCGTCCTTGGCCAGCCTGGTGAGGTCGCGCCCGAAGGTATTCAGCGCGGGCGTTTTGGATTTGCCCTTGCCCTGAGGCTGCTGCGGACCCATCGGCGGCGCGCCGTTTTCCTCTTCCTCCTCATATTCGCCTTCTGCGGCCGGATCGTAATCCGGATCGAGCGTCTTCATGATTTCGTAGCGTGTTTCGTCGAGGTCGACGCCGAGGTTTTCGAGGACACGCGCGGCAATCCCCTCGCCCTCGCGCAGCAGGCCGAGCAGAATGTGTTCGGTGCCGACATAGCTGTGGCCGA
>CAZABK010000110.1:0-6080 GCA_964483355.1 uncultured Verrucomicrobiota bacterium | reverse complement strand
ACCGCGAAGCGTTGCGCCTTTTCCAGCGCGATGGAGGAGAGGTCGACGGAGGTGACCTCGAAGCCGAGCTTGGCGAGATAGACGCCGTTACGCCCTTCGCCATCGGCGAGACAGAGCACGCTGCCGGGTTTGAGTTTATCGGTGTTGGCTTTAAGGAACTCGTTCGGTTCCGTGCCGTAGATAAATTCTTCGGTTGAATATGCTTCGTCCCACATTTCTCAGACTCTTTTTTTAGACAGGATAAAAGGACGCACTGGATTCGAACATCCGGTAGATCCTGTTATCCCGTCCCAATATATTTTATCGAATTATAGTTGTTCGATGTTGCCGCGGGCGAAATCTTCGAAGGCGGAGAGTCCGGCCTTGGCACCTTCGCCCATGGCGATGATGATCTGCTTGTAGGGCACGGTGGTCAGATCGCCGGCGGCATAAATGCCGTTTTTGTTGGTGCGGCAGGGGGCGTCGACGATGATCTCGCCCATATCATTCATTTCAACCAGACCTTTGAATGGTGCCGTGTTCGGTGTCAGGCCGATCTGCACAAAGATGCCGTCGGCATCAACGGTTATATGTTCGCCGGAAACACGGTCATCAAATTCGATGCCGGAAACCTTGGCGCCGTTATCCCGCACTTTGGTTGCGGCAGCATTGGTATGAATGGTTACGTTTTCCAGTGATTGGGCTTTTTCTACCAAAACGCCGTCGGCTTTAAGCTCGTCGTGGAATTCCAACAGGGTGACGTGCGAACAGATGCCGGCAAGGTCGATCGCCGCTTCGACGCCGGAGTTGCCGCCGCCGACCACGACGACCGGTTTGTTTTTGTAGAAGGGGCCGTCGCAGTGCGGGCAGAAGGCCACGCCGCGGCCAATGTTTTCCTTTTCGCCGGGAATGCCGAGCTGCCGCCACTTGGCGCCCGTTGCCAGAATCAACGCGCCGGTGGTGACGGTTTCACCGCCTTTCATGTGCAGGGTTTTGCGATCGCCGTCATCAATCTTTTGCACGCGGCGATGCTCGAGAATATCGATCGGGTATGCATCAAGATGTTTGAACAGGTCGGCGGCGAGCTGCGGTCCTTCGGTGTAGGGGGTGCCGACTAAATTTTCGATGCCCTTGGTTTCGTTGACCTGCCCGCCGATGCGTTCGGCAATGATGGCGGTTTTCAGGCCTTTGCGGGCGGTGTAAATGGCGGCGGCGGCTCCAGCCGGGCCGCCGCCGATGACGGCGACGTCGTATTCTTTGGTTTCCGTAGTTTCAACGGCTTCCGCGCCGTAGTGCGCTTCAAGTTTATCGAGCAGTTCGGCGAGGTCCGCCTTTCCGGCATGCAGCAGCGTTTCGCCGGCCAGGACCGCCGGTACGCCCTGTATTTTTCGCTCGGAAATTTCGGACTGAAAATGGGTGCCTTCCACCATTTCATGCTGAAAGTCAGGGTGGAGCAGGGCCATTTGGTTGAGCGCCTGCACCACATCGGGGCAGTTGACGCAGCTGGTGGAAACATAGCTGGTCAGTTTGATGGGGCCTTTGAGCGCTTTGATGCGATTCCGGATGCCTTTGTCCGGCCACTTGCCTTTGCCGTCGGCATTCAGGATGGCCAAAATTAATGTGGTAAATTCATGCCCCCCGGGGACGCCGCGAATGATGATCGGCAGTATTTCGCCATCACGCTCGATCTGAAACTGAAGCCCTTCCGAATCCTGCTCAACCACGGTTATTTTTTCGGACGCCGAGGCCACATCATTGAGCATTTCCTGCAGCTCGTTTTTCGCGGCATGATTTTGGGCTGAAACCAAAAGACGGAATGTGGATGAAAGTTCCGCATAGACAGTTTTGAGTTGATCTTTAACAGCTTGCTCTAACATGTGTTCTCTCCCGGCAGGATCATTTTAACGCAAAGGGCGCTAAGGTGTTGATGTTTCGCAAAGCTTTGCGGGTTTTCGTGTGCTTTGCGTCCTTGTGTTTAATTACTTAATAGGATGCCCCCCCGCCCGGGACGGGCGGGAGGGCTTGGGGTTGGTTGGGGGAGTTAGATTTTGCCGACGAGGTCGAGGCCGGGCGTCATCGCATCGGAACCCGGCTGCCAGTTGGCGGGGCAGACCTGGTCGCCGTGTTCGTAAACAAACTTGGCGGCTTCCAGTTTGCGAAGCGATTCCGCTGCGCTGCGGCCGATGCCGAGATCATGGATTTCCGCGGTTTTCAGGTTGCCGTCGGGATCGATAATGAAGGTGCCGCGCAGGGCCAGGCCGTCCTTGTCGATATAAACACCGAACTGTTTGGAAACGGTGCCTGTCGGGTCAGCGCCCATCGGATAGTTCACTTTTCCAATGGCCGGCGAGTTGTCATGCCAGGCTTTGTGCACGAAGGCCGTGTCGGTGGAAACGGAGATGACTTCCGCGCCGGCTTCCTGGAATTTCGGGTAGAGATCCGCCAGCTCTTCGAGCTCGGTCGGGCAGACGAAGGTGAAGTCGGCCGGATAGAAGGCCAGTACGACCCATTTGCCTTTGTAGTCGGACAGGGCGATGTCCTTGATCTCGTCATTCTGATACGCGGCCAGTTTGAACTCTTCGACGGGTTGTCCTACTTTGATCATGTTCTTTCTCCTGTGGTTAGTTGTTAAACTGCTGCTTCTTTCGATGCGCAATAACCTGCGCCAAAATTTGCATTTTGTAAAATTTATATAATTTACTGGAGTGATAAGTTTCGTTTATTATGATTTTTCACCGTGAATGGATGTTGGTGAACGTAAATGAGATGGTTCTTTATCTGTGGATTCATGTTCATTCACGTCTATTAACGGTTTTATAAACGGGTTGTAGTTTGGGGGAGTAAGAGCAGTTATGAATTTACAGGCGTTCAAATATCTGTTGGCGTTGGATGAGCAGGGCGGGTTTCATAAAGCGGCGGATGCGTGTAACGTCAGCCAGCCGGCACTGAGCATCCAGATCAAAAAGTTTGAAGAGGAACTGGGGATTCAGCTGCTGGAGCGGAGCACGAAAGGGGTCTTCTTTACGCCGGCCGGGGAGGAGGTGCTCGAACGCGCGCGGATCGTGATGCAGCAGGTGACCGAGATCGAGGAGCTTTCCGCGGTCTGGAACGATCCGTATGCCGGACAGCTTTCCGTCGGCGCCTTTCCGACGCTGGCGCCCTATTATTTTCCGCAGATTATTGACCATCTGGTGGATTGCTATCCGAACCTGCAGGTCAACCTGATCGAAGAAAAAACCCATATTCTCCTGGAGCGGCTGAAGGCGGGGAGCATTGATGCCGTTTTTCTGGCGTTGCCCGAAGAGCATGCTGCGCTGGAATACGGCACTATCTTTTCCGAGGAGTTTTATGTCGGCGTCGCTCCATCGCATCCGATGGCCAAACGAAAAACGATTACGCCGGAAAAGCTGTCGCAGGAAAAACTGCTGCTGCTCGAAGAGGGGCACTGTTTGAGGGAGGAGGCCCTCGAATATTGTGCGACGGCCGGGATTGGTGAGGTCTTTAACTTTCGTGCCTCCTCCATGGAAACGCTGCTGCAGATGATCTCTATGGGCCGCGCCGTTTCGCTCATTCCCGATTGCGTAGCCCGCCGCAATCCGCACCTGCACTATCTGAAGCTGCGCGGCGGCGGTGCCGAACGGACGATTGCCCTCTTCTGGCGCAAATCCAGCGTCCGCCGTGATCTTATGCTCGAACTGGTCGACGACCTTGCGCGGGAATATGCCTGATCTGTTTTCGGCCTTAAAACTTCCAATGGGTAGAAAACCCGCTATCGTTCTTCATCTATAAATCAGGAGTGGGAATGGAAAATTTACGGAACAAGAAGGCGTTTATCTGCGATATGGATGGCGTGATTTATCATGGAAAGAATCTGCTTCCGGGCGTGAAGGAGTTTGTGGAGTGGCTGAAGACGGAGGAGAAAAAATTTCTGTTCCTGACCAACAGCAGTGCCAAGACCCTGCGTGAACTGAGCGAAAAGCTGGGCCGGATGGGGCTGGATGTGGATGAGTCCCACTTTTACACCAGTGCCCGTGCCACCGCCGCCTTTCTGTCGAGCCAGAAGCCTCGTGGAACCGCCTATGTGATCGGCGATGCCGGCATCATCAATGCACTCTATGACGTGGGCTATTCGATCGACGACACCCATCCGGACTATGTGGTGGTCAGCGAAAGCGACAACTATGACTATGCCCGGATCTGCAAGGCCACGCGGCTGGTCAACGAGGGCGCCAAGCTGATCGGCACCAATCCGGATTTGACCGGACCGGTTGAGGGCGGACTGATGATTCCTTCCACCGGTGCACTGCTCGCACCGATCGAGCTGGCCACTGGCTGCAAGGCCTATTATGTCGGCAAACCGAATCCGTTGATGATGCGCAGCGCCCTGAAAAAGCTGGAGTGCCAGCGCGAGGAAACCGTGATTGTCGGCGATCGGATGGATACGGATATGATTGCCGGCATCGAATCCGAAATCACCACGGCGCTGGTGCTCAGCGGTGTCTCCAAACGCGAGGACATCGAAAAGTTTGCCTATCGGCCGGACTATATCCTCAACGGCGTCGGCGATATTGTTCCGGGTTGAACGCCTCTTATCTGTTATGAGCAATCCTGAAAATGAGACCCTGCTGGTGACTTCGTCGCCGAGCCCGCATCACCGTTTCGTGTGGGATAAGCAGGGCAACCGACTGGACCTGCCGAGCGGCTGGGCATGCCTGAAACCCGGCGATGCGGCTGTCACCAAAACCGTGAAGAGCCTGGGGCCAAGCTGGACGGCGACCCGTAAGAAAGGGCGGAAAACCTTTTCCGATGGCGTCTGGGCGCCGGCCGAAAACATCGAGGAGGCGCACCGCATTGTCGCCGAAAGGCGCGCCGCCCCCGGCTATGCCAAAAGACGCGCCGCCGATCTTCAGCGCCGCGAGAAAAAGCAGGCCGAGTATGAAGTCAGTTTTTATCAGGCATTATTGCAATGGCTGAACTTTGACCCGCGCTATCAGGCCGAAGCGGAAAAGATGGCGCGGCAGATTTGTGAACATGCCGTGCCGGTCGGCAGCGGAACCGTTGCCCGGACCGGGCGCATTCCGATTGAGGACCGCGCCGCGGCCGCCGTCATTGCCTGGATGCGGCACCAGACGACTGCCTATGACGATATGCACATTCCGTTGGTAAAAGGCCGGCGGCGGGAGGTTCGTCGTGAGTTGGCGGCACAATCGAAAAAGCTGCTGGAGGCCTATCGCCGTGGCCGTGAGATTGATCCATCCCGCTGTCCGCTGGCCAGGGCACTGCGGCCGACCGATAACTAGCCGAAGCCCCAATACATTATGAGCGACGACATTAAATCCATTCCCGAATTCGATCTGAGTTTGCTCTGCGAATATTACGCCAACCTGGAGCGACAGGGCCCCGGAAGTCCGGAAGTGACGCGCAGGGCGCTGGGCTTTGTTGAGAAGGGCCTTACGGATGAATCGCGCATTGCTGATATCGGCTGCGGAACGGGCGGTCAGACGATGGTGCTGGCGCAGTCAGCGCCGGGGCAGATTACAGGCGTTGATCTTTTCGACACCTTCATCGACCTCTTCAACAAGAACGCGGCGACGATGGGGCTTCAGGGTCGCGTGACCGGCGTCGTGGGCTCCATGGACCATCTCGCTTTCGGAGATGAAGAGCTGGATCTGATCTGGTCGGAAGGCGCGATCTACAATATTGGCTTTGAACGGGGGCTGCACGAGTGGAGAAAGTTTCTTAAACCGGGCGGCTATATTGCCGTTTCCGAGGCCTCATGGTTCACCGAGTCGCGCCCCGCCGAGATTGACAATTTCTGGAACCGCGAATACCCGCAGATCGACACGATCCCCAACAAGGTGGCGCAACTGCAGAAAGCGGGCTACACCTCCGTCGCAACCTTCAGTTTGCCGGAGAGCTGCTGGATCGAAAACTTCTACGCGCCGCAGGAGAAAGCGATGGAGCTGTTCCTGGAAAAGCACAAAGGGAACAGGGGCGCCGAAGAGTTTGTTGCCAGCCAGCGGCACGAAGCGGAGCTGTATCGCAAGTATAAGCAATACTACGGATATGCATTCTACATCGGGAAGAAGGCATAAAAAAGC
>CAZABK010000109.1:0-6120 GCA_964483355.1 uncultured Verrucomicrobiota bacterium | reverse complement strand
GCTTCTGGAAAACCGCTCCAGCATGGAATGAATCAGGGCATCTCTGCGCCGTGCTATGGCAGCAAAAGATTTGCGAATAGAGGTATCCAACAGCTCAGAGGAGCTTAATGCTGAAAGCTTCGAGCGAAGATCTTGGATCTGATCCGGCTTATAAAATGATTCCGGATCATTTCGGATACAAAACAAAATACCGTCCCTCTCTGCGGTATAGCTCTTTTCACCAATCAGGGAGGTCACAATATCCGGATAAAGCAGCAGACGACACTGGGGGAATATATCCTGCGCGGTTTTGTATGAGACTTCATCCCGGCACAAAAGCGTAAAATTCGGATGCCCGTTAAATGCCTCGGCAACGCGATCGCGGACTGCATCCTCTTTAAACAAGATGGTCTGCGGCATAATTACCACTGGATTATTCTTAAAGGTACGGGCCACCATGCAATACACCGGCAGCTCCGGATGATGATCTACGATAAAATAACCACTATGCCCAAAGATTAGATCATCGTTCCTGATTTTTCGTTTCAGTAGCACCATATTGAGTTTATGGGCCGTGTTCCAGTTAAACTGAAAAACCTGAAAGTCCGGATAATTTTCAGAGAGCCAACGCAAGGTACACATAAGCTGTGCCTGGTCTCCGAGGTTCGGGTGCATCGGGCAGCCAAACAAATAGACCGTCTTCCCGCGATGAAAAAGAAGCCTCAAAAAAGTGGTAATCTTACAATGCCAGCGATAACCCCGGGTCCTTACACTAAAAATGGCTCTCCACTTTATTCCTCTAGACATCAAACCGTTCCTTTCTTCCTGCCAGCCAAGATACCCCTAAGCTGGCTGGAAATTTTTCGCATCACAAACAGCAGAGCCGGATCTTTCATAGCCAGCAATACAATTACATACACAGAAAAACCCGCCACAAACTCAATGGGCACACGAACAATCAACGCCTCAACTTCCACCTCAATCAGCCAAAGCGCCAAAATCATAACTATTGTAGCAAACACACTCCGACCGATCCACCAAAGCTGTGAAAAAGCGCCAGTACGTATGTGCGAGTTCATAATCAAAAGTACCGCACAAGTGGAAAGGATTGAACAAACCAATTCCCCCAGTAACAACATCTTCACACCAAAACGAAAAAGTAGAAAAATTGAGATTGTGATAAGCAGTTTCGTTGCAAAATCAACCTTTAATACAAGTCCCATATGACCCAACGCCTTAAAGACATCGAGGTTGAGCATATACAACACATAAAATACACCGGTCGCGCAAAGGATTCTTAAATACGGAACGCAGGGGAGCCATTTTTCACCGACTAATAAAACAATGATGTCCGGAGCCATCACCGCCATAGCGGCCAATAAAGGAAGAAGTGCTCCCATGGAGAGTTGAACCACACGCTGAAAATCTCTCCGTACTGCCTCCAGATCATCCTGAATCTTGCACATATAGGGAAAATGAACCTGAGAGATAACCAGGACCGGCATAAAAGAAAGTAGGGCTCCAAAGCGTTTTGCTCGATGATAATATCCTAGCGTAGATGCTGAATACGCCTTACCGATAATTACCGCATACAGATTTTCGTAGATGGTATTTAGTAATGCGTACCCCAACACCTTCATCCCGAATCCAAATAGAGCACGGAATGATGATAGACTGAAGACGAACAATGGACGCCAACGGTGAAAAATCCACACCATAACAAGCATGATCCCCCGAGCGACCAGCAACTGTGCAACGAGTGCCCAAACCCCCATCCCTTTTACTGCCATAACAACCGCCACCACAGCCGATATAACAGTCCCAGACACTGAGGCCGCCATGCGAAGCCCAAAAAACACCTTCTTCTGCAAAAGCGCATATTGCACAACAGATGCTCCGGTAAAGAAAACGCCCAGAGAACACCATTGGGTTATGGGAATCAAACGCGGTTGACCGTAAAACTCGGCGATCAAGGGGGCAGAAACATAAACGCCCCCCATCAAAACGGCACTGACAAATAGGTTAAACCAAAATGCCGTACTCTCATCGACATGCGTCGCATCTTTCTTCTGAATCAGTGCCGTCGCAAAACCACCGCTCGACAACAAGCCTGCAAAGGTTGTGAAAAGCGCGACCATTGCCAAAAGCCCGAACTCTGAGGGAGCCAGCCTCCGGGCCAATATGATAGATACAACAAATTGAACCAGCTGAATACCCGCCCGCTCAATCGCTGAAAAGACCGCCCCTCGCACAGCCTGCTTTTTTAAGGCATCACTCATAATCCGCTAAAATTCAGATCCCACGCAAAAACTCGTACATCTTCCGCCCAAATCCCTTAAGTTGCCTATAGATCCACCTTAGCTTGTGCGGATACAACAATTTATTCAGCACAACAAACGGGAGCACTCCTCTTCTAAAAACACGATAATCAGCCCGACTCTTAGCTTTTCGCCAGTATTTATGACTGGCCTGCTCCATTTTCATACGCAACAAATAAATCTGCTTGCGACGTAATGTGAGCCCCTGCCCTGCTCTTTCCGCATCAATGCGTTTTGTTGGGCTAAAATCACCTTTCTTTTCTTTTAGATAAAGTCGGTATGCCAGCCCCTCCCGCCGATCTCTCACCCCGCCGGCCTGAGATGCAGCAATTACATCAACTGGCTCGCGACAAAAACCAAGTCGTCCATCTTTATTAGCTTGCTGAATGAAACTGGACAGTTTTTCGTTTCTAACGACTACCACGCTGTTTCCAAGCGGATCTTTTGAATATCCCGGTAGCCAAGCATCACCAACAACCATATCCGAAGTTTCTGTAAACACATCATCGCAATAATTGCATGCCGAATATCTGAAAAAATTATAGCCCCAGTTTGCTCCAAAGAAGCTCAACGAAGGCCGAGTAACCTCTCGTCCCCCGCCTTCCAAATAAACCCCATACCTTCCTGCTGGACGATCAGGAAGTTTGACCCTAAAATCAATTTCATCCAGTTGCCCGGGCTCTATTCCAACCTGCCAACCAAAACAATCAGCAAAGGCCTTACTCTTTAGGTGCCCACATACCAAACCAATACAAAAAGCAACACGCTCCCTTATTTCAGAATCAACTTCTGCAAGACGACGAACGGCTTTGATAAAACATGGGAGGCCAACAACTGCATACCGACCAGGAGACTGTTTCATTTGCTTTAATACATCCGACAACTCAACCGGATAATAACGAGACTTTGCCCCGTTTTTTATCTCATCTATGGAACGGGAAATTCCGTACTTGAAAAAGCCTTCTTCACAAGGATCATCAACTTTCTTCACGTGAACAACAGCATCGACCTCTCCTCTTTTGAACAACTCGGCCAACACCCAAGTGATCACCCCTCCGGAGGTTCCAATTGCTCGAAAATCATCTTCGTTAACATGCCCAACATACAAATCTTTATAATAACCGATGCGGGAATCATGCTGGCAGAACTCTCCAAACAGCGTCTTCCCGATTACATTTTCATCGGGCCCGCCATCAGAAAACGGACACCCAAATTCAGCATTACGAAGCGCTTCATCCGAAACCTCACCTACCTTCGACAGATCTGCTTGATACATTCCGTATTCATTTGAGGTTACCGGAACAACACCATTTGTCGCACAGGAACAAACACCACATCCAATGCAATAACCACCATCAACAATTTGCTTCAAAGCATTCACCTAAACTCTCCGTAAAAAAAGTCTCATCTCATTCTAAAACTAGTTATCAAACAAACAAAATCGGTTTATCTGCCGGATTGTAGTTTATATTCTCTGGACGATCGGTGAGCTTCTGTGCAGGAACACCACCGACAACGGTATAGGATTCGACATCATTGGAGACCACTGCGCCGGCAGCGACAACAGCGCCCTTGCCTACCGTTACACCGGGCAGGATAATGCAGCGCGGACCGAGCCATGCATAATCTTCGATTTTGACTGGCTTAAAAACGGTACCAAACTGTGGATCGCGGTAGTCGTGCTGCGCGGTCCAAATCATCACTTCACTGCTAAAGTTTACATTTTCGCCAATTTCCAGCCCACCCCGAGCATCCAATGTTGCTTTATGACCGATGCTGCTGTTTGCTCCAATTTTCAATTTGCGCGGACTGCGGATCTCAAACCCGCCATAAAGCACGGTTGATCGATCTACCTGCGCACCGAGCAGGCGCAACGCAAACTTCCGAAACCACTGTGACGGAAAGTGCGACAGAAGCTTGAGAAACAGAAACAAAATGCCTTGGAGAAAGTTCATGGTAGGCGCAGCGCGCCGGTTTTAAGTGTTAAGCGAGCAGAGCTCGCGGTGTTAGATTTTATGATTTAAGTTCATAGAACTTGCAGCCAACAGCCTGAAGCAATTCCTTCGTGTCTCTCAGTGTCCTTGAGCAACACGGGTGGTAACATATTTTGACGCTACCGCCCGCAGTTGATTGCCCTTTCCAGGCAAAACCTTCCTTGCATAAACAAGATTTAGAGGGATGCGTCATGGGCAATCCAAGGCTATCGCAAACCAGTGTAAATAGAGCAGAAAACGGGTCAGAGAGCAATGAATTGTTCATTTTATTTTGAACAGGTCGAACGAGTTTTTGTTTTACCACAGAGGTCACGGAGGAAACATTTTAACCGCAGAATGCGCAGAAAACACAGAATGCGCGGTTGATCCGGAGGATTATCTCGCGCAGAGGCGCAAAGAACGCGGAGAAGTACAAAAAAAAGAGATCGAAGACGACAACCTATTTTGAACCGCGGATAGACGCCAATGGACACTAATTAGAAAAACATAGAGGCGAGGACCAAGAGCAAAGGATCAAAAAGCTAAAACAGAGCATTTAACCGCGAATGAGCGCTAATTAGAAAAATAAGGAGGCGATGCGGACTGGAAGAGAAACATATCTCGCGCGGAGACGCAGAGAACGCAAAGAGAACAGCATATGGTTTAAAGCGAACCGCGGAACGACGCTAATGGACGCGGAAGAAACTAATTCAGAAAATATGGAGGCGGTGCGGACGGTAATTTATTTGCCACGAGAGAGCACAAAGATAACACAAATCAAAAATCAAGTACTTCCTGTTTATCTTGTCAAAAAACAGCGCATGCTTTCTTTGCGGACTCTGCGTCTCCGCGCGATATCATTCCCGACCTAAAAGGCGGCGGACAAAGATGGTGCCGAGGCCGGCAATGGAAATGAAGGTGATGACGGCGGGTTCGGGGATGGCTTCGAGAGTGCCGCTTATGATCAGATCATCGCCGGAGAGATTGCGCAGTGCGGTCACCCCGCTGCCTGAGGTTGTGTTCCAGCCGTAAATCCTGAACGTTATTGCGGTGCGTTTTTGGTATTGAGAGTCGGAGAGATCGATGGGACTCCCCCACCCGCTCGCATCGGTGTCCCATCCGCCGGTGACGCCCTGCCGTTCGCCCAGCGTTGCGATCTCGTTTCCGGAAACAAATCCATCGACGTCGGACATCAGGGCGACATTGTCAGAACCGGTTGAGCTGGATTCGCCCTTCATTTCGAGCGAGCTCAAATTGAAACAGAAACCTTCGTCAGCAATGAGCGTGAACTGAATATAGTGGTTCTCGGCAATCGCGCCGGCCAAAGTTATCTGCTCGTCAGCGGAGGAAACCTTGAATCCATACTGCCCGGCCGTCGTGCTGGGGTTGACGCCGCCGCCCAACATCAATGCGCCATCGACGCTTCCGGATACATGGCGCGTAGTCGCGGCAAATTCATACGGCGCGCCGGCGGGAAGGTCGGCGGCATCGACTCCCGCGAGATCCCACGCCGTCAAAACATCTGCATACCCCGGCAAACTCAGGAGCGCGAAAACGGAAAAAAGAGCGCGGCGGATTTTCTGTTTCACGGACGCTATCATTGGGCATTGGCGCGATAGTACGCGGCGCGGTTTGTGGTGGCTACAACCCAATTGGTGTCCGCTGAAAATGGAGCGGATATATCGAGCCAGTTATTTGAGAGCAGATTATCGCAGGCCTGCAGCACATAGTTGGTTACGGCGGCTTCGTCGAAAGCGACCGAAACAACGGAGGTGCCGCTTGAACAGGAAAAGGAAAGCGTCGGATTCGCGGAGGCATTGAGAATCTCGACGCCGACCGACTCCAGTCCG
>CAZABK010000108.1:1753-6130 GCA_964483355.1 uncultured Verrucomicrobiota bacterium | reverse complement strand
ACCACTGACCTTCAGGTTATGAGCCTGACGAGCTACCGGGCTGCTCTACCCCGCAGTCATAAAATATAAAAATTGGTAGCGGGGAGTGGATTTGAACCACTGACCTTCAGGTTATGAGCCTGACGAGCTACCGGGCTGCTCTACCCCGCAATCTTCTCTCGTAAAGAGGCGGTGGAATGTATACGTTCTGCGGTTTGTTGCAAGGGGTATTTTTACTTTTTTTGCGATTGTGTCAGCGCGCGGCGGTTTGTCGCTTTTCGCGCAAGGATTTGCGGCAGGTGTGAAACTTGACCTTTCGGGCGGGGTTGGGTAGCTTCTGCCTTCATTTTTTAAGAAAGCGAACCCCAATGCCTGAGATTCAGATTATGCCATCCATTCTTGCTGCGGACTTCGGCCGGTTGGCCGAGGGGTGCGCGCGTGCGGAGGCCGCGGGAGCCGATCAGCTTCATGTGGATGTGATGGACGGTGTTTTTGTGCCGAACATCAGCTTCGGGCCGGATGTGGTTAAAATGTCGGCCGCGACGGTAAAGATTCCGCAAAATGTACACCTGATGGTGACGCGTCCGCAGGATCATCTTCAGGCGTTCGCGGATGCCGGGTCGGATACGATCCAGATTCACATCGAGGCCAAATGCGATGTTCCGGAAACGCTGGCGGCGATCCGGGCGCTGGGCAAGCGCGCGGCGATTACACTGAATCCGGAAACCCCGGCGGAGAGCGTTTTCGAATGCATGGATAACCGCTGGGTGGATGAAGTGATGGTGATGTCGGTGCATCCGGGTTATGGCGGCCAGAAATACCTCTCCTATGTGGAGGAAAAGGTGGCCGCGCTTCGCCGCCGCGCGGAGTGGGTGGATATTGCCATCGACGGTGGCATCGACGACACGACGATTGCGTCGGCGGCGGCTTGCGGCGCCAACCTGTTTGTGGCGGGCTCGTATCTTTTTAGACAGGACGACATGAAGGCGGCGATTTCCGGACTGCGGAAGGCCGCCGAAGAAAACTATTGCAAGGCTGTATGAACGATCTCTCTTTAATCCGAAATTTTTCAATTATTGCTCACATCGACCACGGCAAGTCGACGCTGGCCGACCGTATGCTGGAACTGACGCAGACGGTGGAGCAGCGCAAGATGAAGGAGCAGCTGCTCGACTCGATGGATCTCGAGCGCGAGCGCGGCATCACGATTAAGGCCCATCCGGTGACGATGAAATACAAGGCGAAGGATGGCAAAACCTATACCTTCAATCTGATCGACACGCCCGGCCACGTCGATTTTTCCTACGAGGTGTCGCGCAGTCTCCAGGCGTGCGAAGGTGCGATTCTGGTGGTGGATGCGGCGCAGGGCGTGGAGGCGCAGACGGTTTCGAACACCTATCTGGCCGTCGACAATGAGCTGGAGATTCTGCCGGTGCTCAACAAGATCGAGATGCCGAATGCCGACATTGATGAGGTCAGTCAGCAGATTGAGGATATTCTGGCCATCGAGGCGACCGACGCGCTGCAGGTGAGCGCCAAGAAGGGCATCGGGATTGAAGAGGTTCTTGAGGCCGTCGTTGAGCGCTTCCCGCCGCCGGAGCCGGCCGAGGATGATTTTACCCGCGCGCTGGTGTTCGACTCGAAATATGACGCTTTCCGCGGTGTGGTGGTTTATATGCGCCTCTTTTCCGGAACGCTCAAAGCGGGCGACAAAATGCGCGTGATGAGCACCGGCCAGGATTATGAGGTTAAGGAAGTCGGCATTTTTACGCCGGAGATGGAAAAGTGCAAGGTGCTCGAAGAGGGCGCCGTGGGCTACGTGATTGCCAACATGAAGGATGCGTCCGAAATCCAGATCGGCGACACGCTGACGCTGACGAAAAAGCCGGCCGAAGATCCGCTGCCCGGCTTTAAGGAAATCCACCCGATGGTTTTCTCGGGTATCTATCCGGTCGAAACCTCCGACTATGAAAAGCTCGGTGCCAGCATGGATAAGCTGCGCCTGAACGACGCGTCGTTTTCCTATCAGGCCGAATCGTCCATCGCGCTCGGCTTCGGTTTCCGCTGCGGCTTCCTCGGACTGCTGCATATGGAAATCATCATGGAGCGCCTGCGCCGCGAGTTTAATCTCGATATCATCTCCTCCTATCCGAATGTCGAATATCGCGTGGTGCTGAAGAACGGCGAGGTTCAGCAGGTCGACAACCCGATGTATCTGCCCGACCCGACGCTCATCGAGCGGATTGAGGAGCCGATGATCAATGCGACGATCATCTGTCCGACCGATTATCTGGGCGATATGATGGCGCTCATCATGGACCGCCGTGGCCAGATTGTTAAAACCGATTCGATCGACGGGCATCGCGTGATGCTCACCTGCTACCTGCCGCTCAACGAAGTGCTGATCGATTTCTACGACCGCCTCAAAACCATTTCGCGCGGCTATGCGTCGATGGACTATGAATATGCCGACTATCAGGAATCCGAACTCGTCCGTATGGACATCATGATTCACGGCGAGGTAATCGATGCGTTCTCGAGTATCGTGCACCGATCCAAGGCCGAGTTCCGCGGTCGCCAGATGTGTAAGTCGCTGCTCGACGTCATTCCGCGTCAGGCCTTTGCCGTGGCGCTGCAGGCGGCGGTCAACGGCAAGATTATTGCCCGCGAAACAATCCGCGCCTACCGCAAGGACGTGACGGCCAAGTGTTACGGCGGCGACATTTCGCGTAAGCGCAAGCTGCTCGAGCGCCAGAAGGAAGGTAAGAAAAAGCTGAAGGCGATCGGCAAGGTAAACATTCCGCAGGAGGCCTTCATTGCCGTCCTGAAAACAAATAACCAATAAAAGGTTTTCCAATGATCGGAATTTCTAAACGGCGGAAGCAGCGGAAGCTGATCAAAGAGCATCTGCATATGGCGCGCCACGCGCGGCACATGCGCGAGGATATTGCCGATCCGGCCGACCTCGAAGCGCTCGATGCGGCCGAAGCCGCCGTGCGCGAAATTCGTGAAACGGGGCAGGGTGAGCTGGAGCCGGCGCTGGAGGTGCTGGAAGCCGCCTCCGATAAAATTTATCCCAACCGCCTGCGTACCGGTATGCGCGAAAACATTGAGATCCTCATTGTGGTGCTCGCTGCCGTGACGGCTATCCGCGCGTTTTTCTTCCTGCCGTTCAAGATTCCGACCGGCTCCATGCAGCCGACGCTCAACGGCATTACGATCGAGGCGCAGAGCGAGCCGGGCATTACCGACTACCAGCCGATCAAATTTTTCAAATGGCTGCTGACAGGCGAATCCTACAAGGTGGTTCGCGCCAAGGCGTCGGGAACCATTCAGGGTGCCGAACAGGCAATGGACAAAGTCGTTCTTTATATCGGCGGCGTCGGCCACAAAATTCCCACCTACATGCTGGACGGCCACAAGGGTTTTGATCCCAACCATTACTACAAAAAAGGCGATCCGATTGTCGGCGCCAAGGTGATTGCCGGCGACCACATTATCGTCAACAAGATGAAATATAATTTCATGCGGCCGGAGCGCGGCGATATTTCTGTTTTTGACACGCGTAGCCTGGACCCCGCCACCGGCGTGCGCGCGGGCAACTTTTATATCAAACGTATGGTCGGTCTGGCCGGCGAAAAGATTCAGATCCAGAACGGCCGCATCGTCGCTGACGGAGAGATAGTCAACGATCCGCCGATGTTTGAAAAAATCGCCACCGACCCGGCGTACAACGGCGGCCACGGCAATGCCGCTCGGCTTTCGACGCCGGCGTCGTCCATTCAACTGGCCGACGATGAATATCTGATGTGCGGCGACAATACGAAGCCTGGCATGAGTCTGGACGGCCGCTTTTTCGGGGGCGTTCCGCGCGAGGATTTTCAGGGGCCGGCGATTTTTGTCTACTGGCCCTTCCGCGAGCACTGGGGCGTTGTTCGCTAGCAACAGAGATCTCACGCAAAGGCGCAAAGCCGCGAAGTTGTTCTTTGTGCCTTTGCGGCTTGAGTGAGCATAGCGAGCGGGCGTGAGAAAACAGGTTTGGGGTGAGAAAATTTAATCGAAGCTTTCCTGTTGACTTCACAAGCGCCCTCGCTATTATCTCGTCCTTCTTTTCCGAAAACAGGAACGAATTTGAATAAACGGAGTATTTTGACATGCCGAATCTGAAGAGTGCCAAAAAGAGAATGCGCCAGAACGTAGTGCGCCACGACCGCAACATCCAGGTGCGCACCCGCATCAAGAGCGCACGCCGCGCCATGATGGAAGCACTGGAAGCCAAGGATGCCGAAGCAGGACAGACTGCTCTGCGCACCTATAGCTCGGTTCTTGATAAAGCAGCCAAAGCCGGTGTTATTAAGAAAAACACCGCAGTTCGCCGCAAAACCAATGCTGCGAACG
>CAZABK010000108.1:0-1743 GCA_964483355.1 uncultured Verrucomicrobiota bacterium | reverse complement strand
CGCAAGATTGCCTAGTTGCAGTTTCCATCTTGCATGAAAAAGCCCGCCATTGAGCGGGCTTTTTTTGCGTCTGGAGAGTTTTAGGTTTTAGTGCCGTGCGGCGATCGCTTAAAACTGCTCAATCAGATCATCGACCATGAACTTGGCCATATCGCGGGCGGCCTCGGGGTGGGCGTTGCGCTTGGAGCTGGTGAGGTCGGAATCAAAGTCAAAGGTGGCTTCGCCATAGCTCTTGGAGCTGGAAATGGTTTTTCCGGTGTCGCGCTTTTTGAGGGTCGCTTCGCCTTCGATGCGCAGGCGGTATTGCTCGGCGGTGGTCCGGCGGTCGCGGGAGTCCTGATAGGCGATCGGAGTGAGCCGGAGGCCAGTAAGGGTGGTTTCGATGACGGCGTCGGCGGCCTCGGCCGAGTTGACCAGTTTCAGCCGTCCGTCAAACTGAATGCGCTCGCGCAGGGCTTTGGTGACCTGCAGTTCAATGGCGGCTTCGCCGGTTTTGTTGATGACGGGCGCGACGTAGACGGAGTCGACGTCGGCAAGGCGGGAGCCGCCGAGTTGATAGCCCATGCAGCCGGCCAGTAAAAGAGTTGAGAACAGGTAGAATATTTTCTTCATAATCGCGTCCAATTTAAGGCGGAATACTCTTCCAGAAAAAATCGATTTGTCAAAGCTTGATTCCCGCCGTAAGCCTGCATAGGGTGGAGCCCAATTTTCAACCCCAACCCAGAGGAAACAATGAAAAAGGTACTGATCCCGACCAAGCTTAATGCGGTTGCCCGCGAGACCCTCAGCGCCCATGGCGGCTACGAAGTTGTTCAGGACGACTCGTCGGATCTCAGCACCCTTGCTTCCCAGAACCCCGACACCTATGCGCTGATCGTCCGTTCCGAAAAGGTTACGGCGGAAATCATCGACGCGATGCCCTCGCTCAAAGTCGTGATCCGCGCCGGCGCCGGTTACAACACGATCGACACCAAATATGCACGCACCAAGGGTGTCGACGTCATGAACACGCCCGGCGCCAACGCCAACGCCGTCGCCGAAGAGGTGATTGCCCTGATGCTCGCCGACGCGCGTCACGTGGTTCCCGCCGACGCTTCCACGCGCGTTGGTAAGTGGGAAAAGAAAAACTTTATGGGCAAGGAAGTCACCGGCAAGACCGTCGGTATCGTCGGCTTCGGCGCCATCGGCCAGCTGGTCGCCAAGCGTCTCTCCGGCTTCGACGTTAAGGTGCTCGCCTTTGATCCGTTCCTCTCCGACGAACGCGCCCGCGACCTCGGCGCCGAATCCGTTGATCTCGAAGAAATTTTCGAGAAGTCCGATTATGTTTCGCTCCATATGCCGGAAAACGATGAAACGCGCGGCCTGATCAATAAGTCGCTCTTCGCCCGTATGAAAAACGGCGCCACGCTCATTAACTGCGCCCGTGCCGGCATCATCAACGAAGACGATCTGCGCGCGCTCAAGGCCGACAAGGGCCTGCGCTTCCTGAATGATGTTTATCCGAAAGATGCCGAAGGCGACAAGACCGTCGCCGATATTGCCGACATCATGCTGCCGCACCTCGGAGCCAGCACGGTTGAGGCAAACTATAACGCTGCCTCGCGCTCCGCGACCCAGCTCATCGGCTATGACGACAAGGGCATCGCTTCCTATGTTGTAAACCGCGACGTTCCCGAGGGCCTCGATCGCGCCTATTCCGAACTCGCTTTCGCGCTGGCGCACCTCTGCCGCGGCATCGCCGGT
>CAZABK010000107.1:0-6161 GCA_964483355.1 uncultured Verrucomicrobiota bacterium | reverse complement strand
GGCTTCGTCGATTCCGGCCAGACGCAAAAAACCCGACGCCCAGGCTTCTTTTTCATAAAGCAAGACATCGGGCATTGAACCGCCTCGATATGCGTTATACGCGGCGTTCTTTGATGCGGGCCTTCTTACCGGCGAGATCGCGCAGGTAGTAGAGCTTGGCGCGGCGAACCTTACCATGACGCTCGATTTCGATCTTGTCGATGTTCGGGCTGTTAAGCGGGAAGATACGCTCTACGCCTTCACCGTAGGAGATACGGCGAACGGTGATGGATTCCATGATGCCGGAACCTTTGCGGGCAATAACGGTGCCGGTGTAGACCTGTACACGCTCTTTGCCGCCTTCTTTAATCTTGTAGTGAACGCGGATGGTATCGCCGATTACGAAGTCGGGATGGCGATCTTGGTTGGCGTTTTCCTGTCTGAGTTTTTCAATCGTGTTCATAAATCTCTCTCTGATTACATAGCTATTAATTTGAGAAGCGCTAGATAATAGCGAACCGCGTTTCCCGGTCAAGCGTTGTTTTTGCTATTTTCGCTCCCGCTTTCAAGCATGTCGCCGCGGCGCGCGCGCGTAAGCTCCAACGCCTTCCGGTGGCGCCATTCGGCAATTTTTGCGTGGTCACCGGAAAAAAGGATTTCGGGCACCTTCATCCCCCGAAACTCGGGCGGCCGCGTGTATTGCGGATATTCAAGCAAACCGGAGGAAAAGGATTCCTCTTCCGTGGCGATTTCGCCGCCGCCGAGTACGCCGGGGCGCAGCCGGGCCACGGCATCGATGACGACCGTGGCGGACAAAACGCCGTTGGTGAGCACATAGTCGCCAATGGAAATTTCTTCATCCACCAGCGCCTCGCGCACGCGCTCGTCGACCCCTTCATAGTGGCCGCAGATAAAGATCAGGTGGTTGCTGACTTCGGAAAGCCGCTTGGCGTCGGCCTGCTCGAAGGTTTTGCCCGACGGGGTCATGAGAATGATGCGGCTTTCGGGCGTGCGGATGGATTCGACCGCGGCAAAGATCGGTTCGGGCTTCATCACCATCCCGGGACCGCCGCCGAACGGGCGGTCGTCGGTGGTGTTGTGCTTGTCGGTCGTGAAGTCGCGCGGATTGACAATACGGAACTCCACGAGCCCCGCCTTGCTGGCGCGCTTCATCATGCTCTCCTCCAGAAAGCCGCTAAGCATCTGCGGAAAGATGGTGATGACATCAATTTTAAGAACTTCACTCATAACCAAATTAACAAACCACGAAACACACTAAATACACGAAAGCCCGATGAACAGGAACTTTTCGTGTGATTCGTGGTTCTCCAAATAAAAAAGAGCGGCCGCTGACCGCTCTTTTTTGTTCCCGAATTGGAAACGATCTAATCGACCACTTCGAGCATGGCCTTGCGGCCCTGCTTGGCGGCCATGGAGCTGAGGATGGTGCGCATGGCACCAACCGTCTTGCCGCTCTTGCCGATGATCTTGCCGACATCCTTCGCGTTGCAGCGCAATTCGAAGATTACGGTCTTTTCGCCGTCGACTTCGGTAACGGTCACCTCATTGGGTGCGTCGACCAGCGACTTGGCAATGGATTCCAGAATTTCTCTCATTGCCTAGGCATCCTTGTCCGCCGAAGCTTCAGCGGAGGCGGATTCTTCGGCGGCTTCAGCGGCCGGAGCTTCTTCGGCAGCTTCTTCAGCGGTTTCTTCCGCTTCAACAGCTGCAGCAGGAACTTCCTCTTCGCTCACTTCGCCGGTAACGGACTGTTCAACCGGAAGCGCTTCTGCCTTCTTGATGAGGCTGGCGGCGGTGTCCGACGGCTGAGCGCCGTTGGCGAGCCAGTAGTTAACGCGATCGAGGTTCAGCGAAAAGTTGTTGCCGTCCTGTTTCGGATCGTACCAGCCGATGGTTTCGATGAAGCGACCGGTCGGCGCATAGCGGGCGTCCTGAACAATCACGCGGTAGAATGCGGCGTTGCGGCTGCCCATTCTGCGAAGTCTAATTTTAACTGCCATATCGTATTTTCTCCGTAGTAAAATCCCGTTCTTGGGGGTAAAGGCGCTACTTTGTAGTGAACTTCTTGAGGTGCCGCAACCTTTTTTCCATCTTTTTGAACTGCTTGGACATCTTCCCCATTTGCTCGAATCGCTTGAGCAACTGGTTCACATCCGCGAGCTTGCGGCCACAGCCGGAGGCAATACGCAGCCGGCGGCTCCGATCGATCTGCTTCGGGTGCTGACGCTCCCACGGCGTCATGCTCTGAATGATCGATTCAAACTTTTTCATCTCCAGCTCGGAGGCATTGGCGATGGCCTCTTTTTTGCGGGCATCCATCTTCATGGCGTCGCCGGGCATCATATCGAACAGGTTACTGATCGGTCCGAGCTTTTTCATCTGCTGGATCTGCTTGAGGAAGTCCTCGAGGTCGAGCTGGTTTTTCGCCAGCTTTTCCTGCATTTTCCGCGCCTCTTCCTGATCAACCACGCCCTGTGCCTTTTCCACAAAGCTGACGACATCGCCCATCCCGAGAATCCGCGACGCCATGCGGTCGGGATAAAACGGCTCCAGATCCTCAATCTTTTCGCCGGAACCGGTCATCAGAATCGGGCAGCCAGTGACGGCATGGACGGAAAGCGCCGCGCCGCCGCGCGCGTCGCCGTCGAGCTTCGTCAGAATCAGGCCGGTCAGGCCGACGGCGTCGCGGAAGGCTTCGGCGACATTGACCGACTCCTGACCGATGGCGGCGTCGAGCACCAGCACCTTATTAAGAGGGTTTGTTTCAGCCTCAAACTGCTTGAGCTCGTCGATCAGCTCGTCGTCCACCTGAAAGCGGCCGCCGGTGTCGTAGATCACCACATCATATTTTCCATCCTGCGCAGCCTGCGCCGCGCGGCGGCCCAGTTGCGGGACGGTTTCGCCCGGCTCCGGCTTGACGACGTCGCAACCAACCTGCCCCGCAAGAATGGAGAGCTGCTCAACGGCGGCGGGACGGCGAATGTCGCAGGCGACGAGCAAAACGCGCCGTCCCGATTTTTTCCAGCGCAGCGCCAGCTTACCGGACGAGGTGGTTTTACCCGAACCGTGCAGGCCCATCATCATGACGGAGGCCGGCTTGGCATTCAGAATAAATTCCTCATGGGCGCCGCCGAAGAGTTCGACGAGCTCGTCCTGTACGCGCTTGACGACCTGCTGGCCGGGGGTGACGCTCAGGAGCACCTCTTCGCCCATGCACGATTCCTGCACGCGTTTGACAAAATCGCGCGCCACGCGGAAATTGACGTCGGCCTCGAGCAGCGCCAGCCGCACTTCGCGCAGCGCATCCTGAACATTTTTTTCGCTCAGCTTGCCGTAGCCGCGCAGGTTCTTGAAGGTTTTCTGCAGCGCAGTGGATAAATTTTCAAACATAGGAGCCTTAAATTTTTACAAACCACGAATGAACACGAATAGACGCTAATAACCAGTCCCTATTCGTGTTCATTTGTGTTCATTCGCGGTTAAATAATCCCGCAGACAAAATGGTTTTCGGTGTTAGGAAGCCGAGGAGTTAAGCGGATAGCGCCCGTTTTTCAAACCCTAACCTGCCTGAATCTGCGGCAGGCTGGTTTCGGCGAAGTGAATGTTGTAGAAGAGATTTTCGATCTCCTGCTCAATATTCATATTATGAACAAGAAAATCCTCGGTGCTCTTCAGCGAAACCGGCGCAAAATTGATCACGCCCTTAACAAGGGTTTTCTTGAGCATATCAATCATCCCCTGCGCGGCCGGCTCCGGAACAGTAAGCGCGGCGACGCGGATCCGGTTTTCGGTGATAAACTCCTTGATGTCTTTGACGTGCAGAATCGGAATCGGCGCTTCGGGATCGAGCACTTCGGGATCGGAATCAAAACCGGCAACAACGCGGATGCCGACGCGCGGAAAACCGTTGTGGTTCATCAGCGCCTGCCCCAGCTTGCCGCACCCTATTATAATGACTTTCTGCTTCTGGTCCTTTCCCAGCAGAATATTGAGCTTGGAAACGAGATCGTCGATGCGGTAGCCGCCGCGCTTGTTCCCGGTGAGGTTGAACATGGAAAAGTCCTTGCGCACCAGCGAAGGCGAAACGCCGACGGCATCCGCCAGATTGTCGGAAAAGACTTTCACCAACCCCAACGCCTTCATCTTGCGCATCACATTTCTGTACTTCGAGAGCCGTCTAATAACTTCCTGATTTGAATTCATGACACCTGCAGCTCCCTTTATGTCACACTCGTGACATATTATTTAATTTCACACCGATGTGTTGTCATTAATATTACCTACATCGCGTATAAACAATGCGATTCCCGTTTTTTTTATTTACCAGTCGGGGCGATTCGATATGTTCCCCCCGATTTTTTAGGGGATAACACGAGGAAAACATATGACTGCAACTGCTGAAAAAGAACGACTGCTGACACCGGAAATCGATGCTTTCATTGAAAAGTGGATTGAGAAACCGGGCAACCTGATCATGATCCTGCACCGCGTTCAGGAAGAGTTTGGCTATATTCCGCGTCAGGCCGCTTTCGAAGTCGCCGATGCGCTGGATATTCCGGTCGCCAAGATCTACGGCGTAATCACCTTCTATCACTTCTTTAAGATGAGCAAGCCGGGCAAATATCAGATTGCCGTCTGCATGGGTACGGCCTGCTATCTCAAAGGCGGACAGGACCTGATTGACGAGTGCGAGCGCAAACTCGGCGTTGGACTCAACACGGTAACGGAAGACGGCCAGTTTTCGGTTGAAGCGGTTCGCTGCATCGGCTGCTGCGGTCTGGCTCCGGTCCTGACGGTTAACGGCGAAGTATACGGCGATGTCGATACCAAGGAAATGGTGAAGATCATCGAGCAGTACGAGAACAAGTAAGGACCATGCACGCCACGATCTGCGATTTAATAACGGACCTGGTCCAGAACTCGATCGAGGCGAATGCAAAGGAAATAACCCTGAACGTCGAGGAGACGGCATCAAATCTGAAAGTGATTATTGAAGACAACGGAAAAGGAATGAGTGCTCAAACGCTCGAAAAGGCCCAAGACCCCTTCTGGTCGGACGGCCTGAAGCACAAGCACCGCAAGGTGGGCCTCGGCCTCCCCTTTCTTTTCCAGACGGCGGAAATGACCGGCGGCTCGGCCCGGATCGAATCAGAAGAAGGCGTTGGAACAACCGTTACCTTCAACCTCGATCCGAAAAATGTGGACCTGCCCGAATTCGGCAACTTTGCCACCGCCGCCGTTACACTGATGACCTATGGATTTGATGGAAACCTGACGATCAACCGAACGATTGAAGAACAGAACTATGAGGTTAGCAAAAACGAACTGATTGAAGCACTCGGCGACCTGAACGACCTGGAAAGCCTGAGCCTGCTCAAACAGTTCATCATCTCTCAGGAAGAGGCTCTGACAACTTTATAAAGAAAGGTGGGCAACATGGCTAAAATGACACTTGAAGAACTGCGCAATCTGCGCGAATCGAAAAAGAAAGAGATGACCCAGCGCGACGGCGACAAGTCCGCACAGATCATCATTGGAATGGGCACCTGCGGTATCGCGGCCGGCGCCAAGGAAGCATTCGATGCCTTCCTCGACGAGCTGAACAGCCACGAAATCAAGGACACCCGCATCACACAGACCGGCTGCATGGGACTTTGCTTCTCCGAGCCGACCGTTGAAGTCGACGTTCCCGGCATGCCGCGCGTCATCTACGGCAATGTCGACGAAACCGTTGCCCGCCGCATCGTCCGCGAACACATCATCGAAAAGAAGCTGGTTTCCGACCACATCTTCGACAAACCCGCAGCAGATATCATCAACGACTAGGCAGGGACAAAACTATGGCATACAAAAACTACATCCTCGTCTGTGCTGGTACCGCTTGTGAATCCAGCAAAGGTATTGCGCTCTATGAAGCACTGGAAAATGAAATCAAAGCCCAGGGCGTTGAGTCCGAGGTCCAGCTCGTTAAAACCGGCTGCTTCGGTTTCTGCGAACAGGGTCCGATCGTAAAGATTCTCCCGGACGAATCGTTCTACGTGAAAGTCGGCCCGGAACACGCCCAGAAAATCATCGCCGAGCACATCATCAAAGGCCGCCAGGTCAGCGAACTGCTCTACGATAAAGAGCAGGCCGTCGGCTCCAGCTCCGACAACATTGAC
>CAZABK010000106.1:0-6639 GCA_964483355.1 uncultured Verrucomicrobiota bacterium | reverse complement strand
ATCGCCGGCTTCCAGCCGGCCTTGATCGAGCCGGCTGGAAGCCGGCGGTACGGGAAGAGGCATCGAAACCGGCGCAACACCGCGGCCAGGGCGCACGATTCCCTGTTCAGTGCAGACCGAATCGTCGCAGCGGTTGACGATCCGGCGGTTATGCATCAGGAAAACGTCGGCGATGCCGCCCAGTTTTTTTTGCGCGGCGGCGTTGGTATGAATCATCGGTTCGGAAGAATAGTTGGCGCTGGTCATCACGACCGGATGCGGAAAGCGGGCAACCATGATTTCGTGCATCGGACTGTGGGGCAGCATGACGCCCAGCGTATCGAGCCCCGGTGCGATTTGCTCCAGCCCCGGAAATTTTTGCATCAGTTTGAGCAGGACAATCGGGCGTTCGCGCGAAAGAAGCAGGCGTTCTTCTTCGGGTGAAATTTTGCAGACCGTTTTCGCCCATTCCAAATCGGGCACCATCAGGGCAAACGGCTTGGACTCGCGGCTTTTTCGCTTTCGCAGCATAGAAACCGCTTCGGGATTCAGCGCATCGCAGGCCAGATGAAAACCGCCGATGCCTTTTACGGCAACGATCTGTCCCTGTTCCATTGACTCCTGCCAAACGGACTCCCAATCTTCCGGCTCCATTTGCGGGCCGCATTGCGGACAGGCAATGGGCTGCGCGTGGTAGCGACGGTTGGCGGGATCGCAATATTCCGCTTCGCAAGCCGGACACATTTCAAACTCGCTCATGCTGGTTTGCGGGCGGTCATAGGGCAGGTTTTCGATGATGGAAAACCGCGGCCCGCAGTTGACGCAGTGGATGAAGGGATAGCGATAGCGGCGGTCGGCTGGATCAAACAGCTCGCGGCGGCAATCGTCGCAGATGGCGATGTCGGGCGAAATACGTTGCTGCGCCTCGCCGCAATCCTCGCTCTCGAGAATCAGAAACCCCTCCTGCTCTCTAAAATCGATTCCCGAAACGTGGATAGAGTCGATGCGCGAAAGCGGCGGCGGATCATTTTCAAGCGCCTCCAAGAAAGGCTTCGGATCACCGAATAGCTCAATATGCACACCATCAAAATTATTGCGCACCGTTCCGTTCTGTCCGAGCTGCGAGGCGGTTTTCCACACCCAGGGCCGGAAGCCGACTCCCTGAACAATACCGGTGATGTGGATGGCAGTTCCTTTGTTCATTCAAACACTTTGATGAGCCGGGCGCTGTCGGGAACCATTTCCTGCTTGAGCATTTCAAACAACCGTTGCGCAATCGGACCGGGCGCTCCATCGCCGACGGGCTTTCCGTCAAATGTGGTAACCGGCGTAACGTTCGGCGTCGTGCCGTAGACATGCATTTCGGCGGCAGCATGGGCCATTTCCCGGCTGATCGGCCGAAATTCGGCTGCGGCCAGCACACCTTCCGCAATGAGTTGTTTTGCAAACGCCAGCGCACGTTTGGCGGTGGTTCCGGCGAGTACGCGCTCGGGCGGCGGCATGAACAGCTCGTTGTTGCGCGTGACAATGCCGATATTTTCCGTGGCACCTTCGCCGAGATTGCGGTGTTCGTCGAGCGTGATCGTAAACTCAATGCCCAGATCAACCGCCTCTTTTTTCATGAGCACATTGGGCAGATAGTTGCAGGTTTTGACGGTGGCAAAGATGCTGGGCTTGATGGGAATTTTGCTGATCGCGACGCTGACGCCTTCGGGCAAATGCTCGATGCTGGTTTGCTGCAGCTCATAGACCACAATGTAAAGTTCAGAACCGAAGCAGGCATAGGGGTTGACGCCCATGGTGCCCTGCCCGCGCGACAGCAGCAAGCGAACCAGCGCGTTACGCTCGCCACCGGCCCGCACCGTCTGGACAATGATTTCCGCCAGTTCGTCGTGCGAAACCGGCATCTCAATCCCCAGCGTATTGCACGAACGCTGCAGCCGGGCGAGATGGTCTTCGAGATTATAAATGTTTCCATCAAGGCATTTAAACGACTCAAATACGCCGTCGCCGCGATGCACGATATGATCATCGACCGGCACGCACATCACCGACTGGTCGGTTACGATGCAATCGGCAACGGACGAATACATGGCATACAGCTTTTTATCCCTGCGGGGCAGACGCGCCAGCCACTCCTCGCGCCCAACGATTTGTTTTTCGGAATTCATGCAACGACTATTCAAGAAATTCCGGCGGATTGGAATTTATTTCTGATCGGACAAATGCGACATTCCGGCATTCAGCTGAAACAACGAGGTGCTAATGAAGGATTTGATTAAAAAACGCGTTTTGGTGACCGGCGGCGCCGGTTTTTTGGGTTCGTTCCTCTGCGAACGCCTGCTGGCCGAAGGATACGACGTCATCTGCATGGATAATTTTTTTACCGGCCGAAAAGCCAACATTGCCCACCTGATGAGCAATCCGTATTTCGAGCTGATGCGTCACGACGTCACCTTCCCTTTCTATGTTGAGGTCGATGAAATCTATAACCTCGCCTGTCCCGCCTCGCCGGTGCACTACCAGTTTGATCCGGTCCAGACCACCAAAACCAGCGTGCACGGCGCGATCAATGTGCTCGGGCTGGCCAAGCGCGTAAAGGCCAAGGTCTTCCAGGCCTCCACCTCCGAAGTTTACGGCGACCCCAACGTCCATCCGCAACCTGAATCCTACTGGGGCCACGTCAACCCGATCGGCATCCGCTCCTGCTATGACGAAGGCAAGCGCTGCGCCGAAACCCTCTTCTTCGACTATTGGCGCCAGCACAATCTGCGCATCAAGGTGGTACGTATTTTCAACACCTACGGTCCGCGCATGCATCCGCACGACGGCCGCGTCGTCTCCAACTTTATTATGCAGGCACTCAAGGGCGAAGACATCACCATCTATGGCGACGGAAAACAGACCCGCTCGTTCTGCTATGTCTCCGACCTCATTGAAGGCTGGATCCGCCTGATGGCGACCGGCGACGATGTGACCGGCCCGATCAACATCGGCAACCCCGGCGAATTTACCATGATTGAACTGGCGGAAAACGTGATCGACCTGACCGGCTCAAAATCCAGGCTCGTCTTTGAACCGCTGCCGGCCGACGACCCGAAACAGCGCAAGCCCGACATCACGCTGGCCAAGGAAAAACTGGGCTGGGAACCGACCGTTCCGCTACGCGAAGGATTGGCCAAAACCATCGAATATTTTGACACGTTGCTAAAAAACGCAGAGTAAATTTTTGGAGGGACAGCGGCCCCGCTGTCTGCGGACGACGAGGACGTCGTCCCTCCAGCAAAATCACATTCCCATCTTCTTAAAGATGAATTCCGGAATGTGGCGAATGATCAGCATGATCCAGCGCCACATCCAGAGAGTGTAGACGACGTCTTTGCGCTTTTCCATTCCCCGGAAAACCGCATCCGCCACCTGCTCCGGCTCGGCCGTTAAGGCCGCCGGCAGCTCCAGGTTTTCGGTCATTTTTGTCCGGCAGAAGCCCGGCTTCACGGTCATCACATGCACGCCCGCTTTCGCGAGGCGGTTGCGCAGGCCGGACAGATAGGCCGTAAAGCCCGCCTTGGCGCTGCCGTAAATATAGTTGCTCTGACGGCCGCGGTCGCCCGCCACCGAGCTGATGCCGGCAATCGCGCCGTGTCCGCGCATCTCAAAATCAGCGGCCACCGCATTCAAAATGGAAGCCGCGCCGGTAAAATTAATGTCGATGGTTTTGCGGACTTCATCAAAATCGGTGCGCGCCGCCATCTGGTCGCCCATATAACCAAACACGCAGATCACCGCATCGGGCTTCGGCTCCAGCGAATCATAAAACCCCGGATGGCCCGAAAAATCCGTCGCATCAAACTCCAGCGCCTGCACCGCCGCGTTGGAACGAATCCGCAGGTCGCTGGCGATCGGCTCCAGAAGATCCGGGTCCCGCGCCGCCAACGTCAGACTCCAGCCTTCGGCCGCATATTTTTTTGCAATGGCCTGCGCCATGTCCGACGTTGCACCTAAAATCAAAACAGTCTTCATCGTTCAATCTCTATTTAACCACGGAATACACCGAACACACGGAATGTTTTTAGTTCGCAATCCGCTCAATTTGAAGTTGGGGATGGTGGCCGAAGTTCACCAGCAATCCCAACTTGTAACCTGTTGCCCGCAAATAGTTGAAAAGCTGCGCCCGGTGCTCGTCGGCCAGTTCCTTGACGGCCTTGATTTCGATAATGATTTTTCCAAAACAGATAAAATCCGGAATGTACTTTTTCTGCAGGGGCCTTCCTTTGTAATGCAACTGCAGAGGGTATTGCGCCTCAAAAGACAAACCCTGCATCTCCAACTCGATCTCCAAGCATTCCTGATAAACATCCTCAAGAAATCCGCACCCTTTTTCCTTATAAACCTCGAACAAAGCACCACGTATCTTGTAGGTCAAATCTTCATAAACCAGGTCACCCATTTACATGCTCCATTTCCGTGTATTCCGTGGTTTCATTTTCGCTGTTCCTAATCCGTGATGCCGATTCGTTTGGACTGCAGGGAGGCAAAGCGCGTTTCGCCCTCATTCAACAGGGTCACGGCCTGACGAAACGCATCGGCATTGGGATAGGTTTTTGCAAACATAGCCGCATCCATGCGCGAATCCTTGGCGAGATAGAGCCGCCCGCCATAATCGGCCACCATTGCATCGAGCTCCTTGAACAGATCCATCGCCTTGAGCGAAATCGGAAAATCGAGCGCCAGCGTATAGCCCGCCATCGGGAAGGAGATAAAACTATCCTGCTCGCCGAACAGCTTGAGCACGGCGAGGAACGAACCGAGGCCGCTGTCGGTGATGCGGCCGAGAATCTTGCGCATGCCTTCGCGGCCGGCTTCCTTCGGAATCACAAACTGATATTGCGTGAAGCCGCGCTTGCCGTAGATACAGTTCCAGTTTCCGATGGCGTCGAGCGGATAAAAGAAACTGTTATAGTCGACGATACGCTTGTGGGTTCCGGGCCGACACTTATTGTAATAGGCAAAGTTAAACGCCTTCATGGTCAGCGGATTGAGCGCAAAGTTCGGGAACGTGAACGGCACGTCCAGCTGCAGCCCGCGCCTCGGAAGCAACGGCTCGCGTTTATGCGCCGGGTGCACCAGCTCCGCGGCTGAGGCATGTTCGCCGCGCATCATAATGCTGCGTCCCATCGCATCGCCCTTGGCGAGACAGTCGATCCACGCCACCGAATAGCTCCAGTCGCCGGACGCCTCGAAACAATTCATAATTTCGTCAAGATTGGCCGCGCGCACGGTTTCCTCACGAATATAGGCCGTCTCGATCCTTTTCAGCCGGAACGTTGCATTCAGGATAATTCCGGTCAGTCCCATGCCGCCGACGGTGACCTGGAAAAAGTCGGCATTCTGCGTCGGCGAACAGGTAATGATTGAACCGTCATTACGCATCACATCCATCGAGTGGATATGCTGCCCGAAGCTGCCGTCAACATGATGGTTCTTGCCGTGCACATCGGCGGCAATCGCGCCGCCGATGGTGATCAGCTTGGTCCCCGGCGTCACCGGAAGGAACCAGCCGCGCGGCGCAAATACCTCAAGGATTTCCGAGAGCAACGTACCGGACTGGCAGCAGAGCTCCCCGGTGGACTCGTCGAACGAAAGAAACTTATGGAAGCGGCGCGTCAGCAGCATGTTGTTCTGGAGCGACGCATCCCCGTAGGAACGGCCGTTGCCGAAGGCAATTACCTTGCCGGGACGCTCCAGCTTGTTACGAAGCTGCTCGGCCGTATCAAAGCCGGCGACCTCGGCCTCGATGACCGGATAGTTTCCCCAATCTGAAATCTTGCGCATAAAACCTCTCCGAGGTTCGTTGTTGGTTATTCGTTGTTGGTTGATCGGTGTTTCTACAGGAAAACCACGGCCGACTCCACCTGAAAGCGACAAAGGTCTTGATTCTTTACGCATTACGCAATAGGCATTACGCACCATGAATGCAGTAGAAATCATTTGCAGGAATTGCGGCGCGGACACCTTACTCAAGCGCGAAGCAATCTATGACGGGTTCACCAAAAACGGCGAAAAGCTGATTTGCTCCGGCTGCGGCTTTGAATATGCGCCCGAAGCCGATGTTCCGTTCAAGGAAAGAAAAGTCGAACCGCAAATCTTTACCGACGCCGACCGCTCCGCAAAGGTGGAAGTGTTTAACGACGGCGAAAACCGGCGTCTCTGCCGCTACTGCGCCCACTATATCGTCAATCCCTTCACCCAGTTTTGTGCCATCAACAAAAAAGAGGTTCAGGCCACCGACTCCTGCGAGCGCTTCGAAAAAGCCTCAGAAAAAGAAACACCGGACAACCTTTTCTAGCCCCGATAATGCTTAACCACGAAAGAACGTAAGGAACACACAGATTGCTATCATCCTGTTTTTTCTGCGTTCTCTTGCGGTTTAAAAAAGATTCCGGCGGCGATCTCTTCTAACCTTCCGATGGCGCCCCGGACAGGATGGCCGCTCCCGATGGTCGCTGCTTTCGCAGGCTCAAGCCTCGGTTGAGCTGTTCGCTCTCACTGCGTGTCGCGTCGAACCCACGGTTCTTCATCCTTGCCGCGTCGCCCAAAAAAATGGCGCCCCGGACAGGATTCGAACCTGTGACCTACGGATTAGAAGTCCGTTGCTCTATC
>CAZABK010000105.1:0-6735 GCA_964483355.1 uncultured Verrucomicrobiota bacterium | reverse complement strand
ATCGATCCGATCGACGACTTTGTCATTCCGCAGCTGATGGAATACAAAGGCAAAAAGCTTAAGGCCGTCAACAAGGGCGAACTCGAAGAGGACAAGGAAAAGCTCAAGAACGAAGAGAAGCAGTTCGAAGGCTTCATCGGCTTCGCCAAGGAGTTGCTCGACGGCGTCAAGGAGGTCAAGCTGACCTCGCGCCTGAAGGATTCCGCCGCCGTACTCGTCGGCGACGAATATTCCATGAGCCCGCACATTGAAGAAATGATGCGCCGCATGGGGCAGGAAGTGCCGCAGCGCGAAAACGTCCTCGAGCTCAACCCCGAACACGCCGTCGTCAAAAAGGTGCAGGCGCTCTACGCCGCCAACGCCAAGGATCCAAAAGCCGAGACGCTGACCAAGCTGCTGCACGATCAGGCCGTCATCGCCTCCGGCGCCAAGCTCAGCGATCCGGCCGGCTTTGCCGCCCGCCTCAACGAAGTGCTCGCCGAGTAGGATAAAGCTCCAGCTTCGTCCCTAGCACGCAAGGGTCGAGACTGGAGTCTCAACCTACAAAAGAGAAAAGGCCGCCCCGGCTTTCGGGTGCGGCCTTCTTTTTTTGCAGGAGATTGTCCGCCTATTCTTCAGTTTTATTTTCGCGTCTTTCCTGGCAGCGCTCGCGCTTGTGGCATTAAAATCGGCGTCCCCGTTTAGCCTCATAAAATTTGTCAGAGCCCAGAGGTTCATAGCGCTCATCCAGAGTGGTTTCTTTAGCCAAAGCCAGAAGAGTCCCTATGTTCTCTGCATATTCCCCTCTGCTGCTTTTCATCGCCACCCGGTTGCCGGCGGAATCGAACACAACGACAACCCAACCTTTGTACTCCGTCTTTTTTTCTCCGCGTTCACGCTTGCGCGATTCGAATGCATCCGACACCAGCTCAAAAACCTGACCCTTTTCTGTTAAGGTGAATGTTGAGGATACTTTATCAATGACCTCATGTTGCCCGTCGCCCCACTCGCCCATCACATAAAGTACGATGTCCAGCGGCAGTTCATACGGAGCGATGCTGGATTTTGAAACGGCCACCTTCACCTGGGTCGATTCCTCTTCAATCTGTACACGTCTGCGGATGCCACTGGAATTGGAGCGGTTGGTTTTAGCCGACACCTTCAGTTCCAGGGCTGGCGGCTGGTCGAGCATGGCCTGCTTGCGATCCGCCTCACTGAGGGTATGGAGCGAAACCTTGATTTCGCGGCCGTCCGTCAAACGAAGCAGCACCTCATTGCTCAGCAGCCTCACCTGTTCGGCTTCAATGCTTTTTCCCGATGTATCCGTCCTTAATGCTGATGGCATACGCCATGATCGCGTTCGGCTTCAATGCTTTTTCCCGATGTATCCGTCCAGATGCGGGATTCCGCATTCGCGGTTAAGGCTGTCAATACTGCCCCCAGCACCGCGGCGACTGTGATGGTTTTTGTAGTTTTCATTTTCCGCCTCCACTTTCGTTTTGTTGATAGGCATAGGATTAAACCCGCCCGACAGAAAAAGGTTCCGCTCAAAGATTGAAAGAGTACACGAACATAAAAAAGGCCGGTGCCTCCGCGGCGACCGGCCGACCTGCTTGCCGGAGAGAATGTGTTTAGTCGGTGAGTGAATCCGGCTTATTCTCGCGTTTTTCCTGACGGCGTTCACGCAGAGCCTGCATACGCTCGCGATACTTTTCACGACGCTCTTTCACCTGCTCAAGTTTGGCCTCACGTTCCTCGGGGGTAAGTTGCGGGCGCTCATTTTGGGCATCGCGTTTATCTTCACGCTTATCGCGACGATCTTCCTTACGGTCGCGGATATCTTCGCGCTTATCGCGCTTGTCTTCCTTGCGGTCGCGGATGTCTTCCCGGCGATCACGACGGTCTTCCATGCGGTCTTTACGGCCGTTATCGCCATCGGCTTCATCGCGCCGGTCTTCACGACGGTCGCGGATATCCTCGCGGCGATCGCGGCGATCGCGGCGATCTTCTTTCCGATCGCGAATATCTTCACGCTTATCGCGGCGGTCTTCCTTGCGGTCACGGATATCTTCGCGCTTATCGCGGTTCTTTTTACACTGCGGCCCTTTTTGACCTGCACCGTTTTTACCACGCTCAACTCCTGCACCGTTTCTGCCCCGGTTTCCACCGGAACCATTTCCACCACGACCGCCCCCGCCGCCACGTGCTGCCTCGGACATTGTGGCTGCGCCCAAAACCATCATTGCGATTCCTGCGATTCTTACTGCTGCTTTCATTTTCTGCCTCCGTTGGTTAGCTGTTCTTGTGACATCTGCCGGGTTAAACCGCGGCGGCCGGAAAAGGTTCCGCTCGTTTTCAAAAAAGATTCTAAACTGCTGAAATGGGTGTCCCTTCCGGAGGCTGAAGTTTCTTCAGGCTCCAAATTTCCGTCCTCTTCGCCCCCTTGCTTGAACGCTTCCGATGGCGCCCCTTGCATCATCTCCGGAAAAAGGAAAGGCCGACAACACGTACATGCTACCGGCCTTCTATGGGGAGGAAGGAAAGAATGATGCTGTTTATTATTGGTTCTTCTGGTCGTCCGCTTTTTCCTGAGGTCCGTCTGGAAGCGATGGTTCAAGCAGTTCCATTTTGCGCAGCTTCTTTTTCCGAAGCCCTGCTTCGGACAGTCGCTGCATTCGGGAGCGCTTCTCCTCCATTTTTTCCAGACGGCTTTCGGCATCCATGCGCAGAGGACGATTGGTGGAGGATCCCATCGCCCCCTGGCGCTCCCGGTTCATTCCCGGGCGCGGCTGGTTCTTCAACAGGTCGCGCCTCTTCTGCATTTGCTCAAACTTTTGTTTGCGGCGCTCTTCCATCATCTTTCTGCGCTCGGCCAACTTCATTTTTTTCAGGCGTTGGCGTTCCTGCTCATTCAGTCCCTGGAACAGCTTAAAATCCTGTCCCATCCTCGCCCGGCGCTCTTTGGGCATATTCCTGAAGCGCTGCTGGTTTCCCCGGATTCGCTGCCGCTCCTCCTTTGGCTTGTTCTCGAACGCTGTCTTTCGTTCACGGAGCTCCTGAAGCTGCTCCGGCGTCATGTTCTGCATGCGTTTGCGGATTTCCACGCGCTCTTCCTCGGACATATTGTTCCAACGTTCGGAATTACTTTTCCCGAGACAAACCGAGGCCAGCATCAGTCCAATCGTAAAAATATGAAGTCTATGCATTTTCATGATTCATCAATTCACAGCCAGGGATTCCAACAGGTCCAGATTTTCGTAAAACTCGAGGTTTTCCAGCAGTTCCAAATCCTCGAGAATATCCAGATTGGCGATAATCATTTCGTCTGAAACCTCCGCCGGCGCCTGATGGCCGGCCACCTGAAGTTTCTCTTCAATGCCGGAGAAGCGCACAATGTAGCCCCCCGTCAGTAACACAAACAGAGCGGCGGCAGCCGGAATCCAGCGACGCCGACGCGGCGGAAATTCGATGATCTTGTGTCCGGCCTCTTCCGCCTTGGTGTCAGCGCGTACACGCTGCATTACGTTAGCCGTAAAGTCGGCACCGACCTTCGGCGGCTCGGGAAAATTCCCGGTCACGCCCCAGAGCTGTTGCTCCTCAGCCCAGATCTCCCGGCAACGTTCACAGGTGGACATATGCCTATCCATCTCGGTCTCCTCCGATTCGGAGAGACAGCCCGCCAGCCGGTCATCCATTTTGAGTTTTGTGTATTGGCAGTTCATTTTACCGCCTCCCGTTATTCGTTAAACCTCTACCGCACCCCAAGGTTCCGCTGTTGTTGCGACTTTCTTGAGCTTTTCCCGCAGGTTTGTCTTGGCCCTGTTCAGCAGCGATTTCACCGCCTTCGCCGAGCACTCCATCCGGTTCGCAACCTCCTCATAGGAGCAATGCTCATAGCGGGCGAGAATAAAGGCCATCCGCTGATTATCCGGCAATTCATCAACGCCCTGTTTCACCGCTTCGGCCAGCTCGCTATACATCATCGATTTCTCCGGTGATGGAGTTCCTGTGTCAGGAAGCTCCTGTACAGCATCCCGCTCCTCGCCCCCGTCATCTACCAGCAGCACCGGGCGGCGGCTCTTCTTCGCCATCGCGTTATAGCACGTATTCCGGCAGATCGTATGTAGCCAGGTTGTAAACTTCGCAGTCGGCCGGTATTTACCCTTCGCCTTACAGACCCGAATGAACACCTCCTGAGCAACATCCTCCGCCTCGTCGGCCCCCTGCATAAAACGCCAGACCAGATTCATCACCCGCTGTTTATGCCGATCGACGAGCACCTCAAAACAGGCGTCCTCCCCCGCCTTGAAACGCATCATCAAGTCGCTGTCGTCGAGCTCCAACAGGGCGGAACGATTCAAATGTGGGGTGGTCGCATGCATGAGTTCTACATCGTTAAACCCGGAACAATGGAAAAGGTTCCGGAAAAACTTTCCGTTTTTAGCACCCCATCAAACAGAACAAAAGCGGAGACGCTGACAAAGCTATGGTACGGCCAGCCGACCTCGCCTCAACGAGGTGCTCACGAAGCAGGATGAATCTCCGGATTCGCCCTCACATGAGGGTCGATGCTGACGCGAAGCGAGCCGAGAGGCAACCATCAACCTACCCAACAAAAAAGGCGCCCCGCGCGGGACGCCTTTCTTATTTCCGGTGAGCGGAAAACTTATTCAGCGGCTTCGTCGTTCAGCACGGCTTTGCGGCTGAGACGTACGCGGCCCTGGTTGTCGATGTCGATACACTTGATGCGCATCGCGTCGCCCGGCTTACAGATCGAATCGACGCTGTCGATACGCTCGTTGGCCATTTCGGAGATGTGAACCAGACCTTCTTTGCCCGGCAGACATTCAACGAATGCACCGAAGTCTTTCACGGCAATTACCTTGCCGTCGTAGGTCTTGCCGATTTCGATTTCGGCGGTCAGGGCGTTCACTTCGCGGATCGCGGCTTCCATCGCTTCAGCGTCGACGGCGAAGATGTTGACGGTGCCGTCCTCCTCGATATCGATCTGAGCGCCGGTGCCGTCGGTGATGGCACGGATGTGCTTACCGCCCGGTCCGATCAGCGCGCCGATCTTGTCGGGGTCGATCTTGATGGTGGTGATACGCGGTGCAGTTGCAGCCAGCTCTTCACGCGGAGCCGCGATCACGGCTTCCATGTGGTCGAGAATGTCGCAACGCCCCTTGCGGGCAATTTCGAACGCTTCTTCAACCTGATCCCAGTCCATACCGTGTACTTTCAGGTCAACCTGGAAACCGGTGATCCCTTTGCGGGTACCGACCACTTTAAAGTCCATGTCGCCGCAGTGGTCTTCAACACCGAGGATGTCGATCACTTCGATGGATTTGCCTGCGCCGTCGGTGAACAGACCCACGGAGATCCCGGCCACCGGAGCCTTCAGCGGAACGCCGGCGTCCATCAGCGCCAGGCAGCCGCCACAGGCGGAGCCCATGGAGGAGGAGCCGTTGGAGCCCATCACTTCAGAAACAACACGTACGGTGTACGGGAAGTCTTCCGGCATTACCGGAGCAATGGAGCGCTCAGCGAGGTTACCATGGCCGATTTCGCGGCGGCTGGTCATACCGAGGCGTCCGCACTCGCCCACCGAGTAGGGCGGGAAGTTGTAGTGCAGGATAAAGTTCTTTTCGTCTTCACCGCCGGTAACGGCATCGAAGCGCTGTGCTTCTTTAGTGGTGCCGAGGGTGACGGTACAGAGGGTCTGCGTTTCGCCACGACCGAATACAGCCGAACCGTGCAGGTTCGGGAGAACGCCGACCTGGCAGTCGAGCGGACGGATTTCGAGCATGCCGCGGCCGCCGATACGGGTGTTGTCGTCGAGAACGTTCAGGCGAACGGTTTCCACTTCCAGATCGTGGAAGGCATGGAAAAAGTCGTTTTCTTCCATCTCCTCGAAGAGTTCTTCCATCTGCGGCTTCAGTTCTTCCTTCAGAGCGGTAACAGCATCCTGACGTTCCAGCTTGCCGCCGATCTTCATCAACTCTTTGAATTTTTCGCCGACGAGCTCGCGGGCTTTGTCCAGCAGCGTGGTGTCTTTCGGCTCCGGGGAATAAACCTTTTCCGGCAGGCCGAGTTCGGCGCGCAGCTTCAGCTGACCGTCGATGATTTTCACGACTTCAACGTGGGCGGTTTTCATCGCTTCGATGAATTCGGCTTCCGGAATTTCGTTAGCAGAACCTTCGATCATCATAACTTTTTCGCGGGAACCGCAGTAGGTCAGGTCGATGTCGGAAGCGGCCAGCTGGTCGTGATCCGGGTTAATGATCCATTCGCCGTCGTTACGAACGATACGGACGGCGCCGATCGGGCCGTTGAACGGGAGGTCGGTCAGGGTCAGCGCGGTGGAGGCCGCGTTAACGCTGAGGATATCGGTATCGAGCGTGCCGTCGCAGCTCATCAGCATGTTGTTGATCTGAACTTCGCGATGGAAGTTGTCCGGGAACAGGGTCCGGATCGGACGGTCAGTAACACGCATAGTGAGGATTTCCTTCTCGGAAGGACGCGCCTCGCGCTTGATGTAGCCTCCGGGGAAACGGCCGGCGGCATAGAATTTTTCGCGATACTCCACCTGCAGCGGGAAGAAATCCACGCCTTCTTTGGCTTCTTTCGCGGAAGTGACTGCGGAGAAGACGACGTTTGCGCCGATCCCGCAGGTAACAGAACCGTCCGCCTGGCGGGCGAGCAGTCCGGTTTCGAGTGTCATGGTCTTACCACCGACCTCGAATTCAACTTTGGTTG
>CAZABK010000104.1:0-6886 GCA_964483355.1 uncultured Verrucomicrobiota bacterium | reverse complement strand
GTTGTGCTTGTAATAAGCGGCCAGCGACTTGCCCGTCAGGGTTGAAAGTCTGCTCAGCTGTGTATCATTCAGCGGCGAGCGCCCGGCCAGGTTGTCGGGATAGTTCGAGCTGAAAACCGGATAGTACGGTCCGTTCATATCCACCCAGGTAACAATCCGCTCAAACTCTTCGGTGGTCAGATCGCCACTGGTTCCGTGTCCAGAGAGGATTTTTGCAATCAGCGGACTAGCATGCGAACCCCAGCTTTTCGCGTCCTGGATGACGGCCGGACCGGCACCGATGCAGCCGGTCAGGTCCTTGTTCCAGAGTTCGGTATAGGACGCATTGAAGAACAGCGTTTTGTCGCCGGCCAAAACCAACGTATCGGATGCCGGGCCGTCAAAATCGTGGCACCCCAGACAGTGGGCATCAAAGACGGGCTGCACTTCGGTGAGATAGTTAAAATTACGCGCTTCGCCATACCAGCCGTCCAATTGGCTAGGCGCACGCAGGGTGGCCAGCGGCAGGGAGTTGGTTCCGTAGGCCGCCGGCGCCAGTGCGCGGTTGTCGTGGCAGCCGATGCAGCCCTGGGTTTCGTTGGGCTGGATGATGGTTCCCGTGCGCATCGAGTGAAGCATCATTTTGTTTTCATCCAGCAGCTGGAAAAAGAGGAACGTGCTCGACGGCGCGTTGAAATGGACGGAGCCGTCCTCCTCGACCGGAACATCGCCGAGAATCTTTTTGTTCTGGAAATTGTGCCAGTTCATGCCGGGAGAAGTACGCCCTTGCGCGCCCCACAGGGCCGACCAGGTAAAGTCGGTTTTATTGGGTGCCTCGATTACACGTAGGTATTTTACCTCGCCGCGCTCAACCCCCTCCATGTGGGTTCCTTCATAAACGTCCTGCATATAGAAACGGCCATCACGGCCATCGTTCTTGCGGTGAATTGCAACATCGTGCGGCATTGTGCGCGGCGCAAGCGGCATAGGATCGAAACAGCCCCAGACACCACTGACGTCGCTGTGGAGCAGTGTGGACGCCCCCTCGATATCCAGCAGATAGATCCCCATCTGCGAACTGCTTCCGGTGATTTCCCGCGAACAGAGGAAATAGCGACCGCCGACGCCGGTGTCGGGATCGAGTAGCGGCCAGGGATCTTCATGCCGGATCGATGTACTCTTAAAGCGGTCGAAAGCCTGCCCTGTCTCCTGCACCCAGCTCTCCAGCCCCGCCGGCCAGGTGCGCTCCACCGGGTCGCGCCCGTCTACGCCCTTGCGGCGGTCGATAATGGCAATGGCGCCCCACGGAACATCGTGGCAGGAGCTGAAGGTACAGATGGCCATCTGCGTTCCGGGAATCACCTGCCCGTCGAGCACGCCGCCAGGACTCGTCGTATTATTTCCGTAATAAATCGCGTGGCCGGTGCCGTCCGGCTCGCAGGTCCAGAGCCCCTGCGCATCACCAAAGTTGCGGTCCACATATTCCCAGCGCGAATACATGATGCGCCCGTCGGGCATCAGGCTCGGATGGTCCTCGAACAGGGTGCTGCGCGCAATCTGCTGAATGTTGGCGCCGTCCGCCTCCATTTTGTGCAGGTTGGCCGAAATGTGGCGGTTGCAGCCAATATATTTGATTTCGCGTGTGGAGGTGAAAACAATGTCGCCGTCCGGCATGTAGATCGGATCCAGATCGTCGACATCTTCGAGGAACGTGAGCTGCGTCAACCCCGAGCCGTCGCTGTTGATTTCATAGATGTGGTGGCTGTCATCCGTATCATTGCGCATCGAGAAGACAATCTTTTCCCCGCTGAAGTGGACGTCGGGGTCGCGGATCATACCGTCCGGCCTTGAAAGCAGGGTCGTTACCGCACCGGTATTTGGATCAAAGACCTTCAGATAGGCACCCGGCCTGAAGTCGCCCGTATTGTATTCATAGGGACAGGACGGGAAGAAGGTGGCCGTGTTGTGGTGATCCCGGTCGTATTGCTTACGATAGACAAACAGGATCGGCTGGTTGGTCACACAGGCCGGCAGCTCCGCGTAGAGATCCCCCGCAAGGCATCCCACCACAGCCAGCAGCATCAGAAACTTTGTTTTCATAATATTCATCTTTTAAAATCCGTTAAAGCGACTTCACATATTCCACGAGATCGTCGATCTCCTCTTCGGTCAATCCCGACGTACTGCCATGCGAGAAGACCTCGAGCACGTCGTGGATGGTTTGCGCGCGCCCGTCGTGGAGATAGGGGGCGGTCCGCCAGACTTCAATCAGGCTCGGCGTATCGAACGGTCCCTCATCAATGGACGTTCCCGTACCGACGCTATGCAGTGACTGATCGGTTAAATAGTCTCCGCTATGGCAACCGGTGCACCTGCTGTTAAAGATCGCCTGTCCGCGCACCGCCGCCGCGCTCCATTGGCCGTCCACCAGGTACGGGCTGGGCACCGGCTGTTCCGCCATAAGAAACGCATCGAGATAGAGGTTTTCATTGTTCTTCCACTTGATCATGTGGCTGAACATGAGGCCGGCCTGTACCGAGGTCTCGGCATTGGGGCGAACCCCCGTCCAGGTGGTCGGTGCCGTATAGTGGGCCTGCAAAAGGCTTTTGACGTTTTTGGGGCTGCCGAAACCGTCGTTAAGCAGGTCCCAGTTCAGGCCGTCGATGCGGCCGCCGGGATGGCAACTGGTGCAGCTCTGCCACTGCTGGACGGAGAGTGTGGCATCGTGGAAATACTGTTTCCCGAGGCGGACATCCGTCTGAGGCATTACCCAGCCCAGTTCGATGGTTTCCGCACTGTATTCCTCGCCTTCGGAGAGATTCACAACGGCGAGCGAGTCGCTGAAATATTCCGCGGCATATGCCTTCGTTCCAACAATCGCCAGACCGCGCGGCCCGTTGCCCGGCAACGGCAGGCGGCGGCGCAGGCCCGCCAGATAGCTCAGATCGTCGCACATGTTTCCGGTTTCACCGGCCAGTTTGGCCAGCAACTCCGGCCAGTCAATCGCGCTCAGCTCGTGGGTTCCGGCGTGCGCAATGCAGAGTGTTTCGCCATCGTCGGTGAAGCCCACGCCCCACGGGTTGGCCGCGCCCTCGTCGAGGTCGTCGATCTCCACCGTGTTGTAGAGCGTCTCAGAGGAGAGATCGATGACGCTCATGACCGAGGTATTGACCCATCCGCGGAAAATCTGGGTGGCCGGAACGCGGTAGCGTCCCAGCGCGTGCGCAACGACGGCATAGCTTCCGTCCGGCGAAACCGCCATATCGCGCAGGCTGTGCGATCCCGGCGGCAGCAGGATGTTGGTGCTGACCAGACCGGTCGCCGTGTCAATCACGCTGACGGAGGCCGCCACGCCGTTGTCGGTAGACGCCTGATGCGGCAGCAGATTGCCCACCAGCAGTTTCGTTCCATCGGGGGTCAACGCCGCGCCGTGCGGCTCGCGCAATACGGCAATGCGGTCCGTAACGATACCGGAGGAAAGATCAACCACCGCAACGGTGTTGGGGAAGCGCTCGCAGGCATAGAGCCGGTTTTCGGACGTCAAAACCGGCTCGCGCGGTGAATGGCCGACTGAGATGGTTTGGGTCACCTGCCGTGAAGCTGTATCGACCACATAGACCTCGCCGCTGGAAACGCCGGCGGTGACGTAGAGCGTGCTGCCATCTGCAGAAAGCGACAGCCCGGAAGGATTTTGCGGCAGGTCAATCGAAGCCAGCCTTGTATTGTTCGCCAGATCTACGATCCCCACGCGGGCGGCGGTGGATTCCGCCACATAGAGCAGGTCGTTGCCGGCATCCGCAGCCAGCTCGGACGGGGAAAGATAGAAATCGCGATCATCCGAAAAGATCACGCCACGGGCCGAGCCGTTTTCGATAACGGCGATGTCCGAGGAGTCGATGTTGAGATGGAAATCCTCGTCGCCTTCATCGACAGCATCGCCCCAGATCGTGATGGAAACCTGCATTTCCGTTTCGCCCGGCAGGAAGGTCAGCGTATCGCTCAGTACATCATAGTCTGATGAAGCGGCCGACCCGTCGGCCGTGGAAAAGGTGAAACTGATCGCCTCCGGATAGGCGCGGGAAAGCCAGACGCGGAATATGGCCAACGACGATCCTGAATTCCCCTCCACGATCTGGGCGGGATCGACTGATATGCGCGGATAGGACGGCGTAAAGCTCTGGACGTCCGACCAGACCATGCCGTACTGGTTCGATGCCGCGCAGCGGTAGACATATTCCATGTCCGTCGTCAGATTGGTTACCTGAACCGAAAAGTTGCCGAGTGGCAACATATCCAGATCGGCACTTTGCTCCCATGCGCCGACGTTGTTCGTTCCGCCATCGCTTGCGCCCCAGCAGGCCCAGACCTGCGTCGGTGCGTTGCCCGTACTGGTGAGCGTGCCAGTCAGGGTAGCTGCATCGGCCAGCAGGTTGGAAACCCCGCTCAGTGTATCAATACTCGGCGGCACCCCATCAATCGAAAAACCATACAGCGTCACTTTGTCGAGCGCGGCAAGGGTACCGGAGGTCGAGGTCGTTCCCCGCCCCCAGGCGTAGATGCGGATTTCCGTCGCCTCGGTGAGGGTTTCCAGCGTCGTGCCGGACAAATCAACAACCACCCCGTCGTAGGAACCGGTCAGGCCGACCACATTGGTGATAATAACCGCACTGCCGATCAGGTTGCCCGAGCCGTCCGCTACGGCATATTCATCCACTGAGTTGGCATGTTTCTTGGTCGCCTTGAACGTGAGGCTGGAAAGCTGGAACAAAGCCCCTTCGTCCGGAGTGACGGTGAACGCAACATAATCATTGCCGGCGACGGCATCTTCGAAACTCGACGTTGTGGCGTCATTCACGCCAATCCCGACGCACCCGACCGTGTTCGTGCTGCCGAAGTCGGCCCCGGTCGCATCCACCCCGGTGTTGTCGCCGACCGTAGAGGCAAATGAGATGTCCATGGGTGATGTCAATTGGCTGGCAGTCAAAGCAGCAGCGGCCAGCGTTGCTGCGCTCATATCGGTCGCAACCGCGTCAAAATCATAGCCAACGAGGATCGTTTCCCTGCTTGTGTCAAACGTTACGCCGCTGATCGCGGTTCCTTTCGTGTAGCTGCCTGACCGCGAGTTTTCCCCCTCCAGCGAAAACGTTCCGCTGGTTGCACCGTTCAGATCCACATCAAAAAAGACCCACCCCGAGGTGTTGCCCGACGTATTCGCCAGGCTGGTCACGGCGGCCGCCGCTCCGCTGTCAACGGACAGGCGAAGCCCGGTCGGATCCCAACGACCGTCACTTGTGCTCTGTGTGCCCGACATGACGCCGACGCGGAAGTTGTCCGGCGTAGCGCTGTCGATACTGAACGTCAGGATCTCGGCCCAGTTTCCGGCACCGGTTCCGGTAGCCACGCCGATCCCACAGATGGTCCAATCGTCGACATCCTCCCCGCTCAGCGTCGGGTTGTCATAGGGGCCGTAGCCCGCTTGTTCGCTGACGGAGCTAAACGCATTCCCTTGCGCAAAGGTTGCCCAGGCCGCATCCGTCTGCGTGTGCTGTGTCCAGCCCTGGCCGTTGGCCGCACCGGCATTATTTCCGAAAAAGAACGATCCAGCGGTTCCGTATTCATCATTCCCGTCGACGTCAAATTCTTTGGCGGCACTGGTGGAGCGGAATGCCACCAGCCCGTCCTCTTCATAGCCGGAGCCGTCGCCGACCGCCGTGATGGTCACTTCCGCGTTTGAAATGCTCGCGCTCACCAGTGCCAGCAACGTGAAAACTGCAAAAATACCAGTCTGTTTATTCATCGACTCCCCTGTGTCAAACCAAGCAAAAGCCCTTTTCCAATTCACAACTATCCATTGTATGAAATCCCATCCAATTACCGCATCCCTATTTATAGGGATGCGTTCCATTTTGAATCGTACCGGTTTCAGCTTGGGTTCGGGACAAGGAAGCCGGGTTTGTCGGCTTTGCCGAGCAAACAAAAAAAGCCGCCCCACAAGAAATCGGGCGGCTTTTCCATGCGAAATAACGACTGCTTACATCGCCATTTGACGCCGGATAAACACAATGACAGTGCCGAGTGCGGCAAACAGCCCCAGCGTCGCCGGTTCCGGAATGGTTCCTTCGACCACAATCTGGTCAAAGTCCGTTCTCGAAGAGCTTGTACTGCCCCAACCACCCCACATGTAGATGCGGAACTCGACCGAATCAATGTTCTGGAATGCGGAATCGCCGGAGAGGTCGAGCGAGTAGTCATCCCAATCATTGAGACCCTGTGAGGCCGTGATTGTCTGGTCTATCGTCAACGCATTTGCAGCATCCCACGTCGTACCGCCATTCACCTGTGCCAGGATGTTAAATTTTTCCGCTGATTTATTGCCGGCGATCGCCGCAGCCACCGAGAGATTAGTCACAGTGAGCGTCCCGGCGGCATCTGCAGTGACGGTGAACGTTACATAGTCGCTGCCCGTTATGGCACCCGCAAGACTGGCTTCATTACAGTCGTTAGCCGTTCCGCTAAAGTTACCCGCCTCGGTCGAGCCAAAAAGGACTCCGCTGGCCGCATACCCGGTGTTGTCACCGATGGTTTGCTGCAAGACAAAATCATTCGCGCCCCCGACCCCGTCGATCTGATTGGCACTGGCACCCGCAGCAACAATGGTCGGCCCAAGTGTCCCCGAAGAAGGCGTACCAAAATCATACCCGGCAATAACTTCGGCGTTGGCTACACACGCGAGCCCCAGCCCCAGCATTATTCCTGCTATTCTTTTCATTTTTCCCTCATTTTTTTTATCTGGGGCCGGCCCATGCCTGATCCCAACTCGTGCCCATGTTCCAGAAATTCACGAACGCTGCCCATCCTCATTTCTTAGGATATTTTTATTGTCTCTTGTTGATTTTTTTCGGGGATT
>CAZABK010000103.1:0-7211 GCA_964483355.1 uncultured Verrucomicrobiota bacterium | reverse complement strand
CCTGAACTAATAGACCCAAAGACATCAAGGCCTTTAATGGAGCGCACAGTGATTATCTGTAATACAAGCTCAATGCCTGTTGCTGCTAGAGAGTCAAGCGTCTATACAGCTGTTACCATAGCAGAGTATTACCGCCAGATGGGCCTCGACGTTCTGCTGCTGGCCGACTCCACTTCCCGCTGGGCACAGGCGCTGCGCGAAATGTCCGGCCGTCTCGAAGAGATCCCCGGCGAAGAAGCTTTCCCAGCCTACCTTGAGTCGGTAATCGCCTCCTTCTACGAACGCGGCGGCGTGGTTAAGCTCAACGACGGCTCGACCGGATCCGTCACCATCGGCGGCACGGTTTCGCCGGCCGGCGGTAACTTTGAAGAGCCGGTCACGCAGGCCACCCTGAAAGTGGTCGGCGCCTTCCACGGCCTTTCCCGCGCCCGTTCCGACGCCCGCCGCTTCCCGGCGATCGACCCGCTCGATTCCTGGAGCAAATATCCGAGCGTCGTGAATGAAGACGAAGTCGCCTTTGCCCGCCAGGTGCTGCGCGACGGCAACGAAGTGAACCAGATGATGAAGGTGGTCGGCGAAGAAGGCACCTCGATCGACGACTTTATCCTCTACATGAAGTCGGAATACATCGACTCCACCTACCTGCAGCAGAACGCCTTCATCGAGGCCGATGCCGCCACTTCGGTTGAGCGCCAGAACTATGTGTTCGCCAAACTCCTCAAGGTGATGAACACCAAGATGAAGTTTGCAGACAAAGGGCAGTGCCGCTCCTTCTTCCAGAAGCTCAGCCAGACCTGTAAGGACTGGAACAGCACCGAATTCCAATCGGATGAATTTAAAAACATTGAAGAGCAGATGACTAAAGCGCTCGCGGAGGTTTCCGACTATGCAGAATAAAGTTTATCACCGGATCGAACAGATCACCGGCAACGTCATCGTGGTGAAAGCCGACGATGTAATCAACGGCGAGCTGGCGCAGGTTGACTCCGCGCACGGCACCTCGCTCGCGCAGGTCATCCGCCTCGAAGGCGAAAACGTCTTCCTGCAGGTCTTTGCCGGCGGCCGCGGTGTCGGCACCGACGCGAAGGTCCGCTTCCTCGGCCGCACCATGCAGGTGCCCTACTCCGAAAACCTGCTCGGCCGCGTCTTTACCGGCTCCGGCGAACCGCGCGACAACGGCCCGGTCATTAAAGAAAACATGATCGAGATCGGCGGCCCGTCGGTCAACCCGGCCAAGCGTATTATTCCGCGCAACATGGTCCGGACCGGCATCCCAATGATTGACGTCTTTAACACGCTGGTTGAATCGCAGAAGCTGCCGATTTTCTCGGTGGCCGGCGAGCCCTACAACGACCTGCTCGCGCAGATTGCCCTGCAGGCCGAAGTCGACGTGATTATTCTCGGCGGCATGGGCCTGAAGCATGACGACTATCTCTTCTTCCGCGACAAGCTCGATGAATCCGGCGCGCTTTCGCGTACCGTGATGTTCGTTCACACCGCCTCCGACCCGACGGTGGAATGCCTGCTCGTTCCGGACGTCTCGCTGGCCGTGGCTGAAAAATATGCACTCGAAGACAAGCGCGTGCTCGTGCTGCTGACCGATATGACCAACTTTGCCGACGCCATGAAGGAAGTGGCGATTACGATGGAGCAGATTCCGTCGAACCGCGGCTATCCCGGCGACCTCTACTCGCAGCTAGCCGCCCGTTACGAAAAGGCCGTCGACTTTGAAGGCAGCGGCTCGATCACCGTTCTGGCCGTAACCACGATGCCGGGCGACGACGTCACCCATCCGGTTCCGGACAACACCGGGTACATTACCGAAGGTCAGTTTTACCTCAAAAACGGCCGCATCGAGCCGTTCGGTTCGCTCTCGCGTCTGAAACAGCAGGTGAACGACCGTACCCGCGACGACCACCGCATCATCATGGACACCATGATTCAGCTCTACGCCTCCTATAAGGAAACGCTCGAGAAGCAGTCGATGGGCTTCCGCATGTCCGACTGGGACAGCAAACTGCTGAAATACGGTGAAAAGTTTGAAAGCGACATGATGAACATCACCGTGAACACCCCGCTCGAAGAAGCGCTCGATAACGGCTGGAAAATCATGGCCGACTGCTTCGAACCGGCGGAAACCGGCATCGCGTCGAAATACACCGATAAGTATTGGCCCGCGTAGGGGCGGGATGCATCCCGCCCATACTGAGAGGCAAACGACATGGCAAAAATTAAACTGACCAAAAATGAGCTTAAAGCGCAGCGCGACGACCTGAAACGGTTCAGCCGCTACCTGCCGACGCTTCAGCTCAAGAAGCAGCAGCTGCAGATGGAGATGCGCCGCCTTGATCAGGAAATCCTGGAAAAGCGCGACGAAGAGCAGGAAGCGCGCGCCAAGCTGAGTTCCTGGATTCAGCTCTATTCCCAGCCGATCGACCTCGATCCCTATGCAGAGCTGGAAGAGCTGAAGACTTCCGTCGGCAATATTGCCGGCGTGAATATTCCGGTGCTCGACAGCCTGGTTTTCAAGCAGGTGCCCTGGAACCTGTTTGAGACCGATCCGTGGGTCGATACCGGCATCGAAACCCTCAAGCAACTCACCCGCCTGCGCGTGGAGCGCCAGATTCTAGAAGAGCAGCACCGCCTGCTCGGCGACGAGCTGCGCACCACCACCCAGCGCGTCAACCTCTTTGAAAAAGTGAAGATTCCGGAAGCCAAGGAAAACATCCGCGTCATCCGTATCTTCATGGGCGACCAGCAGACCGCCGCCGTCGCCCGCTCCAAAATTGCCAAAGGAAAATCCGCTTAGGATTTAAAAGGAACCGCGAATGCACACGAATGAACGCCAATTTAAATTAGTGTCCATTAGCGTTAATTAGCGGTTAAAAAAACATGATCGTTAAGATGAAAAAACTAACGCTCCTGTGCACTCCGGCGCAGCAGGAGCAGACGCTTGAAAAACTGCGTGATCTGGAAGTGCTGCACGTCGAGCATGTTCAGGCTCCGGAAGGTTCCGAGGTTGAACAGGCCCGCAACCACCTGCTGCATGTCCAGCGCGCCCAGGAAGTGCTCACGGCCCGCCCCGACACGACTCCGACCGGCGAAGATCCCGACCAGTTGGTGGATACCGTCTGGAAGCTCATCCACAAGGAAAAAGAGCTGCAGGAAACCCTCCAGGCGCTGGAGCACGAACAGGAGCGCATCACTCCGTTCGGCGAATTTGATCCGCGCGAGATTGAAAAACTGAACGCAAATGGCCTCGTCGCCAAACTCTACGAGCTGCCGATTAAGGATGCGCCGGAAACACCGGAAGGCGTCGCGGTTTCGGAAATCAGCCGTGATAAAAACATGATCTATGTGCTCGCCGTCGGCCGCGAAGAGTTCATGATTCCCGCGCACGAAGTAAAGCTTCCCGACCGCTCGCTCTCGCAGATCGAGTATCACATTGAAAAGACGCGGACCGAGCTCGAAGCCAACGAAGCCGAGTTTCAGAAATATGCCGGCGATAAAGCGCTGGCCGACCAGATTGTCGGCAAAGCCGCCGACTCGGTCAGCTATAGCGAAGTGCTCAAGGGCATGGGAAGCGAAAGCACCATCGTCTACCTGAAAGGCTTCTATCCGGTTGACCGCGAAGACGACATTATTGCCGCCGCCGAAGCCAACGGCTGGGGCTATCAGCTCGACGGAGTTTCCGCCGAAGACGAGCCGCCCACCCTGTTGCGCAATCCGAAATGGGTCAAACCGATTCAGGCGGTGCTGGATGTGATCGGCGTGGTGCCGGGTTATAAGGAGCTGGATGTCAGCGCCCTCTTCCTTATCTTCCTGAGCGTCTTCTTTGCGTTTCTAATCGGTGACGCCGGCTACGGCCTGCTCTTTATCGGGCTCTCGTTGTTCGGCAAGTTTAAGAGCAAGGGCAAAGAGGCGGCTCAGCCCGGCCTGAACCTGCTGTTGCTGATGAGCAGTTGCTGTATCATCTTCGGCGCCCTGACCGGAAACTATTTCGGCATTCCGACCAGCAGTCTGCCGGCGCCGTTACAGAGCATTACCAATGACTTTATGACCGGCTTATCCGCAGAGACCGGTTTGCGTGATGCTGACACGGCAGCAAATAATGTGATGTTCATCTGCTTCGTGATCGGGGCCATTCACATCACTATCGCGCATGTCTGGAACTTTATCCGCAAGATCAACAGCCTGGCCTGTCTGGGCGATCTGGGATGGATCTGTTCCACCTGGGGCCTGTTCTTCCTGGTGCTGGAAATGGTTATCGGCGTGGATGCAATTCCAATCCCCATGATGCCGAAGCCTATTCTCGGTGGCCTCGTGGGAACCGGCGCCGGACTGATTCTTATCAGCCTGCTGGCGGCCAAGGAATATTTTGGACTCGTCACCCTCGCCCTCGACCTGATCAACAACTTCGTTGATATCATCTCCTATGTCCGCCTCTATGCGGTGGGAGCAGCCTCGCTGGCGATTGCGGTGGCCTTCAACGAAATGGCGACCGGCATCGGCTTCAGCGGACTGGGTTCCCTGGGAGCGGCGGTTGTTCTGTTCCTGGGTCACGGCCTGAACATCATCCTTTGTGCCATGGGCATCCTGGTGCACGGCATCCGCCTCAACACCCTGGAGTTTTCGGGGCACGCCGGCGTGGAATGGGGCGGCATCCACTACAATCCGTTTAAGAAGAGAAACGAAACTTTAAACTAATCAGAATCGACAACAGGAGGTAATTACAATGGACGCAACACAAATTGAAGCATTCGCCAAGATGGGCGCAGCAATGGCACTGGGATTCGGCGCAATCGGATCCGCACTCGGAACCGGAACCGCAGGCATGGCCGGCATCGGTGCATGGAAAAAATGTTACCTGCAGGGCAAGGCCGCTCCCTTCATCCTGCTCGTCTTCATCGGCGCTCCGCTCTCGCAGACCATCTACGGCATGCTGCTCATGAACTTCATCCTCAAGGCGGATCCGAGCCTGGCTCAGTTTGGTGCCGGCATCATCGGCGGTATCGCGATGGGCTTCTCCGCCTGGTATCAGGGCAAGGCCGGAGCCGCGGGTTCTGACGCGCTGGCGGAAACCGGACAGGGCTTTGGTAACTACCTCACCGTTCTCGGTATCGTGGAAACCGTCGCCCTCTTCGTGATGATCTTCATCCAGAAGGCTCTCTAATCCGGTTCCATAACCGACACGAAAAACGCCCCTTCGCCTGACGAAGAGGCGTTTTTTTATCCCCATCGCCCAATGCGTCTGGTATCAGTTGGCGAGATACTTTTTTAGATGAACAGAGGTGAGACAAATAACGTCATGAAACTTGATCCGACCCAAATGGAAGACTGGCAGATTGCCGAAGCCGCAGAAAAAAATATCCGCCCGATTCAGGAAATCGGCGACAAACTCGGCCTGCAGGGCGAAGAGCTGATTCCGCGGGGTCACACCGTCGCGAAGATTGACTATCCCCAAACGTGGCAGCGCCTCAAAGATGCACCCGTCGGCAAATATGTCAACGTCACCGCCATCACCCCCACCCCGCTCGGCGAAGGCAAAACCACCACCTCAATGGGACTCATCGAAGGGCTCGGTATTCTCGGCAAAAAACCCGTCGGCGCCATCCGCCAGCCCAGCGGCGGCCCCACCTTCAACATTAAAGGTTCCGCCGCCGGCGGCGGCCTCGCCCAATGTATTCCGCTCGCGCCCTTTTCGCTCGGCCTCACCGGCGACATTGACGCCATCACCAACGCGCACAACCTCTGCATGACCGCGCTCACCGCGCGGATGCAGCACGAACACAACTATGACGACGAGCGCCTCGCCAAAATCGGCATTCCGCGGCTCGACATTGATCCCGACCGCGTGCAGATGAAGTGGGCGATGGATTTTTGTGCCCAGTCGCTGCGCAACATTACCATCGGCCAGGGCGGCAAAATGGATGGGTACGAAATGGAGTCCGGCTTCCAGATTTCCGTTTCGAGCGAATTGATGGGCATCCTCGCCGTTTCCAGCAGCCTGGCCGACATGCGCGCGCGCATCGGGAAAATGGTCGTGGCCTACAGCCGCGCCGGCGCAGAAGTTACCACCGCCGACCTCGAAGTCGACGGCGCGATGACCGCGCTGCTGGTCGACGCCCTCAACCCGAACCTGGTGCAGACCATCGAAGGTAATCCGGTTCTGGTTCACGCCGGCCCGTTCGCCAACATTGCCATCGGTCAGAGCTCGGTGATTGCCGATATGCTCGGCATTCGCATGGGCGACTATCTCATCACCGAAAGCGGCTTCGCGGCCGACATCGGCTATGAAAAATTCTGGAACCTCAAATGCCGCTATTCCGGCCTGAAGCCCGACGCTGTCGTCATCGTGGCCACGGTGCGCGCGCTCAAGATGCACGGTGGCGGACCTTCCGTAAAGCCGGGCAAACCGCTCGATAAAGCCTATACTCAGGAAAATCTTGAACTGCTCGAGGAAGGTTGCGCCAACCTGATTTCGCACATCAACATTGTAAAGCGCAGCGGCGCCAATCCCGTCGTCTGCATCAACGGCTTCTACACCGACACCGAAGCCGAACATAACCTGGTTCGCCGTATCGCTGCGGAACATGGCGCGCGCTGCGCCGTTTCGGAACACTGGCTCAAGGGCGGCGAAGGCGCAGTCGAACTGGCCGAAGCCGTGGTTGCCGCCTGCGAAGAGGAAAGCAGCTTCGACTATCTCTACGATCTGGAGATGCCATTCAAGGAGCGCGTCCACGCCATCGCCACCAAGCTCTACGGCGCCTCCGGCGTCGACTGGAGCGACGAGGCGGAAAAAAAAATTGCCATGTTCGAGGCCGATCCGGAGATTCGCGCCATGGGCATGTGCATGGTGAAGACCCATCTGAGCCTGTCCCACAATCCCGACTTCAAGGGCGCCCCCAAAGACTTTATCCTTCCGATCCGCGATGTGCTCATCTACAAAGGCGCCGGATTTGTGGTGCCGGTTGCCGGCGACATTAAGCTGCTGCCGGGCACCGGTTCCAATCCCGGTTTCCGCAAGATTGATGTGGATACCGCTACCGGCCGGATCACAGGGTTGTTCTGATCAACAGCTGCCTTAAGTCCAAAACCGCCGCACGGCGGTTTTTTTTGTGCTCCCAACAACGCCCTGTTTTGTAAAGTATTTTACTTAGCAGATATTACTATTCTTTTATGCGTGTTCTTTTCGTCTATTTATCAGATGT
>CAZABK010000102.1:0-7415 GCA_964483355.1 uncultured Verrucomicrobiota bacterium | reverse complement strand
GGATGTTATAGCATCGGTCAAAATATTTGACGTTGACCTCCTGCCCCTTCTTCTTGAAGTGGGCATTGATCTCGTCGTTGAACAGCAGACCGATGTCCTCGAGCACCTTGTTGCCTCATTTGTCGGTCGTGCCTTTTTTGTTTTTGAACAAGTGCTGCCCTGCGCCTTCGGCGACAACGATCACGGCGTGCTCCTTGCGCTTGAGGCGTTTTTCGAGCACTTCCAGGAAACCGTTCGGGCCATGCAGGTCGAATGGGATCTCGGGCACGAGGCAAAAGTTGACGGCGCTGTTGGCCAGTGCCGCCGAGGCGGCGATCCATCCGGATTCGCGACCCATCAGGTTTACGAGGCCGACGCCGTTGCGGTAGGCGCGCGCTTCGTTGTGGGCGTTGGTGATGATGTCCCACGTCGACTCAACCGCGGTTTCAAACCCGAACGAGCGCTGAATGAGGCTGATATCGTTGTCGATGGTTTTCGGAATGCCGACGACGGCGATCGGAAGGTTGCGCTCTTTGACTTTTTTGGCGATGTCGCGCGCTCCGCGCTGAGTGCCGTCGCCGCCGATGGTGAAGAGAATGTTCACCCCGTAGTGTACGAGGGTGTTGATGATTTCGTCATCGTCCTGCCGCCCACGCGAAGACTTGAGGATGGTGCCGCCCTTTTCGTGAATCTCATCCACGTTGTCGGTGTTCAGCTCGATTGGGTAGTGGTAATACTTGGCGACGAGGCCTTCGTAGCCGTATTTGAAGCCGAGCACGCATTTGACGCCATAGCTTTCCTGGCTGCAGAAAGTCAGGGCGCGGATCACATCGTTCAGTCCCGGGCAGAGACCGCCGCAGGTCACGATGCCGACGGTGACCTCTTTCGGGTTGAAGAAGAGCTTTTCCCGCGGGCCGGCCAGCTCGAAATATTCGATGTCCTCAACCTGTTCGAGTGTTGAGAGCTCTTCGGTCCGATCGGCGCAGGCAACGCCCTCGCCGTTGTAGAAGCGAACGAGTTTATCTTTGAGCGGGGAGTCAAAGGTGGCGTCGCCCAAAGTTTCCGCGCGATGAATCTTCAGGTTTTCCATGGAGGCCTCCTTAGAATTGAGAGAGGAACCGCACGTCGTTTTCGTACAGGTTCCGGATGTCGTGAATACCGTACAAAATCATGGTGATGCGCTCGATGCCCATGCCGAACGCAAAGCCGGTGACCTTCGAGCTGTCGTAGCCGACGGCCTGGAAGACGTTGGGGTCAACCATGCCGGCGCCGAGAATTTCGATCCAGCCGCTGTTTTTACAGACGCGGCAGCCTTTGCCGTGGCAGACGTGGCAGGTGAAGTCGACTTCCACGCTCGGCTCGGTGAACGGGAAAAAGTGGGGGCGGAAGCGGATCTTCACGTCCGGACCCATCAGCTCGCGGGCAAAGTAGGAGAGCGTCCCCTTCAGATCGGCCAGCGAAACGTTTTCATCCACATAGAGCCCTTCCACCTGATGGAAGTTGGCGGAGTGGGTGGCGTCCGGTGTGTCGCGGCGGTAGCAGCGGCCGGGGGAAATAATGCGGACCGGCGGCTTGTGCTCCATCATATAGCGCACCTGTACCGGCGAGGTGTGGCAGCGCATCAGGTCGCCGTTTTCGAGGTAGAAAGTGTCCTGTTCGTCGCGCGACGGATGGTCGGCCGGCGTGTTGAGCGCGTCAAAGTTGTTCCAGACCGTTTCCACGTCCGGGCCGTCGGCGACGGTGAAGCCGAGCGTCTGGAAAATCTGGGTGATGCGGTCGGTGATCTGCGTGATCGGATGGCGGGTGCCGAGGCCCTGCCACTGGCCCGGCTGGGTCAGGTCGAAGCCCGTGCCGCCGGTGGCGCCGCTGCCGGCAAACTCGGCCTGCTTGGATTTGATCAGCTCGGTCAGCTCGTTTTTCAGTTCGTTGACGGTTTTGCCGAACATCGGCTTTTCTTCGTTCGGAACATTTTTCAGCTCCTGCATCACCTTCGGCAGAAGGCCCTTGCGGCCGAGATATTCAATGCGCACGGCTTCGATGGCGTCCGCGTCGGCGGCCGCCTGCGCTTCGCCCAGAGCTTTTGCCTTTAAGTCGATCAAATCCTGTAAATTCATATTATTTCCCCATTTTCCGGTCATTGGAAAAGCAGCCCCTATCTTCCGTGCTTCGGGCAATATGGCAATTGCTTTTTTACTGTTTTTCCGCGGACTGGAGGCTATCTTGGGCGGCTATGGCATCGATTGCAAAAGTTGTGGTGGAGATATCGCTGGACCGGGAGTTTGACTACCGGATTCCCGCGCATCTGCAATCAACCATCCGCGTCGGCACGCAGGTGGTGGTGCCGTTTCATTCCCGCGAACTGCGCGGTTTTGTCGTTGGATTGGCCAGCCACTCGGCCTTTGGCGACAAGCTCAAGGAGATTGCCGGTGTCGTCGGCGAAAAGCCGCTCATTCCCGATCCGATCATGAAGCTGGCTTATTGGATTGCCGACTATTACTGCGCGCCCATCGAGCACGCCGTCCGCACCGTCCTGCCTAGCGCCGTCCGCAAACACGGTGCCCGCCACAAAAAGCAGCTCGTCGTTTCGCTGACGGGTAACGTCCCCGAAAAAATATCAGCGAAACAGGATGAGATTTTCCAAACCCTGCAGCAGCACGGCGCCATGACGCTTTCCGAGCTGAAGGAGCGCTGCAGTTGTTCCGATTCGCCGGTGCGGACGCTCGAAAAGCACGGGCTGGTCTCGATCGAGGAATCAACCATCCAGCGTGATCCGCATGCCGGAATGGAACTGTTGCGCACCAAACCGTTCGAGCTGATGGACGAGCAGCAGACCGCACTCGACACGATCAATGCATCGATGGATCTGGATAAACCGAGGACGGTTCTGCTGCACGGCGTGACCGGCAGCGGCAAGACCGAGGTTTATCTGCAGGCGATCCAGCACGCGCTCGACAAAGGGAAGGGCGCGATCGTGCTGGTGCCCGAAATTTCGCTTACGCCGCAGACGGTCGACCGCTTTCGTTCGCGCTTCGGCGACTGCGTGGCGGTGCTGCATTCCAGCCTGTCCGACGGCGAGCGTCACGACGAATGGCACCGCATCCGTAACGGCGAGGCGCAGATTGCCATCGGCGCGCGCTCGGCGCTGTTCGCGCCCATCGAGAATCCCGGCCTGATCGTGGTCGACGAGGAGCACGAACCGACCTACAAGCAGGATGAGTCGCCGCGCTATAACGCGCGCGATGTTGCCGTTATGCGCGGCCACCTGGAAAACTGCTGCGTGGTGCTCGGTTCGGCGACGCCGGCGCTCGAATCATTCAAGAACGTAAAGGATGGCCGCTACGAGCTGGCCGAAATGCTTCAGCGTGTGGATGATCGTTCGATGCCGTTGATGCGGATTGTCGATATGCGCATCGAGGCGGAGAAGGAGGGTCGCGCGCATATCTTTTCCGCAGAGCTGGTGCAGGGCATCTATGACCGGCTCGACAACCGCGAGCAGGTGATTCTGTTTCTGAATCGCCGCGGCTTTTCATCGTCGCTTCAGTGCGAGCAGTGCGGCTATGTGGCCGAGTGCGCCGAATGCAGTGTCTCAATGACCTACCATAAAGGCGCCCACAAACTGCTCTGCCACATCTGCGGGCGGGAGGAAAAGGTGCCGCAAGCCTGTCCCGACTGCCGCGATCCCGATTTTAAATATGCCGGCATGGGCACCGAAAAAATCGAGGAGGTGCTCGGCAAGCTCTGCCCGAGCGCCACGGTGGCGCGGATGGATTCCGACACCATGCGCAAAAAGGATTCCTACCGCAAGGTGCTCGATAAGTTCCGTACCGGCAAGATCGACATCCTGCTCGGCACGCAGATGATTGCCAAGGGGCTCGATTTTCCAAACGTTACGCTTGTCGGCGTGCTTTATGCCGATATGTCGCTGCACGTTCCCGACTTCCGCGCGGGCGAACGCACGTTCCAGCTGCTGACGCAGGTGGCCGGCCGCGCCGGCCGCGGCGAAAAGGCGGGCGAGGTGATTGTGCAGGCCTACACGCCGCACCATCCCGCCATTCAGGCGGCGCGCGGTCTCGACTATGAAGGCTTCTGTTCGCAGGATCTCGAATTCCGCCGCGAGCTGGCCTATCCGCCGTTTTCGCACCTGGTGCTGCTCACCTTCCGCGGCGAGAGCGAACCGGAGGTGATCGGTGCGGCCGACGGCTTCTTTGCCCGCCTCGAAAAAATCCTGCCCGAATCGGTGACGCATTCGCCGCCGGTTCCGGCGCCGCTCGCCCGCGCCAAGGGGCACTGGCGCTACCAGATTATGCTCCGCTGCGAGCATACCGTTAAGATGACCCGGCCCATCCGCCACGTTCTGTCGACCTATCGAATGCCGAAAAAGGTTACCTGCACCGTTGATGTCGACGCCCTCTCGCTGCTGTAGTTTTATAGACAGGATGAACAGGATCGGCCGGATTTCGATTTACCATCGAGTTGATCCTGTTATCCTGTCCAAAATTTTAACGAAAGGAAAATTCCATGCCGCAGAAAACCGTTGTTGTTGAATCGAAGCTTGCAGGCAAGTTTGCCATCGAAAGTGATATTCGCGGGCACAAGGTTGTAATCGACCAGCCGGCGAATGCCGGAGGCGCTGACGCCGGTCCGACGCCGCTGGAGCTGCTCTTCAGTTCGTTGGCCGGATGCATCGGAACTATCGGACGGATCGTGGCAATGCAGAAGCGTATTGATCTGCGCGGCATGGAGATCAAGGTCGAGGGCTCGCTCGATGTGGACGGCCTGCTCGGCAAGCCGATCGATGGCCGCACCGGATTCGAGGGCATCACCGTTTCCGTCAATGTCGATGCCGATATGACCGACGAGGAAAGAGAAGCGTTCCTTCACGAGGTGGACCGCCGCTGCCCGGTTTCTGAAAACCTGCTCAACGCCACGCCGGTCAGCGTCAAGCCGGCCTAGCGGCACCAAAAGAAATCTGTCTTTTTCGGGCGCAATTTGCTATGAACTCCTCCGGTGAGGAGGTGGTACAATGCACATCCTGAAAAAGAAGACTGAATCCAAGGTCACCACCGAAACCAGCGAGCGAGGTGGTGAATACCGGGTGCGCCTGTTCATCAACGGCCACCCGCAGTGCGAGGCCGATTTCTTCACGGATGATCAGGAAGAGGCCGCCCGTAAAGCCCGGCAGATGCGTGAAAAGTGCATTGCGAATGGCGCCCGGGATGAAACGCGCTCGACCCGGGACGCAATCAAAGCCGTCCAGGAGTCCGTTGAGCGGCTGGACCTGCGGAACGAAGAGATTGCGATTGAGGTGAGCAACAAAATCTACAAGCCGATCCTTCACCGGTTCGGTAAGTGGATGTATGAGGCTGAGGAGTTTCGGGTCTATTCCGACCAAACCAGGCTGACGAAAGAGCTCAAGGAAGAGCTGTGGGGTATCCGCTACGACCTTGAGTTGTTCGATGCATCGGGGCTCTACGATCCGCCGCCGGAGGAGGATGATCCGTGGCATGAATCGCCAAGTGTTCTGTGGGATATCATGGAAGAAAAGACCGAGCCGGCCGATTTCCACGGATATGAACACTATAAATCCCGCCGCGAGGCGGAGAATAACCGCACCGGAAAGACAGGGGGCATCAGGCCTTGTTGGTAACCACCGGCTTCTTGCGGTTGGGGACGGCGGTGCGGCAGATTTCGCATTTGGTGCCGTCGCACCCGCGGGCGGTGCAGTGCTCGCGTCCGTAGGTGATGATCTGCAGATGCAGCTTTTCCCAATCTTCGGGCGGCCACAGTTTTTTCAGGTCGGCTTCGGTCTGCTCGACATTTTTTCCGCGGGTCAGCTTCCAGCGTTGTGCAAGGCGGTGGATGTGGGTGTCGACCGGGAAGGCCGGAATCTTAAAGGCATGAATCATCACCACGCTGGCGGTTTTATGGCCGACGCCCGGCAGCTGTTCCAGTTCCTTGAAGGTGCGCGGCACCTCGCCGTCAAATTTTTCGACGAGCATTTCGGAAAGGCGCTTAATGTTTTTGGCCTTGCTGTTGGCCAGCCCGCAGGTGGCGATGCATGTCTTAATTTCGTCTACAGAAAGTGCCGCCATTTTTTTCGGGGTATCGGCCTTGGCAAAAAGGGCGGGGGTAACCATGTTGACGCGCTTGTCGGTGCATTGTGCCGAGAGCAGCACGGCGATCAGTAGCGTGTAGGCGTCGGTGTGGTCGAGCGGAATCGGAATTTCGGGATAGAGCTCGTCCAGTCTCCGGGCAATATATTCGGCGCGTGCTTTCTTTGTTTTCATACCTGTTCGTAGTTCCGCCTTTAGGCGGTTTTTTGTGTGAGACCGCCTAAAGGCGGAACTACACACTTCTTTACCCCACGCCTGCAACCGAAGCGATAAATAATTTTGCTCGATAATAGAGAGCCCGCGGCTCGCTTTAAGATCCCACGCCACTAAGTATCGGGTGGGTTGGAAGTGGTCAGTAAAAAATCCAACCTACCGAATTTGCCGCGATCAAAGACGGAGGAGCTGGAGTCCTAATGTGTTGGGTGTCAGGCTAAAACGGATGGGGCGGCAACTTTGGGTGCGGCGGCAGAATCTCTTCTCTGAATACGGATGAGGGCTTGATCTATTAATTTTTGAGCGTATTTTGAGAGTTAAAGTTAAAGTTCTTGTTAAAAAATATTTTGCCTGATTGATCGCTTGGCACTGACATGCTGCATTCAAACAGGGTCCGCGGGATTCCGCGAGTCGCGGCGGACGTTGGCTGGAATGCTAGGGGGCTTTACATGGGAAAGGCATCAAAACCGTTCGTTTACGCCGGAGTGTTGTTTTTGCTTCTTGATCCCTGTCCGGCATCTGCGGGAGGCTTGTCGACGTCCGGGCAAGGCTCCCGGGCCCTGGGGATGGGCGGGGCGTTTACCGCCATCGCCGACGATGCCTCCGCCATCTACTACAACCCGGCGGGCATGATGCAGAACAGGGGGTCCGAAATCATGGCGGGCGCCGGTCTGGGCGCCCCCGAGGTCAGTTATGAAATGCCCGGCGGAGCGGTGCAGAAAAGCTCCAAGCGTTGGGAGGCCCCTTGGCTTTTTGCGGCTCACCGCCTTTCATTCAGGGCAAGCGTGGGGGGCGGGGCATATTGTCCCTTCGCCCGTTGCGCTAAGTTCGAGCCCGATCCCGCCAACGGCTTCCTTGAGATTTCCATGAATAATCAGGAGCGATGAGATGGCCTCTAGAGAGTATTTGACCCACACGAGCAAGATTAAGTATGTCACATTCCATGAGCACCGAATTGTGCGTGTCACCATGCTCCCCGGTGCCGCCCAAACGCTGGAAAATGCAAAAGAAACTTATGCATGCCTGGTGAAACTCGTCGAACCGGGCAAAGCGCCTGATACTCATCTAAGCCCTTCAGAAAGGGCAGTTAATTCCTTAGTTTAAAATTAG
>CAZABK010000101.1:0-7449 GCA_964483355.1 uncultured Verrucomicrobiota bacterium | reverse complement strand
GGCGTCGCCCACCATCGAGGCTTCGATGCCCGCGCCGGCGACAATGCCGGCGAGCAGGCGCGTGCCGGTCCCCGAGTTGCCCATATCGAGCGGCTCGGCCGGTTGCTGAAGCTCGCCGGCGACGCCGGTAATGTAGAGCGCATCATCGCGAAACTCCGCCTTCGCGCCCATCTGTTCCATGGCCGAAAGCGTGCTGCGGGCATCTTCGCCATTGAGGTAGCCCGTCACCTTAGACGTGCCCTCCGCCAGCGAGGCCAACATCGCCACGCGCTGTGAAATACTTTTGTCGCCGGGAACCTGCACGGCTCCCGCCAGCTTTGCCGGAAAAATCTTTTTACTATTCATCAATTTATAACCACTCGGTTGAACTTCACTTCGTTCATTCTCTGCGCTTTGCTTGTCGCTGAAGAACGCAAGGCCACGAAGCATCTCCTTCGTGAACTTCCCATCTTCGTGGTGAATTATTTTAAAAATCTATTCAATCTAAGTATCTCATTGCGGTCGGCGGCGGCGGCGTCGAGCCATTTGCGGATGTCGTCGCCGTTGCCGCCGCGCAGGATGTGAATAAGCCCCTGCAGCTCTTCATGAAAACGGTCCAGCTCGGCCTCAAGCGCCGCACGGTTGGTGTCGATAATGTCGACCCACATATCGGCGGAGCCGGAGGCGACGCGGGAGGTATCCTTAAAGCCGGTGCCGCAAAAGTCGGCCTTCCGGGCCGGCTCGCCATCGGCCACGGAACGCGCCAGCGCGGCCGCAACCATATGCGGCAAATGGCTGGTCGCGGCCAGCATGGTGTCATGCTCCTCGGGCGACATTTCGGCGACTTCCGCTCCAGTGCTTTTCCAGAGTTCGCAAACCACCTGTTCCGCCTCGGCCGGTGTGTCGACCGAGGGACAGACCACGACCAGGCGGCCGTCATAGAGGTCGGGATCGCCGGCATCGATTCCGGTCTTTTCAGAACCGGCGATGGGATGCGACCCGATAAAGTGGGCGGTGGAGTCGGCAAACAGCGGCTCCATTTTTTTCAGTAGCTCGGACTTGGTGCTGCCGACATCCGTCACCACGGCGCCGGGTTTGAGTGCACCGACAATCTGTTCGGCCAGCGCGGCAATACTCCAGATCGGCACGCAGACCACGACGACATCAGCGTCGCGGACCGCGGCGGCCGGGTCGGTAAACACCGCATCAGCGGCGCCGGTTTCAAGCGCCTGCGCACGGGTTTCTTCGCGGCGGGCATAGCCGTGAATGCGTCCCGAAAAGCCGCGCTTTTTCAGCCCCAGCGCCAGCGAGGCCCCCATCAGGCCATATCCCAGGATGGCAATGTTCTGCGGTTTGTTCATACCGTTTCCAGTTGTTGGTTACAAAGGGGCGCTATTTTCCAAGGATTGAAAATTAATTCAACCCAAATTAAAAACCCGGTCATACACCGCCACGCCGAACACCGGCCAACATGCCAGAGAAAGTAGTATTTTCCACTACAGCGGACTTGCAAAATCAGCCAAGTATCCTTATGCTCCAACAGTTACGTCGGAATTCGAAAGAACAAGAGGACTGCATCGTGCCAAAACTTACCGAGAAGAACTGGACTGAACTGAAGACGAAGCTCAACGACGCCGGCCGCTTCGAAAAATTTACCTTGGGTGAAGCCGAACAGGAATATGTCACCTCGCGCGGCATGGAAATCCTGCGCCTGCACGCGGCAGATTTCGTCAATAAACGCCTGGCGCCGGCCAACCCGAAAAATGATGGACGCCAAACGCCCACCAAGGGCCACCCCGTCTTTATTGCCCAGCACGCCTGCGGCTGCAACGACCGCGCCAGTCTGGAAGAATTTTTCGGCATCGAGATGGGCCGCGCACTGAGCGACGACGAAGCGGAAATGGTGGTCGACGTTATCCTGCGCTGGATCGACGAACATCTCGACATCTGAGCCGGCGCACCCTTCTTTTTCTTGCAAAACCGTTCTCATGAACGGTTTTTCTTTTTTTCACCCCCGCTTTTGAATATCTTGTTGCGCTTATGGAACCAACCATTCTCAAAAGACCCGAACATAACGTCAGCCGCCGAAACATCAGCTCGGCCGCCATTAAGGTGCTTTATCGACTGAAAGATGAAGGGTTCACCGCCTATATTGCCGGCGGCGGCGTGCGTGATTTGCTGCTTGATCGCAACCCCAAAGATTTTGATGTGGCGACCAATGCCACGCCCGAACAGATTCGCAAGATATTCCGCAACTGCCGGCTGGTCGGCCGCCGCTTCCGGCTGGCGCACGTCCTCTTCCGCGGCGAAATCATTGAAACCGCCACCTTCCGCGCACCGATTCCCGAGGAAGCAGGCGAACACTGCGAAAACACCTTCCGCACCGGCGACGGCGGCATGGTGATGCGCGACAACGTCTTCGGCACGCCCGAACAGGATGCCCTCCGGCGCGACTTCACCATCAATGCCCTCTACTACAATATTGCCGACTTTTCCATCATCGACTATGCCGGTGGCCTGAAGGATCTCGAAGACAAGGTCATTCGCGTTATCGGCGATCCCGACAAACGCTTTATCGAAGACCCCGTTCGCATGATCCGCGCCGCGCGCTTTGCCGGAACCCTCGGCTTCGAAATTGAAAAAGAAGCCTACGAATCCATTGAGCGCAACAACGACCAGCTGGCCCTGGCCTCGCCGTCGCGCATGTATGAAGAGGTGCAGAAACTCTTTTTCTGCGGCCACGCCAAAGCTGTTTTCCACTGGCTCGAAAAGCCCGATCTGCTGCACCCCATGTTCCACGATTTCTCGCACTGGATCGACGAAGACAAGGCGCGCCACGACTGGGTCATTAAAACCCTCGAACAGATGGACCGCTGGCGCAAAGCCGGACTGCGCGTTCACCCCGCGCTGCTCTTTGCCCTGCTCTTCGGCGAATACCACGAATACCTGATTGAGCAGCTTATTGAGGCTGGCGTGTCACCCCACGATGCTGCGCGCAAGGCCGTACAGGATCATCTGCGCGGCATGTGCGAAAATGTGCGGGTACCCAAGGTGGTCATCTATCAGGTCTGCGACATCATGACCAACCAGCTGCGTTTCACCAAAACCAAAGGGCGCCGTCCGCAACGCTTTATGCAGAGCAAAGGGTTTCTCGACGCATTCCTCTACTTCAAGTTTTCCTCCAAGACCCACAGCCGGAACCTGGAGTTGCTGGAACACTGGGATGAAGCGCGCCGGCAGAACGGCAAAAAATCACACTAGTCGCGGAGCGTTTTGCCCATCGACTTACTGCGCAGCTGGCCGCAGGCCGCGTTCACATCCGTCCCCTTTGACCAGCGCACGGTGGTATTGATTCCGGCGCCCTCCAACCGGCGGATAAAATATTCCACGCTTTCGCGGCGCGAGGTTTTGCCCTCATATTCCTCGATCTCGCTGAGCGGAATCAGGTTTACGCGGCACGGGAAATGGCGCAGCAGCTCCACCAGCTGCTCACAATCATCCGCCGTATCGTTCACATCGCGGATCATGGTGTATTCAAAGGTAATGATGCGCTTCGTCCGTTGGGTATATTGCCGGCAGGTTTCCATCAGCTCATCCATCGGCCAGGAAACGTTGACCGGCATCAGCTCATCGCGGGTCGCATCGTTCGCGGCATGCAGCGAAACCGAAAGCTCAACCTGAAGCCCCTCCTCCTCAAAACGCTGAATGCCCGGCACCACGCCGCAGGTGCTGATGGTGATGCGGCGTGCGCCGAGACAAAAGCCATCGGGATCGTTGATGATACGGATCGCGCGCATGACCTCGTCATAGTTATCGAACGGCTCGCCGATGCCCATGAACACCACATTGGTGACGCGGTCGCCATATTCGCGTTGGGCCGAAAGCAGTTCGCCGACAATCTCGCCGGCCTTCAGGTTGCGCGTCACGCCCAGCTGCCCGCTCGCGCAAAACGCGCAGCCAAACATGCAGCCAACCTGGCTCGAAACGCAGACCGTACGCCGGTCCGGCGCCGGAATCAGCACCTCTTCGATCAGCTCGCCGTCAATCAGCTGGCTCAGAATTTTGCGCGTGCCGGTACCCGACTCCTGCACCTCGATTTTTTCGAGCGCATGAAAAATAAAGGCCTCCGCCAGCTTTTCGCGGAGCGCCTTGGGAATATTTTTCATTTCATCCCACTCGCGTACCTGATGCTGATAGAGCCACTGCCAAATCTGCTTGGCGCGGAATTTTTTTTCGCCGACCTGTTCCAACCAGTCCTGCAGCTCCGAAAGATAGATACCGTGAATAAATTGCTTTTTGTCCATTTCCATAACGCCGTCGACCATAGCTTCATTCGGCTTGAAACTTAACCCTTAAAACCTAAAACTCATCGCATGAAAGCGAATATTGGAGTGCTTGGTCCCAACACCACCACCGACGAACAATACCGGCTGGGCGTCGAGGTCGGAAAAAACATTGCCGAGGCCGGCGGCGTGCTCTTTTGCGGCGGACTCGGCGGCATGATGCGCGCCGCGGCCGAAGGCGCCAAGGCGGCCGGCGGCCAAACCGTCGGCATCCTGCCCGGAAACGATAAAACCGCCGCCAACGAATTTATCGACATCACGATCCCCACCGACCTCGGAGCCTACCGCAATGCCCTGCTTGTGCGTTCATGCGACGCGGTCATCGCGGTTCACGGCGCCTACGGCACCCTCTCTGAAATCAGCTTTGCGCTGCGCCTCGGTGTGCCTGTCATCGGACTCCACACCTGGGAGGTGCATCGAAATGGGAAGGCCGATCCCGGCATCCATGTGGCTCAAACCGCAGCCGAAGCGGTCAAGCTGGCCCTTAAACTTGGAGGTGCAAAATGAATTCGCTCATCTATATCGCCATCGCCGTCAACCTGATCGGCTTCATCCAGATGGGAATCGACAAAAGCCTGTCGATCAAAGGTCACGACCGCCTCCGCGAGGCGCAGCTGCTCGCTCCGGTGCTCTTTTCCGGAATCGTCGGCGTCGTGCTCGGCATGCTCGTCTTCCACCACAAAACCGCTAAGCGCCACTTTCAGTTTAAGCTCGCCGCTGCCTTTGCCATTTTTGCCGGCGGCATCTACCTCGCCTATTTTTAGGCACAAAAAAACTCCCGCCGATGACGGGAGCTTTCTGATCGTCTGAACAAACCGACTATTTGTCAGTCAGCGCAACGATACCGGGCAGCTGCTTGCCTTCCATGAACTCGAGCGAAGCACCGCCGCCGGTGGAAACGTGGCTCATCTGGTCGGCTACGCCGGACTGCTTAACCGCAGCCACAGAGTCGCCGCCGCCGATGATGCTGACGCTGTCAGACTTGGCAACCGCTTCACAGACCGAGAAGGTACCCTTCGCGAACGGCTCCATTTCGAAACAGCCCATCGGGCCGTTCCAGACCACGGTCTTCGCGCCGGCCACTTCGTTGCAGTAAAGTTCGATGGTTTCCGGACCGATATCGAGGGCCATCCAGCCGTCTTCGATGTCGCCGGCAACTACCTTGGTGTTGGCATCGGCGGAGAAAGCATCGGACGCAATGTTGTCGATCGGAAGCAGGAGCTTAACGCCCTTTTCTTCGGCCTGCTTAAGGATCTCGCCGGCCAATTCCACCTTGTCTTCTTCGAGGAGCGAGGAACCGATGTTCTTGCCCATCGCTTTGTAGAAAGTGTAAGCCATTCCGCCGCCGATCAGGATCGCGTCGCACTTGTCCATCAGGTTGGTAACGACGTCGATTTTGCCGGAAATCTTGGCGCCGCCGATGATGGCCACGAATGGTTTTTCCGGAGCTTCGAGGGTTTTGCCGAGATATTCGATTTCCTTTTCCAGCAGGAAGCCGGCAGCACACTGGTCGATGTATTTGGTAACGACGGCCATGGAGGCGTGCGCACGGTGTGCGGTGCCGAAGGCGTCGGAAACATAAACGTCGCCGTAGGAAGCGAGTTCCTTGGCGAAAGCGTCCTGCTCTTCTGCAGTGCATTTCTTACCCTCTTCTTCGGCATAGAAGCGGACGTTTTCGAGCACGAGGATTTCGCCGGCTTGGAGGCCGTCAACGAGCGTTTTTACTTCGTCGCCGATCACATCGGGAGCGAGCGTGACTTTGGCGTCAACCAGTTCTGCCAGACGATCGGCGGCCGGCTTGAGGGTGAACTCCATGTTCTTTTCGCCTTTCGGGCGGCCGCAGTGGCTCATCAGAACGAGCGAGCCGCCGTTTTCGAGCACATAGTTGATGGACGGCAGTGCCGCAACAATTCGGGTATCGTCGCCCACAACGCCGTCTTTTACCGGCACGTTGAAGTCGACACGCATCAGGACGCGCTTGCCCTGAACATCCAGATCCTTGATCGTCATTTTGTTCATTAATTAACTCCTTATAGTTAGTACGTCGTTAAAAATAAGCCGTTGACTATAAGCATATCCCCAAGCGAGTCAACACCGCGCAGGGTAACAAAAGAACTGAATGCCTGAGAGCGGCAAGCCGGCACAAATGCAACCCGCGCATTGACAACCCGCGATAAAAGGAGGTTCATGGAGGACGACAAAAGTGAACGTCAAGCAACCACAAAGGAAGCGGCGAAAATCATGCCCCCCAAAAAATATATTCGCCTGATCTGGATCCTGATTCTATCCCCATTAAACATAGCGATCGCACAGGAGAAACTGATCTTTTCGGCGGTTGAAGAAACCATCCCCGCCAAAATCACAAAACACATCCTGACGGAAGCCTATCGAAAGATCGGCATCTCCATCGAAATCCGCGAACTCCCCGGCGCCCGCGGACTGTTCTGTTCCAACACAGCGCAAACCGACGGCGAAGCCTTCCGCATCGCAGGAATTGAAAAAGACTATCCCAACCTATGCCGGATTGAGGTTCCGGTTACCTCCAACAGCCTCTATGTCGTAGTCAAAAAAGGGCGCGAATTCCCCGTAAACGGCTGGGAAAGCATTCCCGAAAACTATCGAGTCGGCTATCAGCGAGGAGTAAGGATCACTGAAAAAAGCTTGCGAAAAAACCAAATAAAAACGGAAGCGGCGCGACACATCTCTCAATTATTAAACATGCTGGAGTTCGATCGGGTGGATGCGATCATCGAAGGAGAGCAACACGGCCAGAACACCGAAGAGCTTGAGCGCAGAAACATGGTTCAGCTGAAGCCTGCCATCCATCTGCATCCGCTCTATCATTATCTCCACGTAAAACATGCCGACCTGATTCCAGAAATAACGGCCGCACTCCAGGAAATGAAAACCAGTGGAGAGCTGCAGAAAATCCAAGAAGACGTAATAGCCGCGCTTCTTCAGGAAAAACGTTCTCCCTCCTCAGAAAAGTAAGCACGCCAAAGCGCCGACCCTCGGCCCGATGCGGCCACAAAAAGGTTCATGTCTCGACTCCGACCCAACATGTTTATGAAGCTGACCTGCCCCCATGGGTTGGACAGAACCTAATGAGAGTCCAGGTGGTTTAGGT
>CAZABK010000100.1:0-8052 GCA_964483355.1 uncultured Verrucomicrobiota bacterium | reverse complement strand
GTTTTACCACGGAGAACTCTCATTAAAAACCGTCCAGTTTTATGGGCTCAGGTCATCTTCATTTGATTTCCTTTTGTTATTTTTTTCGAACAGTGGGTTAGATGGACGCACTTAATAACAGGTGTTATACGGACGTCCGTATAACACCATAACAGCGGAATTCCGCATAACATCCTTTGTAAAAGTTAGTTGTTTTAATTTAGAAATCGACAGTGTAAAATTTTTTGCATGAAATCGCAAGGGTCAAAGGCTGTGGGTTTGTGGGTGCATGAATATGCGATTTTGCTCAATAAAAAAGGGATTAACCCCAAGTATGCCGAATGGTATGTGAAGCGGGTTGAAACCTTTATGCGGTATGCAGGGTGCACAAATCCTGCCGCATTGGCGCGGGAGCTCGTCGAACACTATCTGGCGGAGTTAGGGCGCCAAAAAGCGCTCGAAAGCTGGCAAATTCGACAAATTGTCGATGCTATACGGATTCTGGTTCTGGACCTGGCGGGGCATGAGTGGGCCGCCGAGGTGGACTGGCACTTCTGGCGCGGGACGCGGAAGGAGGTCGATGGCGACCACGCGACCTTGTATCGGGAGAGCCGAAAGGTCGAAGCCGATTTTTCGGGGTACAACCTTAATGAGCATGGGGCTCCGCCGGAGGGTTTGGAGGTTGCGCTGGAGCGAATTCGGCAAGCCGTACGGAAGGGCGGACTCTCGGTTCGGACGGAGCAAACCTATTTGCTTTGGAGTGAAAAGTTTCTCCGCTTTTGTTCGAGTGGTTCGCCGGAAGGGTTGGGGGCGAAGGAGATCGAGGCCTATTTGTCTTTTCTGGCGCTGAAGAAAAATGCGGCGGCATCGACGCAGCGGCAGGCGAAAAACAGTATTTACTTCATGTTTAAGCGGGCGTTTGAGGCTGATCCGGGCGAGTTCAGTGGTTTCATGAAATCGACTCGTCCGCGGCGCCTGCCGGTGGTGCTGACGGTGGATGAGGCACGTGCATTGCTTGCCGGCATGAAGGGGGCGCGGCAGCTCATGGCGGCCGTGATGTATGGGAGCGGATTGCGGTTGATGGAGTGTCTGCGGCTGCGGGTTCAGGATCTGGATTTTGGATATGGGGTGATCATGGTTCGCTCGGGGAAGGGCGGAAAGGATCGTCGTGCGCCGCTGCCTGCGAGCTATGCAGACCGGCTTCGGCACCAGGTCGAGTTGGTTGCAAAGTTACATGGCCGGGATCTGAAGGCGGGCTTCGGCGAGGTCTATCTTCCGCCGCCGGTGGCGAATAAGATGCCGAAAGCGGGCTGGGAGCTTAAATGGCAATATCTGTTTCCTTCGTCCAAGTTGTCGGTCGATAAGCGTTCGGGAAAGACCCGGCGCCACCATGCCCATGAGTCGGCCGTGCAAAAGGCAATCAAGAAGGTGGCCGCCTGCGGTGCTTACGGATTTAGAGAGGCGGTTGTCAGCATTGTTCCAAGCGTAGAGCGTGGTATTGGTGGCCGGCAGGAGTCCGGTCCGTCGAAATCGCCTAAAGGCGGAACTGCGAGCGCTCTTTTTAAACGGTTTGAGAGTAGCGGCCTTTGCGCTGTTCGGTTTGGAGATAGGCATCGAAGCGCATGGCGATGATGCGGATAAAGAGGCGGCCGAGCGGCGTGACGTGCAGGCCGTTTTTTTCGCGCCGAACCAGGCCGTCGGCTTCGAGGTCGTCGAGTGAGGCGATGTCGGCTTTAAAGTGTTCGGCAAAGTCAACGCCAAGTTCTGCGGAGAGCTTTTGATAGTCGATGAAGAGGTTGCACATGATGTGCATGATGGCGTGGTAGCGGATTTTATCTTCATCGGTCATGGCATAGCCGCGCAGGAGAGGCAGTTGGCCGGCGTCGAGCGCGGCATAGTAGGGCGCCAACTCTTTTTGGTTTTGGAGATAGTGGCCGCCGAAGTGCGAGATGGCCGACATGCCGAAGCCGTGGAGCGCGACGCCTTTGTGCGTGCTGTAGCCCTGAAAGTTGCGCTGCAGCGTGCCGTTGGCCAGCGCCTGCGCCATGCCGTCGTCCGGTTTTGCAAAATGGTCCATGCCGATGTAGACGTAGCCCGCGCCGGTTAACTTTTCGATGGTGAGCTGGAGCAGTTGCAGCTTCATTTCGGCGCCGGGCAGGTGGTCCTCGAAGCTTTTCTGGCAGGCTTTGATCCAGGGGATGTGTGCATAGCTGTAGATCGCAAAGCGGTCGGGCGACAGCGATAGCGCATCGTCGAGCGTTTGGCTGAAGGATTCGACGGTTTGGTGGGGCAGGCCATAGATCAGATCAAAGTTGATCGACTCCATGCCGCTGTCGCGCAGCCACCGGTTGGTTTCGGCAATCAGTTCCATCGGCTGAATGCGGGCGATGGTTTGCTGTACGGCGGGGTTGGTGTCCTGCACGCCGAGCGAGGCGCGGTTAAAGCCGGCGGCGCGCAGGGCGTCAACCTTTTCCGGCGTGAGCGAGCGCGGGTCGATTTCCGCGCCGGCTTCGATGTCGGCCGCTATCGGGAAGCGGTTGCGGATCAGCTGGCCGAGCTGTTCAATCTCTTCCGGCGTCAGAAAGGTCGGGGTTCCGCCGCCGAGCTGGATCTGCACGGTTTCAGAGCCGTCGGCAATGAACGGGGTGCGCAGGGCGGTTTCGTGATCGAGATAGCCGAGGTATTCCGCGCTCTTGCTTTGATCACCGGTAACAATGTTGGTGCAGCCGCAGTAGAGGCACTGGCTGTTGCAGAAGGGCAGATGGAAGTAGAGGGACAGCGCCTGCAGCGCGGAATCTTGAAACCTGAAATCTGGAACTTGAAACTGCTCTTGAAAATGGGTGGCCGGCGGATAGGAGGTGTAGCGCGGGCCGGGCTGATTATATTTCCGGAGCAGATCGAGGCTGACGTTGATCGAGTTCATGGCGGGACTATGCCGGAAAAAATGGGCCTGCGAAATACACGAGCGCACCAAATGAGGTGGGACCTTGCCGCCGGCAGCGGCTGAAAGAAATGGCTCGGGGAAAAATAATCGGATTTCGGGTTGCAAATAGTACCGGAATGGTATTTATTGGCTTCCGCCTGCTGATGAAAGCAGAAGTTTGAACGAGTTTATGATGAAAGGACAGTGAGATGGCTAAAGTCGTTGTTGTTGGGGTAAACCATGCGGGAACATCTGCAATTCGCACGTTGCTGTCGCAGGACAAGAATCATGAGGTGATTGCGTTTGACCGGAACGATAATATCTCGTTTCTCGGTTGCGGCATTGCGCTGACGGTGAGCGGTATTGTGCAGAATGTTGAAGACCTCTTCTATTCCGACTGCAACGAACTCGAGAGCCTCGGAGCGGAAGTGCACATGCATACCGAGGTGACGAAGATCGACAGCGAAAACAAAAGCGTTACGGCACGCGATATCCGTTCGGGTAATGAGATGACGGTTACCTACGATAAGCTGATTTATGCGGCCGGGTCCTGGCCGGTGGATTTCAATGTAGAAAACAGCGGGTTGGAAAACATCTATGTCTGCAAGCTGTTTCAGCACGCGGCCACGCTGATTGATAAGGCTAATGAGCCCGGGATCGAAAGCGTGGCCATTATCGGGGCCGGCTACATCGGCATCGAGCTGGCGGAGGCCTACCATCAAAAAGGCAAACAGGTGACGCTGATCGACCTGCAGGAGCGGGTGGTTCCGGCTTATTTTGATACGGAGTTCACTGACCGCCTGCAGGCGGATATCCGCCGGGCCGGCATCAATCTCCAGCTCGGCACCCGGGTAAACGGTTATACGGCCGGGGATCGCGGGCAGGTGAAGCAGATTGTGACCGATCATGGCTCCTTTGATGCCGATCTGGTGATTCAATGCGTCGGATTCAAGCCCAATACCGCGCTGCTGGAAGAGGCGGAAAAACTGCCGAACGGCGCGCTCGTCGTTGATTCGCGCATGCAGACGTCGATCCCCGATGTTTATGCCATCGGCGATACCGTTGCCACCTATCATGCCGCGACCCGCACGCACCGCCATGTGGCACTGGCAACCAATGCGGTGAAGGGGGGCGTGGTGGCGGCCAGCCAGATCAACGGACACGATGCGGTGCAGTTGCCGAACATTGTCGGCACCAATGCGATCTGCGTCTTCGAGAACATGCTGGCCAGCACCGGCCTGAGCGAAGCCGCGGCCCGCGCCGAAGGCATGGATGTGCTCAGCTCGTTCTATGTCGACAACGACCGCCCCGAATTCATGAACGAAGTGGAGGAGGTCGGCGTGAAGCTGGTTTACGAACGCGAAACGCTGCGACTGGTTGGAGCGCAGATCGGTTCATACGGAACGGTTCCGCACACCGAGTGCATCTTCTACCTGGCGCTGGCCATCCAGAAGGGGCTGACGCTGACCGAGCTGGCGATGACCGATGTTTACTTCCTGCCGCACTTCAACAAACCGTTCAACTTCGTCATTTCGGCCGTTCTGCAGGCGCTGGGATTGAGCTATATGAAGAAGCAGTAAGCCGCTGAGGACTGCGATCGAATGTGAATAAGGCTGGCCATACGCCTGCCGGAAGCGGTAGTGATTGAGCCATGGTTGGAGGAGAGGTCAACCGGAGAATAAAAATGCTCGATCAAATCATGGAAATCCTCACGCCGCGGCGAATGATGAGTGTTGGCAATATTGCGCTGGCGCTCGAAAGCGAACCCGCCGCCCTCATTCCGTTTATTCAGGAGCTCGAAGCGGACGGACGGGTGCGGTATGCCTTTTCAAAATGTAGCGGCTCTTGCTCCAGCTGTTCCTCCGACTGTGGCGATGAGGCGGCAGAGCCGTCCGCCCCCGCGATTACCGATGCCTCGATCGTCATCTCGCTTGAGCTGCGCAATGCTGACGCTTAGGCTGTTGGCTTAGCCCGAGTTCCGGACCGTTTGGGCGACGGCTTCGATGGTTTCGCGGTTGGCTTCAGACGGGACGCCGTGGCCGAGGTTAAAGATAAATCCGTTGCGCCCGCGCATGGTTTTGCAGATGCGTTGCGCTTCGGCCGCGGCCGCTTCCGGTTTGGCCAGCAGCAGAGCGGGGTCGAGATTGCCCTGCACGGCGACATCGCCGGGAATGGTATTGGCGACGTCGCGCAGGTCGATGCTCCAGTCGATGCCCAGCGCGTTGGCGCCGGTCTGCACCACTTCGCTCCAGTTGTGATGAACATTGCGCGCAAAGACAATGGTCGGCACTTCGCCGCCGATGGCATCGATGATCTGCTGCATCCAGAGCCCGGAAATTTTCCAGAACATGTTGGGGGCGAGCGTGCCGCCCTGGCTGTCAAAAAGCTGGATCACATCGGCGCCGGCTTCGATCTGCGCCTTGAGGTAAATGATGGAGGCTTCGGTAATTTTTTCGAGCAGGGTGTAGAAGAGTTTCGGTTCATTATAGAGCATGGCGCGCGAGCGGGTATTTTCGCGCGAGCTGCCGCCTTCCACCATGAACGACGCCAGCGTCCACGGCGAGCCGGCAAAGCCGATGATCGCGCGCTCGTCGCCGAGCTCCTGGCGGGCCAGCTTGATGGCTTCGGGGGTGTAGCTGATGTGGTCGAGCACGGCGGACGGGTTGAGCCGGTCGACATCGGCCTTGGAGTTGAGCTCAAAAGCCATCTTTACGCCGCCCTGTTCGAGCAGCTCATATTTCTGCCCCATAGCTTCGGCGATCACGAGGATGTCGGAAAAGATGACCGCGGCGTCGTAGCCGAAGCGGCGGATCGGCTGAAGCGTGATCTCGGCGGCCATCGCCGGATCCTGGACCAGCTCCGTAAATTTGCGTGTCTCCTTCAGTGCGCGGTATTCCGGCAGCGAACGCCCCGCCTGGCGCATCATCCAAATGGGCGGCCGGTCGTTGGCTTCGCAGCGGCAGGCACGCAGAAAACGTTCTCTACAGGTGATCGGATTGCTCATGAAATGAGTTAACCATGGAAGCCTCAGAAGGGACGAAAACATTTATCCACAGATTACGCAGATTTTCGGGATTATAGATCTGTGAAGTCTGTGGATTTGATCAGTTGGCTTTGACGGCGTCGAGCTCGATTTCGAAGAGCAGGTCGTGGCGGCAGACGTCGGCGTGCGAGATGGCCACCGGCAGTTCCGGCAGGCCATGTTCGAGGCAATATTTTTCGAGCAGGTGCGCTTCGTTGATATCCTTGAAATAGGCGATGGCGCGCGAGGTGTCGGCCCAGTCCATGTCGCGCGACTTGAGGATTTCGTGAACCACTTCCATGGTCAGCTCAATCTGTTTTGCGCAGTCGTCGAGATGGACGGTGGCGCCGCCGGGTTCGATGCTGGCGGTGCCGGAAATGGTGAGCAGGCGCGAGCCGGGCTGGTCGATTTCCACCGCGCGGGCAAAGGAGCTCTTATAGTCGAGTGCCGGGCACTGGAGCGGGGAGGGCACCGCGAACACCTTGACGCCGTCGTGTTTCGGTTTGACCGCGAGCAGCGCGCAGACCATCTCTTCGCCGGCGGCGGTTCCCGCGCCGATGCCGGTGCTGGCCGGCACCATTTTTTCGAAGGTGCCGCGCTCCTTGAAGAACTGGGTGCGGACGGCGTTAAACTCGTCGTACCATTCGAGCAGGTTGTTGAGGTAGATCCAGGTGCGGGCGATATCGGTAAATTCCATGTCGGCCTGCTTGAGCAGGGCTTCCATCTTTTCAAAGACAGCGCGCGCCTGTTCTTCGCGGCCGAGCGAAAGGTCATCGGCGCGAATGTCACCGAGCAGGCAATAGCGCGCGTCGTCGGTGTCGTACCAGTTGCCGACCCTGCGCTCGCCATCCATGACCGGATTGAGCTGCGCGCCGGAGAGGGCGATAAACTGGGTGCCGGTGATGGCCGAGCCGGAGCAGGCGTCGCCGTGCAGCAGGGTCAGTGGCCAATCCAGCTTTTTGATGGCCGAGACGGCCTTGGGATAAAACTGGCGCCCGCCGAAGAGATACTGGAAGGCAATTTGGGCGTCGCGCTCGGCCATTTCGCCGGCGACGCGGTCGAAGACCTCCTGCATGTTTTCTTCCGAGGTCTGTGCGGTGATAAAGTGGGCCTTTACGCCGTCGTGGGGAAATTCCACGATCTGCAGGCTGTTCGGCGGGGTGCTGATTGATTCTTCCATATTCACTCTCTGTTTAAAGGTCGCATGTTCTACACCAATGAAACGCCAGCGGAAAGTCCAAGTGGACACGCGGTTTCTCAAATGACCTTATTCGGCGAGAAAGCGCCCGCCGCGGCGGCCGGTGGGCTGGCCGTTTTCGAGGGTGTGACACCCGTTGACGATAACGTGGCGCATGCCGCCGGAGAGCCGGTGCGGGTCGGCATAGGTGGTGTTTTCGCGGATTTTATCCGGATCAAAGACAATGATGTCGGCGGCATAGCCTGGCTTGAGCCGGCCGCGCTTTTGGAGACCAAACTGTTGGGCGGGGAGCGCGGTCATTTTCTGGATGGCTTCGGCGAGCGGGACGGTTTGTCCATCGAGCGCGGCGCGCAGAAAGCGGGTGTGGCTGCCGTAGGCGCGCGGGTGCGGGTGGTCGGTGGAGAGCGGTCCGGTGGGCGCGCGCATCGAGCCGTCGGAGCCGATGGCGACATAAGGCTCGGCGAGGACGCGCCGGAGATTTTCGTCGGACGTGCTGAAAAAGATACCGCCGGTTTTCAGCGCGTCGGCGTCGATGAGATGGAGCAGCGCATCGACCTCGTTCATTTTCAAGGCTTCGGCGACTTCGGTCAGATATTTGCCTTTGAAGGCTTCAAGCTGCGTCGAGCCGATCATGACGTTATCCCAATGGCCGGGCGGGCTGGCGATCAGCTCGGTACGGATCTTGTTGCGGATTGCGGGGGCGTGCAGACGGCCGAGGATCGCGTCGCGCCCGCCATAGGTGGCCCATTGCGGAAGGCAGACGTCGAGATCGGTGGAGCCGGCGGTGTAGGGATAGCGGTCGGCGCCGATGCGGATGCGTTCCTGGGCGGCGCGGATTTTATCGAACGCGGCGTCGAGCTTGTTCCAGTTGGCTTCGCCGGAAGCCTTGAGGTGGGAAATCTGCAGGCGCGCACCGGCGCGTTCGGCAAT
>CAZABK010000099.1:4765-8243 GCA_964483355.1 uncultured Verrucomicrobiota bacterium | reverse complement strand
GTGAGGGTGCCGGCTTCGTTGGTGTCGGGGCCGACGAGCTTGTCGTCGGCTTCGCGGGGAATATCGAGCAGGGCGACCTCTTCGTAGTCGGTGGCGTCGCCCTTGGCGATTTTCTTAACCTTCTTTTCGGCCGGGGCGGGAGCGCCTTCGTGGTAGGCAAACATCAGCGCGTCGGCGTCGGCTTTGTGCTTGAGGACAAAAATCTGGTCGGCGCGGTAGCGGCCTTTGGTTTCGCGGCAGTCGAGCATCGGGTCCTTGAAGTTGCCGACGTGGCCGGAGGCTTCCCAGACGCGCGGGTGCATGATGATGGAGGAGTCGAGGCCGACGATGTCTTCGCGCAGCTGCGTCATGGATTTCCACCAGCAGGCTTTAATGTTGCGCTTCATTTCGACGCCGAGCGGGCCATAGTCCCAGAACCCGTTGATGCCGCCGTAGATTTCGGAGGTCTGGAAAATAAAACCACGCCGCTTGCAGAGACTGACAAGGGCGTCCATCGTTACTTCATAGTCGTTTGCTTTCATAAGACCGGCGAGAATGCCGAAGCGCCTTGGGGGGGTCAAGAAGAAGAAGGGTAAGAAAAGCGTGTACAAGCGGGCCAAAGTTCATTACTCCAATACGCCATGAAATCGATTGAAACCCGGAGAATTTCACGCGTTGCGCAGCTGGCCGCTGTTCTGGTCGGAATCCTGTTCCTGTTCGAGATCGTCATGCTTTGCGGCATTGTAGACCTGAAGTCGGACTGGGTCGCCAAAAATGCGCCGTGGGCCTATGAGCCGTTTCTGCGGCTGACGGGCGAGCACCCGCAGCAGCGCGAGGCCGCCGCTCCCGAGCAGGAAGTGCCGGCGTCGCCGGTTTCAGAGATCGTCGTGCCGGTCGAAACGCCAAAGGTTGAGGCAGAGCCCGCCGAAGAAGCGGACGACGATATTCCGGTGGGCTAAGTTTTCCAGTAGGCAAGAAACTCGACGTTTCCGGCCGGACCCTTGATGGGCGAGGTGCAGAGCGCCAGCCATTCAAATCCGAGCTCTTCGGTGCCGAACTTTTTGACCTTTTCAATCACCTCTTCATGGATGGCCGGATCGCGCACGACGCCGCCTTTGCCCACCTGATCTTTTCCGGCTTCAAACTGCGGCTTGATGAGCGAGACAATGTGTCCGTCCGGTTTCATCAGGTTTTTGAGCGGCGGCAGAATGTTGGTGAGCGAAATAAACGAGGTGTCGATGCTGCAGAAGTCGGCCTTTTCCGGAATATCTTCTTCGGTCAGGTAGCGCGCATTCGTGTTTTCCATCACGACGACGCGCGGATCTTCGCGCAGTTTATAGTGCAGCTGGTTGGTGCCGCAGTCGACGGCGTAAACCTTGGAGGCGCCGTGCTGGAGCATAAAGTCGGTAAAGCCGCCGGTGGAGGAGCCGATGTCGAGGCAGACGGCGCCCTTGAGATCCAAGCCGAACTCCTTGTGCGCGCCCTCGATTTTGAGTCCGCCGCGGCTGACATATTTTTCCTTCTCCTTTACGGAAATTTTAGCGTCGTCCTTATATTGGTGTCCCGGTTTGGTGGCGAGCTGTTCGCCGACGCTCACCATACCGGCGCGGATCAGGCGCTGGGCCTGTTCGCGGGAGTCGGCGAGGTTGCGCTGAACGAGGAGCTGGTCTAGTCGTGTCTTTGGCATAAGCGATAAACATAATTATTTTTTGACAGGATGACAGAATAAACAGGATAAGGATCGCATGACCGGACTTTACATCCATATTCCGCTTTGTGTGTCGCGGTGCCGCTATTGCGATTTTTATCGGCTCACGCCAGACGAATGGAGCGATGCCGCGCTGTTCCTTCAGAGCCTTGATGCCGAGCTGGCGCGGTTGCCGGCGGATTTTGCGCCTGAGACGGTTTTTATCGGCGGCGGCACGCCGACGATGCTGGAGGCGGGCGATTATGAAAAACTGCTGGAATCGATCCATCGCCGGATCAACCTTTCAAATGTTTTCGAGTTTTCGAGTGAGGCCAACCCGGGGACGCTTACGCGTGAAAAGCTGGCGGTGATGCGTGACGGCGGGATCAACCGCGTCTCCATCGGCGTGCAGTCGTTTAATGACCGTGCGCTGCGGCTGCTGGGCCGGATTCATAAAGCGCAGGCGGCGGTCGGCGCCTTTCATATGCTGCGCGAGGCGGGCTTTGATAATGTAAATATTGATCTGATCCAGAGCATTCCGGGCATGACGTCGGCCGACGTGCTGGCCGATGCGCGCAAGGTGGTCGAGCTGGGGCCGGAGCATATCTCTTTCTATAACCTCATTTATGAGCCGGGCACACCGCTGGCACGCGACCGCGACGTCGGTCGGATTGCCGAACCGGGCGAGGATGAGGAGGCGGATAATTATTTTGCGGTGAAGGATCTGCTCGAAGCGGCGGGTTATGAGCACTATGAAATTTCCAACTTTTCCAAGGACGGGCGGCGCTGCCTGCATAATGTGCTCTATTGGCAGGGCGGGGAATATTTTGGCTGCGGGCCGTCGGCGCACTCGCACTGGCGCGGAAAACGGTTTGGAAATGTTGCCGACCTGCGGCTTTATTGCGACCGCCTTGGCCGCGGCGCGCGGCCGTTTGATGAGATGGAGCGGCTTTCGGCCGAGGAAAAAGCGCGCGAAACACTGGTGATGGGGCTGCGCATGACGGAGGGCGTCGATCTCGTGCAGTTTGAAAAGTTGACTGGCTATTCGGCCGACGCGCTCTGCGGCGCCGGCATTGCCTCGATGGTGGAAGAGGGACTGCTCCGGCGCTCAGAAAATCGGCTGGTGCTGACCCGCGACGCCCTGTTTGTCAGTAATGCGGTTTTCAGCGAACTGGTATAAAGGGCGAAAAAACCGCCATTTAGACTTGCAAAGCGGGGCGGAATGCTTAGATTCCCAAGCTCTTGTTGACCAAAGCAATTTTGAAAGAATCATTACCGAGGTATTTGAGATGGGTAGAGAATGTGCAGTTACAGGTAAGAAAACCATCACCGGACGTCGTATTGTCCGCAAAGGTTTGGCGAAGAAAAAAGGCGGAATCGGTCTCCACGTGACCAGCGCGACCAAGCGTACGTTCAAGCCGAACCTGCAGCGCGTCCGCATCAAGGACGAAAACGGCACCGTTAAGCGCGTGTGGGTTTCCGCCAAGGCGCTGCGTTCCGGCGCTGTGAAAAAAGCCTAAGTTCGCTCCATGCGAATTTGCAAAGCCGTCCCGGTTGCGGGGCGGTTTTTTTTGCTCTTATGCCGCGGATCAATTCGGATTTAATACAGCGCGGCCCAACCGTACTAAATTTAACCGCTGATTGCGCTGATGGGCTCAGAGAGTGCGGGAAGTGAATCGCGACCAATTCCGATAATCCGCGCCCATTCGCGCAATCCGCGGTGGAGCAACCTTCCGGGTTAATCAGTGTTCATCTGTGGCGTTTCGCCTTTCATGTCCCGCATCGCTGACCTTTGAAGGCATAAAAAAAGCA
>CAZABK010000099.1:0-4755 GCA_964483355.1 uncultured Verrucomicrobiota bacterium | reverse complement strand
CCCCGTTGGGGTGCTTGTCTTTCAGCAAGGAAAGGAGCTGGTTACCAGCTGGCCTTGGTCATTCCGGGGATTTTGCCCTCGGAGGCCATCTCACGCAGGGTGATACGCGAGAGACCGAACTTGCGGTAGACCGCATGCGGACGACCGGTAACGGAGCAGCGGTTCATGATGCGGTTGGGGTTGGAGTCAACCGGAAGGGAGCGGAGCTTGCGGACAGCCGCCATGCGGTCAGCCGGCTCGGTTTCCGGGTTGCTGATGATTTTCTTCAGCTCCTGGCGCTTTTCATAGTACTTCGCCGCACAGGCGATGCGCTTCTGATTCTTTGCTACTTTGCTTTTTTTAGCCATAAATTCTGGGTTCCTTTTGTTGAAAGACCCGTGGATAAAACATAAATGGACGGGGGCGCGCAACATAAAATGATGAAAAAATGTGCGCTTCCAGAGCCTTATTCCAAGGGGCCTGCGGGGATGTCTTGTCTTTTAACCTTGAAAGCCCGCGCCGGAACCGTATTTTAAACCATCCTTTTACGAGAAAAAATGACTGTGAGGAGATTTAAAATGTCTGATGTGAAGAATTTGGGGAGTGCAACGCTCACCTTTAACGATAAAACAATTGAGCTGCCGGTATTTGAAGGTTCGGAAAACGAGAAAGCGGTTGATATCCGTGCCCTGCGCAAGGAAACCGGAATGATTACCTATGATCCCGGTTTTGTGAACACCGGCTGCTGCAAGAGCGACATCACCTATATTGACGGCGAACAGGGCATTCTGCGCTACCGCGGCTACGACATCAATGATCTGGCGGAAAACTGCGAGTTTATCGATGTGGCCTATCTGCTGGTCCACGGCACGCTGCCGACTCCGGAGCAGCACGCCGAATTTTCGCAGCACCTCAACAACCATTCGCTGCTGCACGAAGACATGCGTCACTTTTTCGATAAGTTTCCCGATCATGCCCATCCGATGGCGACGCTTTCGGCCATGACGGTTTCGCTTTCTTCGTTCTATCCGGAACTGGAAGATGCCAGTCGCGAGGAAAATATTGACTATAAGGTGACGCGCCTGCTTTCCAAGCTGCGCACGGCGGCGGCCTTTGCCTACAAAAAGTCGATCGGTCACCCGATTGTCTATCCGCGCCACGACCTGAAATATTGCGAAAACTTCCTGAACATGATGTTCCACAATCCGGTGAATGACTATCAGGTCGACCCGGTTGTCTCCACCGCGCTCAACAAGCTGTTGATCCTGCACGCCGACCACGAGCAGAACTGTTCCGCCTCGGTAGTCAAGATGGTGGGCAGCTCCGGCGCCAACCTCTATGCTTCGATCTCCGCCGGCATCTGTGCGCTGTGGGGCCCGTTGCATGGCGGCGCCAACCAGCATGTGATCGAAATGCTTGAACGTATCATTACCGAAGATAAGGGTGATGTGAAGCGCGTGATTGAACGTGCCAAGGACAAGAACGATCCGTTCCGTCTGATGGGCGTCGGACACCGCGTCTACAAGTCGTATGACCCGCGCGCAAAAGTGGCCAAGCAAATGTGCAAAGACGTGCTCGCCAAGTTGGGCGTTAACGATCCGTTGGTGGATCTGGCTCAGGAACTGGAAGAAGCTGTATTGGCCGACGACTATTTCGCAAGCCGCAGCCTCTATCCGAACATCGATTTCTACACCGGCCTGACCTATCGCGCCATGGGCATTCCGACGGATATGTTCACGGTAATGTTTGCCATCGGCCGTATCCCCGGCTGGATTGCCCAGTGGTTGGAAATGCGCGAAGACCCGCATGGCCGCATCGGCCGTCCGCGCCAGATCTACACTGGCCCGACCCAGCGGTCGATCAGCTAAGCGGATATTGTAATGAGCAAAGATCGAGCAGGCGACCGCGTCAGCCATGATGCGGTCGAGCTGAAATTTCTTCAGAAAATATCCGCCCGCCTGCCTGAGGATCTTGAGATTCTTCAGGCTTTGGCGGAGCTCTACACCAAAACCGGCCAGTTTGAAGAGGGGCTGGCCGTTGACCAGCGCCTGAGCCAGCAGCTCCCGAACGACGATTTGGTGTGGTATAACCTCGGGTGCTCCTATGCGCTCACCAACCATCCGGACGAGGCGTTCGAAGCGCTGACGCGCGCGGTGGAGCTGGGATATGCCGACTATGATTGGATGAAGAGCGATCCCGATCTGCGCTGTCTGCACAGCGATGCCCGGTTTGAGTCGCTGCTCAGCTGGCTCTACACGACCTGCAAAGAAGAAGGGCAGTAATGCTTCGTTTGGAGGGATGCCGTCCTCGGCGTCCACGGACAGCGAGGACGCTGTCCCTCCAGTTAATTCGCGTCCGAGTAACCGCTTTAGAATTCGCGCTGGACCAGATAGTCCGCAATGCCGCGCAGGCGGTGCGTCGGGCCGGACAGCATGTCGAGTGCACGGTTCGCTTCGGCGGTCAGTTCTTGAACCGCCACGCGTGCGGCCTCCATGCTGTGAACGGCAGGATAGGTCATCTTGTGGTGTCCTTGATCGGAACCGGTCGGTTTGCCGAGAATCTCATCGGTTGAGGTTTCATCCAGAATGTCGTCCTCGATCTGGAAGGCGAGGCCGATCTTTTCACCAAATACGCTCAGTGCTTCCAGTTCGGCTTCACCGGCCCCGGCGGCAATGGCTCCCATGCGGATTGCCGCACGGATCAGGATGGCGGTTTTGTTCATATGGATGAATTCAATCAGGTCGGCGTTGGCCGGCTGACCTTCCGCGGCCAGATCTTCCACCTGTCCGGCAATGACGCCGAGCGAACCGGCGGACCGGGCGAGTTCGAGCGAAAGGTGTGCATTTCCGGTTTCGGCCAGAATCTGGAAGGCATGGATCAATAGCGCATCGCCGACGAGCACGGCGTTGGCTTCGCCATATTTAATGTGGCAGGTCGGCATGCCGCGGCGCAGGTCGTCGTCATCCATGCAGGGCAGGTCATCGTGAATCAGGGTGGAGCAGTGGAACAGTTCGACGGCGAGCCCGGCGGATAGAACATTTGGGGCGGGCGCTCCAAATGTTTCGGCAGCGGCGATGGTGAGGATGGGACGGATGCGTTTGCCGCCGTTGAGGACACAATAGCGCATGGCTTCGTGCAGGATGGCCGGACGGGTTCCTTCTGCCGGGAGGCAGTCTTTCAGCGCGAGCTCAATCAGCGCCTGCTTTGCTTTCAGATATTCCTGGGTCGGTGTCATTGCTTTTCCTGTTTGTGTTCGACGTGTATAGGAAAATTCGGCGGACTTGAAAACAGGAAAGCGTGTTTAACCGCGGCGGGAATCAGAGTTTGGGGCTGTTGCTGAATGCACCGCCGGTATAGCCGTCGAGCGTGGCCGTGAGTTCATAAAACCGCAGTTCGTTGGCTGACATATCTTCGTGCGGGGCGGCGCTCAGAATTTCACGTTTGAGGCGCAAACGCTCAAAATAGAGGCGGTTGACTTCGTCGAGGATATCCATACGCAGCTGCGTGGTGAGTTTGTTGCGGTTGTCGATGTCGTCTTCGTAGGAGTTCCAAATCAGGTTGCCGAGATCCCACGACAGGGACACGCCCCAGTCATTAGGCCCTTCGGCATAGTAGTAGCCGCTTTGGGTAAAGCTGGAGCCGATCGTTTTATCGTAGTCTACGCTGAGCTTTGGCACCAGCGCCCGATATTTGAGGTTTCGCCGCCACTTGCCGACCTTTTCGGGATGCACGGAGTTATAGCGAAGCGCGGCAGACTGGATTTGGTGAATCGACGGCTCGCTTTTCATCAGTTCTTCCAAGCTGACGCGCACGACCGGCGCGATTTCTTTCGCGGCGCTTTTGAAAAGCCCCTGATCGGTTGCCAGATAAATGCCGCCGTTTTGGTCAAAGTCCAGCCAGTGGGCTTTCGAAGACGACAGCCCTTCAAATAAGGGCGTTGAGGAGCCGTCATGAACATTAACCAGAAACAGTCCGGCGTCGCTGCAGAGATAAAATCGGGAGCGTTCCTGTGGCAGCTGGGCCAGCTGGTAGGTTGAAACGGTGCCGACTCCGTTGGCGTAAAATTTTTGCCAGCTGCTGCCGGTGTCGGAGGAATAAAAAACGCCTTTGTTGGTGCAGAGCCATAGCCGCTCCGGAATCAACCGGTCGGGCCGGAGCAGGTAGGGTTGAAGGGTTTCTTCTTCGCCATTGCTGCGGGTCGCGAAGAGGCGCTGCAGGCCGCTCTGCGGATGAAGCTGGTAGATTCCATTGCCGCAGGCCAGATAGGCGCTGTCGCCGACGCCGGTGACGGAATAAACCCTATTGCTCGTAAGGCCGGGCAGGGATTGCCAGTTAAGCAGGTCATCGGCGGTATAGTAGAGGCCCGCACTGGTGGCCACATAGATTGTGTTGTTGTGTTTGGTGATGAAGGTGATTGTTTCGTCGGCGTCGGCAGAAAAGATCCGTTCAGCGTTTGGGCCGATCCTGTAGCAGTTCCGGGTTCCGGCCAGATAGACCGTGGCGGAGAGGTGCGGGTCGATAAACAGGTGGGCGGTCTGTTCATCCTTAAGCACATGGGCCTTGTGGAAGCTGTTTCCGAGATCGGTGCTGGTGTACAAGGCGTTTTCGGACGCCACCGCCATAAATGACGGCTTGGTTTTAGAAATGGCGACGCGCCTGATGCGGGCGTCATCAATGCCCTGGACTTTATGAAATACCGTCGCGCCGCTTTGAGTCAGCAGTAAAGTGAGCGAGAAAGAGACCAGCTGTAATTTACCCATGCGATACCTCGTTTTG
>CAZABK010000098.1:0-8627 GCA_964483355.1 uncultured Verrucomicrobiota bacterium | reverse complement strand
AATGGCGCCCAGCAGCAGACCGCCGCTCAGCACATGCACCACCGGCGAATGGTATGCCGCCGGATTCACCGCATGCGCAATGCCGGTAATGATCGCCACCGTGCCGATAAAGGCCAGCGGCACTTCCCACTTGATCAGCTTAAAGGCAATCAGGATCACACCGCCAATCAGTAGCGCAATCGCCGAGGTTTCACCCAGACAGCCGCCGACGTTGCCGATCAGCATATCCTTCACCTCCGCCGCGCCCGGCGCCATGCCCAGCGGCGTGGCTCCGGTCACCACATCGGCCACCATCGCTCCGCCCTGCGGCGCATTCCAGGTGGTCATAATTTCCGGCAGACCGATCAGCAGGCCGACGCGCGCCACCAGCGCAGGATTGAAGGGATTGAAGCCGAGGCCGCCGTAAAGCTGTTTGGCCAGAATAATGGCGAGCACGCCGCCGAGTACACAGACCCACCACGGCACACCCGCGTTCAGGTTCATGCCCAGCAGGATACCGGTCAGGATCGCCGAGCCGTCTTTCCAGGTGGACGGACGCTTCATCAGCTTGTTCCAGCCCTCTTCGAGCACCACGCACGAAACGGTGCAGAGCAGCAGCACCTTCAGCGCCGCAAGGCCGAAGAACCAGATGCCGGACAGACAGGCGGGCAGCATGGCGACGACCACGGTGAACATAATGCGGTGGATCGTCGCTTTATCACGCATATGCGGCGAGTTGCTGACGATCAGCCGGGTCGGATCGGGCAACTTGATTGTAGATTCTGTATCAGACATACTCATTTCTCACTTCTCTTTTTTGACAGGATTATCTGGATTCACTATCCCGGCTCTCTGTCCGGTTCATCCTGTTATCCCGTCTAAAATTCTATTTCTTCCTCAGGCCGGCCTGAATCTCGACCTTGGCGCGCTTAAACTGCTGGTTGAGCGGACGGTGCGACGGGCAGGAATAGCTGCACGAGCCGCACTCGATGCAGGCCATCACATTCAGCTTTTCGGCCCAGTCGAACCGGTTATTTTCGACGGCCTGGCTGATGGTGGCCGGCAAAATCTGCATCGGGCAGCAGTCGACGCAGCGGCCGCAGCGGATGCATGGCTCGGCAGTGTATTGCGAAACCTCGTCGCTGGCAATCAGCAGAACCCCGGAAGTGTTTTTCATGGTGGTTACACCGAGCGAGCTCTGCGCAATGCCCATCATCGGGCCGCCGAGCAGCAGCTTGGCCGGCTGTTCCTTAATGCCGCCGGCCAGTTCGAGCACCTTGTCAATCGGCGTGCCGAGGCGGAATTTCCAGTTGCCCGGATCAACGATCGGCTTGCCGGTCACTGTCGTCACGCGCTCGATGGACGGAACGCCCTTCACCACGGCATCGGCAATCGCGGCGGCGGATGCGACGTTCTGCACCACGCAGCCGACATCCATCGGCAGCTTGCCGACCGGAACCTCGCGGCCGGTGATGGCATAAATCAGCTGTTTTTCGGCACCCTGGGGATAGTTGACCGGCAACCCCTGCACCCGGACATGATATTTGCCGGCAACTTTCTGGAGCGCCTCGATGGCGTCCGGCTTGTTGTTTTCGACGCCGATCACGGCCGTTTCCAGCCCCAGAATGCGGGCGATGATGGCCGCGCCGAGAATAACGTCCTCGGGCTGCTCCAGCATCAGGCGGTGGTCGGCCGTCAGATAGGGTTCGCACTCCGCGCCGTTCAGAATGATCGTATCGATCTTCTTGTCTTCCGGCGGGGAAAGTTTCACGTGCGATGGGAAGGCGGCGCCGCCCATGCCGACAATGCCCGCATCCCAGACGCGCTGCTTCAGCTCGGCCGGATCGGCATTCTGCCAGTCGGCAATCGGTTCAAACGGGCTGCCCCATTCGTCGTTACCGTCGGCCGTAATTTCAATGCACGGCACGCTGATGCCGGTCGGACCGGGAACCTTGTCGATGGCCTTCACCACGCCGGAGGTCGGCGAATGCAGCGGTACGGAAACAAAACCGGACGCCTTGCACAGCAGCGAACCCTTTTTGACCTCGTCGCCCTTTTTCACGACCAGCTCCGGCGGCGCACCGATATTCTGGTGCATGATCACTTTATAGCTGTCGAGCAGCGGGGCTTCCTGGATCGGCTTCTGCGCCGAAAGCGCCTTGGAATCGTTGGGGTGTACCCCGCCCTTGAACTTGCGTGGCTTTTCACTCATTTGGAAACTCCTTCATATGCGCCGGCGGCGTGTTGTTCGTCGATGCGCAGGGCGGTGGTCGGGCAGGCGGCCGCGTCGACCAGCTCGGCCGGCGGCGGGTTTTCATAGTTGGTGCGGATCAGGAAGCCATCGACCAGCATGTGGTCCTCTTCGCCGGACGCCTTGACGCACTTGCGGCAGCCGATGCAGGCCGTCTTGCAGACCTTGCGCTTGGCCGCGCCCTTTTCGAGAGAGTTGCAGTAAACATGCACGTCGGCCGCAGCCGGCACCATCAGAATTAGATCCTTCGGACAGACGGCAACGCAGTTTTCGCAGCCGACGCACAGCTCCTTATGAACAATGGCGAGGCCGTCGCGCATTTCGATGGCCCCGAACGGACAGGCATTGGCGCAGGAACCGAAGCCGAGGCAGCCATAGTCGCACCCCTTCGCACCGCCCGCCACCAGCACCGCCGAGCGGCAGTCGCGCACGCCGTTATACATCGAACGGACGGTATTGGGAATGTCGCCGCTGCAGCGCACCAGCGCCACCATCTTTTCCTTTTGCTCGGCCGAAATACCGAGATATTCGGCAATATTCAGAATATCCTCGGGCGAGCAGACCGGACACTGGTCCGGGCTGGCTTTCTGCGCCACCACCGCTTTCGCAAAGTCCGCGCAGCCGGCATAGCCGCAGCCGCCGCAGTTGGCGCCCGGAAGCAGCTCCTCGACCTGTTCAATGCGCTCGTCGACTTCAACGGCAAACACCTTCGCCACAATCCCGATCACAACGCCGAGAACAATGCCGAGAACTCCAACAGCAATAATTGCAGTAATCATTAATACTCCATTTCCGATTTCCGAGTTGTGATTTCCAACTGGTGGCCCTGCGACGCTCTTTTTATCAATCTGTCGGCGAAGCCGTCCCGAAAATCAAAATTCGGCAATCTAAAATCAAAAATCCCTAAACCAGGCCGGAAAAGCCCATGAAGGCCATGGCGAGAATGCCGGCCGTTACCAGAGAAATCGCCGTGCCCTCGAACGCTTTCGGCACCGTGGCCAGATCCAGCTTTTCGCGCAGGCTGGCGAACAGGATCAGCGCCAGCGCAAAACCGAGCGCGGAGCAGAAGCCGTAGATCGTGGCGCCGTACCAGGTGGACGGGATGGCGTCCGGCGCAGCTTTGGCGTTGAGCACCACGCAGCCGAGCACCGCGCAGTTGGTGGTGATGAGCGGCAGGAAAATGCCGAGGCTTTCATAGAGCTTGGCGCTGAGCTTCTGCAGCATGATTTCCACCAGCTGCACCAGCGAAGCAATCACCACAATGAACACCAGCGTCTGAAGATATTGCAGCTGCATCGGAACCAGCAGGAACTTGTTGATCAGCGAACTGACCAGCGAGGCCAGCGTCATCACAAACACCACTGCACCCGACATACCCAATGCCGTGTCCAGCTTTTTTGAAACCCCAAGAAACGGACAGATTCCCAGAAACTTCGACAGCACGAAGTTGTTTACCAGAATCGCCCCCACGGTAATCACGAGGAACTCGCTCAACATGTTCTACTCCCCATTGGTTAGTACGTAAAAGAAGAGATAATAGCGACCGAGCGGCCTTCTGCAACCCCGTTCGACCCGCCGCATGCTATTTAGAACGGGTTTAAATAACACGCTGAATTCGGGTGATTTGTATCGATAAAACAATAGCATTTGGGGCTAGCCGCCCGATTTTTTGACGGTGTAACCCAGCGCCTGCAGCTCCGCCACCAGCAGGTCGCGGTGGTCGCCCTGGATTTCAATGACGTGCCCCTTGACCGTGCCGCCGGTGCCGCACTTTTGCTTCAGCTTTTTGGCCAGATCCTTCAGCCCTTCGGGATGCAGCGGAACGCCGGCAATCACGGTCATGCCCTTGCCCTTGCGCCCCTTAGTCTCGCGACCGACGCGCACAACGCCGTCGCCCTTCGGCGCCGCCGGCTTTTGCTTTTCCGGCTTAATCCGCCCCTTATCGGTCGAAAACACAATATCCAGATCATCAAATGAATTCATAAGTCGCTCCGCTCCAGTTTGCGGTTTGCGGTTTGCGGTTTGCGGTTTGCGGTTTAAACACCAAACTCCAAGCTTCAAACTTCAAACCAATTTAATCCCATCGTCCTCGATGGTGATCAGCCGCTTTTTATAGAGCGCGCCGACGGCATTCTTGTAGGTCTTCTTGCTCACACCAAACAGCGCGTTAATCTCCTGCGGCGGCGTCTTCGCCGTGAGCGGCAGAAAACCGCCCTGCTCCTTGAGCTTTTCCAGAATCACATCCGTCAACTCCGTCACCTTGCCGTAGCCCGGCTTCTGCAGGCACAAATCAATCCGACCGTCCGGGCGCACATTCTTGATGAAGCCCTTCAGCTTTTGACCACGCGAAAGCGACTGGAAAACATCATTGAAAAAGATCATGCCCCAGCGCTCGTCATTAATGATGCACTTATAGCCGAGGTCACTCTTCTGCCAAACCGTCAGATCGACCTCTTCGCTGTTTTTATAAAACCGCTTGGAGGTGGAGAGATATTTATCTAGCTTTGAGGAACCAACGATACGGCCGCTGGCTTTATCGTAGTAAATATAGATCAGGTAGGATTCACCCGAGCGCATCTTCACGCGTTGCTCGCGGAACGGCACAAACAGATCCTTCGGCAGACCCCAATCCATAAACGCGCCGATCTTCGACGCATCCTTGCAGCGCAGCAGCGCAAACTCGCCCACCATCGCCTTCGGCCGCTTCGTCGTCGCCGTCAGGCGATCCTCCGAATCCAGGAACACAAAAACATCCACCTTATCGCCGATGTTCCACGCCTTCGGCACATAGCGCTTCGGCATCAAAATTTCGCCCAGCTGCATGCCGTCGAGAATCAAACCAAAGTCGGTTTCGCGCGAAACCGTCAGCCTATTCATCTTTCCCACTTCAACCATGTTCCTGCCTCCGCGGCTTCGAGCGGCGGCTCTTGATCCGCGCCGGCCGCTGCCCTTTGCGTGTATGCTTCGGGCGGCCATCCGCCCCCACCGTCGCCTTACCGCGCTGCGGGCGCACCTTCGGTCCCGGCTTCGCGTCCACGCCCGTCGCATTCATCGCCGACGGCGAATGCAAACCATGTTTCAAGTCCACCGGAATCTCGATGCGGATCAACTTTTCAATCGCGCGCAGATAGTCGCGCTCCGGCGCACAGCAAAACGAAATCGCGTCGCCTTCCGCTCCGGCACGCGCCGTACGGCCGATTCGGTGCACATAGGTTTCCGGCTCCACCGGCATATCATAGTTGATCACATGCGAAACTTCCTTCACATCAATTCCGCGCGCCGCAATATCCGTTGCCACCAACGCGCGCAGCTTGCCCGACTTAAATTCCGCCAGCGCCCTCGTCCGCGCCGTCTGGCTTTTATTGCCGTGAATCGCCGCCGCCGAAATCCCGACGCCCTCCAGCTTGCGCGCCACCTTGTTCGCCACATGCTTCATCTGCGTAAAGATGATCACCTTGTCGAGCTTCTTGCTCGCCATCACCTGCAGGATCAGCTCGTCCTTGTTCTTCTTATCCACAAACATGATTTTCTGGACAATGCGCTCCACCGCCGGCTTCTCCGGCTCGATCGCCACCTGCGCCGGATCCGTCACCAGCGACTCCGCCAGCGCCTTCACCTTCGGCTCCATCGTCGCCGAAAAGAAGAGCGACTGCCGCTTCGCCGGCAGCTTTTTGATCACCTTCTTGATGTCGTGAATAAAGCCCATGTCCAGCATGCGGTCGGCTTCGTCCAGCACAAAAATTTCAATGCCGGCGAGATCAACGTGTCCCTGATTCATCAGGTCGAGCAGACGCCCCGGCGTCGCCACCAGCACATTCACGCCGCGACGGATCGCCTTCACCTGCGGCGTCTGGCCCACGCCGCCAAAAATTACGGTGTGCGAGATTTTGGTGTGCTTTCCATACTTAGCGACGCTCTCGCCAATCTGAGCCGCCAGCTCGCGCGTCGGCGCCAGCACCAGCACCTCGGGGCGCTTGGAAACAGGGCGTTTATTTTTCTTAACGAGATACTGTAGGATCGGCAGCGTGAACGCCGCCGTCTTACCGGTTCCCGTCTGCGCGCAACCAATCATGTCGCGCCCGTCGAGCAGCGGTGGAATCGCCTGCTCCTGAATCGGCGATGGAGTGTGATAGCCCGCCTCCGATACCGCGCGGCCGATTTCCGGCAGCAGCGAACCGAAGACGCCATTAAGGTCGTTTTCTTTCTTCATTATGTCTCTCTCCCGGCGAATATCTGTTTTTCTACTCGCCGCCGGTGGAGTGAAGAAAAAGAGGACCGCCCCGACCGGGCCGTCCATGAATCCCGCGCGTTCTATAGACCAATCCACCCCGAGTCAAGTCCGCAGCGCCGACGGCACCTTCCTCGCAGAGGCGCTGAGAACGCAAAGAATTAAATTCAGAACAGTTCCGCGTCCTCTGCGTCTTCGCGAGAAACAATCTCCACCACCCGCTACGCTCGAGGACACAGAGCACTATCCACTCCCACACCAGTTGCTTAAAAATTCAGCGTCCATCAGCGTTAATTCGCGGTTCCAAAACCCCGCGTCTATGCGGGAGATAATTTCCACCAGGCACTTAAAACCTAAAACTTAACCACTTAACACTATAGCGCATCCAACGGACTCTTCGGCTTGTTGCTCATCTCCCGAATCACATGCGTATAAATCATCGTCGTCTCCACACTCTTATGACCCAGCAGATCCTGCACCTCGCGAATATTCGTTCCACTCATCAGCAGATGCGTCGCAAAACTATGCCGCAACGTATGCACCGACGCATTCTTCTCGATCCCCGCGCGACGCACCGCATCCTTCATCGCCCGCTGCACCACCTGCTGGCTCACATGATGGCGCATCACCCGCCCCGATCGCGGATCCACCGAAAGGTCCCTCGCCGGAAAAACATACTGCCACCCAAACTTGCGCGGCGCATCCGGATACTTCCGCTCCAGCGCCCCCGGCAGATAAACCGCCCCATGCCCCGAAGCCAGATCGCACCCATGCAGCCGCCGAACCTCCTCAACATGTTCCCCCAGCGCCTCCGTCAGTTTGGCCGGCAGCAACGTCGTCCGATCCTTATTCCCCTTGCCGGCCCGCACAAACAACAGCTCATTCTCAAAATCCAGATCCTGCACCCGCAACCGCACCAGCTCCGTAACCCGCAGCCCCGCACCATAAACCAGCTCCAGCATCAGCCGCCGCCGGCCCTCCGCACAACCCAGCACCGCCCGCACTTCCTCCACCGAAAGCACCACCGGCAGCTTCGGACCCCGCTTTGCCCGAATTCCCTTAATCTCCCCCACATCCACCTTCAGCACCTCCCGCAACAGGAACAGCACCGCATTAAACGCCTGATTCTGCGTCGACGAAGCCACCTTCCGCTGCACCGCCAGATACGACAAAAACGACCGCATCGAATCCGGCGCATCAAACCCCATCCCCCGCTCCGCCGCATACTTCAGATAACGCGCCACCCAATCCAGATAACTCTGCTCCGTCGAATACGAATAATGCCGCAGCCGAATCAGCTCCCGCATCCGCACCACGGCATCCCGCACACCAACCCCCGATCCCGGGCCCTCACCTTGTAGCGCGGGCTTCTCCGCAGGAGCGCCCGCCCCCGCACCACAGACATCCTGCCCACTCCCGCCAGCAGCCACCTCTCCCGACTCCTCGCCACCATCCCTCACAAATCCATTCAGAAAAATCTCCACTGCCCGCTGAGCCTGATCCACCTGCCAATCCTCTACCGAAGCATCCGCCCGCAAATGCTCCAGAAAATGCAAGATCCGATCCTCCACACGCCCCCCGGCCCCCAGTCCATCCACCCGGAAAAAGCGTCGAATCCAACCCACATAATAAGAAAGATACTTTTCAGGAACCAAACCGCGCCGCCGGCAATACGTCACAAACTTAGCATCATCAAATACTTTCATCCCAATACCCCGCTATCTGTCATGAGCCATATCCAAAGAATAAAAAGCCATTACGTCAAAATCCGCCCTCAAAAACAGCCTCCACAACCTTCACACCCCTGCATATGTATCGCAAAATATATCACACCTATTCCCGCTCTATGTTTTACCTTGAAAGTAAATAATACTTCATCGCCTTTGACAAACAGATTTGAACCACATAGCATGACCGCTTGTTAATCGGGGTTTAGCATGCACATCCACCACTCCATCAGCACGGCAAACAAACGCGCTGCACCGAGGGCGGCAGCATGGCTAAATGAAAGAAACCAGAAAAAGCGTCACAACGCTGAATAAATGTTCGATTCTTGAAAATGAAAAGAAAACTCATCACAGTCATAGCCAGCGTTTTTGCTCTAAGCTCTACTGCGCAAGCAAATCCCATCATCGTGGGAACAGGATTTGCACCACCAGAATTTTTAGC
>CAZABK010000097.1:0-8674 GCA_964483355.1 uncultured Verrucomicrobiota bacterium | reverse complement strand
CATGGATGAGGTGTTACAAATGATCAGCGTACGTTCCATCAGCGATTTGCCGGTGCGCGGGTCGGTCAGTTCCGGGAACTCGCGGAGCGTTTCCACCACCTCACCGGCGCGCTCGCCGCAGGCCGCAACAATTACCACGTCCACTTCCGCGTGACGCGAGGTGACCTGCTGAAGAACGGTCTTGCCGGCGCCGAACGGACCCGGGATACAGTAGGTTCCGCCTTTGGCAACCGGGAAAAAGGTGTCGACGATGCGCTGTTTGGTCGCCATCGACTCGGTCGGGCGCAGGCGCTCGGAATAACATTTGATCGGCATCTTGACCGGCCAGCTCTGCATGATCTGGCAGTCGCGGGTGTTGCCCTTATCGTCTTTCAGCGTGGCGATCACTTCGGTCACGGTATATTCGCCGGCGTCCTTGACGCTTTCAACGGTCCATTTGCCGCGGAGGTTGAAGGGGGCCATCACGCGGTGGTCAAACATGCCTTCCGGAACGGTACCGAGCGTGTCGCCGGCCACAACGGTGTCGCCGACTTTGGCGACGGGTGTGTAGGCCCATTTCTGGTCGCGCGGCAGCGGGTCAAGGTAGGTGCCGCGCTGCAGGAAGAAGCCGCACTCTTCGGCGAGGGCCGGCAGCGGGTTCTGCAGTCCGTCGAAGACCTGGGTCAGCAGGCCGGGGCCGAGTTCCACGGAGAGCAGTTCGCCGGTAAATTCAACCGGGTCGCCGACTTTCAGGCCGACGGTGTCTTCGAACACCTGCAGCTCGGCGCTGTTGCCGCGCACGCGGATCACTTCCGCTTTCAGTTTCAGGTCGCCGGCGCCGACGCAGGCATAGGCCACTTCGTTCTGGATTACGGGGTTGGAGAACTCAACCTTCAGCAGGTTGCCGTTGACCCCGATAATTTTACCGATGTTTTCGCTCATAATCATTTCCTCTATAAAAAGCACTGACCCCGGAGCTTATGCCTCCGCGGTCTCTTCCTTCTCTGTGTTTGCTGTAATAACGGCTTCGACTTTTTCCTTGCCGGTGTGCACATCCATGCGGTTCCAGCGTTCAACAATCTTGAGCTGGATGCCGTAGGCCAGCACCTTTTTAAAGCCGAATGAATCCTGCCCAACCAGTGCTTCGGCCAGTTTCCAGCGGGCACGGTCGAGCTCTTCCTCGAGCTCGAGCGGATCGTTGCGGGTGAACGCGTCAGTCACCAGCGCTTCGATTTCACCGCTGAAGCCGCCGTGCGGCTGGAGGTATTCCTTAAAGTCAACGCCCAGCTTCTGGCCGCGCTGTTTGGCAACGGCGTTGCGCAGCTGGGTTTCAATGTTGTTCCATGCTTCGCAGAGCGGGTCGGGAGCGATGTCGGGTTCTTCGAGCAGCACCTTGCGCAGAATATCCGCTTCGCGCTCGCTGACCCATTGTGCGCAGTTGCCGACATATTCCTCGGACGAGCAGGGTGGTTCGTCCCCGATCTCCAAGTGCGGCAGGCTGGCTACGAGTGAATAGTAGGCCATCGTGCTTCCCGTTATTTGGAAACCTGTTCGCGGGCGATGCCGCTGACGGTTTTGGCGAGCTCCGGACGGAGGAAGGCGGCGAGGGCTTCGGCCACGGCTTCTCCGGTATAGTCGAGCGAGGCGTTGCTGCCTTCGAAGGTGACCTTGAATCCGCTCAGTACTTCGTTGTCGGAAACCAGCTCGATGGCAGCGCCGGACTTCTTGGCCTGGTTGGCGCAGAAGGAGGCGAGCGCGGCCGCATCGGATTCACTGGCGGCAATCTTGGCGCTGCCGCCGGATGCGGTGACGTCGGCAATCATTTTCTGTAGAACCTCGCCGGAGAGGGCGGCGGTGACTTCCTGGCCGAGCGTTTCGATCACAACCTTTTCGCAGCCCTGACCGACGGTAATCAGCAGGTCGCGCGCGGCCTGTTCAAGCGTTTTGGCGGAACGGTCGGCAAACGCGGCCGATTCAGTTTCCGCTTTCTTCAGGGTCTCTTCCGCCTTGGCTTCGGCTTCGGCCACGATCTTGGCGGCTTTTTCCTTTGCCTGGGAAATGATGGTGTCAGCCTCCTGGTTGGCTTTCTCGACCCCTTCTTTCTGGATCTGTGCGATTAAATGCTTCAGTTCTTCGGCCATTGTTTTCTCCGGTTTTTGTCAAAAAGAGCTATCGATATAAAAGGATAGAATCTGCTCTGGCAAGTTAGTTTCGTGCAAGAATTTCAGTCGCCGCCCGTTAAAATGCTACAAAATTGGAGCACAAAAATGTGACGCATGGGGCTGGTTGCCGAAAGGCGTGGGATCAGGGGCGGAAGCGCGCGGAAGAATGTTGCGAATTTGTCTGATTTGGTTCAGCGATCCTCTTCTGTATCAAGCAGGAGGCGTCTGCACTTTGTTAGATCGCGACGATTTGAGCCCGAAAACAGAGGGTGGAATAGGGATGGTTCAGTGTTCCAGACCTCAAAAAACAACTTTGCTATCGAAGCACCCGTTGCTTTCTAACCTGCCAGATGAAAGCTGAGGCGATTCCCAGTAGCGATAATGTAGAAGGTTCTGGAATTGGCGATATGTCCTGCACCTCTAATTCCACCTCAAACTGTTCTCCGGTTGACAGTCGTGAGCCACCAAGCCGAAAAGCTGGATTGTCAAAGCCGGAAACATCAAATGATGAGGGCAATGAATCATCGTTATACGCAGTCTGTGTACTGTCGGCCAAATCGAAACCAAACCACCACATGCTCCAATCACCAAAAGTATTATCCTCTGCGAAGTCGAACCCATCCTTGCCGACGAGGTTATCCCAGACCCGGATATAAACATATCCATCATAATCAATCTGGTTATCCCCAAGCGTTAAACTCAGGGTTGCTTGTTGATTGTATCCACCTAAACCAACAGTCGAATTGGAATCGGGAACATCAGAGTATGTAAATGAGCCTGAGAATGGATCGCCTATACCGAGATTTCTCAGCGTAAAATTTTCATTTTGAATAATTGTCTGAATTTGTCCGCTGAATGAAAATGAGTGAAGTTCACCTTGTGCCGAAAACAGCATGGCTAAACTAAAAACTCCTATTATCCAATATTTCATAACTATCCCCCACCATTGAATTCATTGGTTCCGTTGCTTGAAAAACCACAACAACCCACGCAATGCCAGCCAGCATACATAAGCTCCAGTTGCAATCCGTCTGGCTTGATATTCATCTGAAACAACAGAATTTTTAATCTGAAGTGTTTGCGGGAGCGCAACCTTCAAATCCATTTCTGCAAACACATCGCATATTAGAAATAATAGTAAAAAAATATTTTTTTCACCCCTCTGACTCTAACCTTTTTTGAAAGTGAATGTCTCTATTTCGAGATTGCCGTATGTGCCAGAATGAAGCGTAATGCTTCATGTCATCTACTCAACGGATGAAAGCCCTTCGACTTCAAACAGAAGTTGTTCCTGCAACTTGCCGGCTCGAATTCGATAGAGGAGTTCTGAAACACCTTCCCCTGCCAGCGTGACACCGGCAACTGTGGCCCCGAGAGACTGATGTTTGAGTTCCTGGCCAATGACCCGTTTGATCTTCTGATAGTCGTCGTCAATAGAATAATTGTCCACCTTCTGGCGATATTCAACAAGACCGGGAAGAACCGTGCTGATCTGATAATCAGTCAGGGCGAGACGCCAAAGCAAAAGACCTGCGTCCCGACTTTTGAGAAGTGTCAACGTGCCAACGTTCTGTATCTTTTTTGGAAAAACGAGCGGCGCATCACTTTCGAGAACAAGCCAAAGCTTTCGATAGACCTCTACATCCTGCATCGTGGCAACGGAAGATTCTTTCAATAGCGGTTCCCCCATTTCAGTGGATGTCACGTTAAGGAAAGTTGCCATCGCCAGCTTGTGTTGCCGAAGTCGTTCGACGAATGGCGATAGTTTGGACAGATCCACGTCTTGGGCAGAAAGGCGAAGAGCAAGGTTATAAAAAAGAACGCGGTTAATCGAATCAACTAGAATCATGTTGATGTAGCTGGGCTTATTCGACAGCCGATCACGCGCATCTAAAAGCAAGTCGGCACTTCTTACGAAATCGTTGCCGGACATGTCTTTTATCTGCAACACGTAATTCTGAAGCCCAACCGCCAAGCGATTAGACAGATTGCGAAACAGATGCTGAGTCTTTTCCTCTGATGCGTCGAACTTGCCTGCGTACTGTGGCGAGTAGACAACTGGCCATGACTCTTCGTGAGCCAGAACGCGTACTGTGTTGGTGAACTCGTTTCTTACATAAACGGATTCCCATTTTCGGATTTGGTTATCCGTGAGTGCTGTAGCTCCGATACAATGAGCTAAGCTTATAATCAGAATCAAGAATATTTGTTTCATTGTGCGCCTCTCTAATTGAAGTTGTAATTAAAATTGCTGGTTTGTCGTTCAAATTCTACTCGCGTCCAGAAAACTCGCCCTCCGGTACCCAGCGTCGGAAAGCCCGCCTGAACTGTAGCTCCGTGAACAGTTGCCAGTCCACGGGAATCACTGCGTCTGGAGAGTGGATGTACGCATCTCGTGACGGCGGGCTGATGGGGAGGAACTGCTCTTGAGTATCATCAAACATTGTTTCCAATGCATTAATCGTGCGGATGGTTTCGGAATCAGATTGCTCAACAGGCAATGCTGCTTGGCATTGCAAAAAGATAAGCACTAAGGACGCCAGCGATAGGGCTCTTGCTTTCATAACTTCCTCATGGTGTAAGCTGTGAATCAAACCCCCATGATTATTCGCCTTAAAAGCTACAGCAACAAGAATGTTAGCACATTTCTAGCGTATTATACTAATGTAAATACTTTGTGGTGAAATGCCCCACACGCAACTGCGCTCTTTTGCACTGGCAAAGATTGAGTCAGCAATTTGGAGGCGTTTTGTTGTTGAGGAAGTCAGGCCAAATGAGAGTCAGTGAATTCATCGGATTTGTTTCCGACTGACGGGCAGCGGGCAGGTGCCCTCATTGGAAAATAGCTATTCAAAAGGCTGGAATGCCATCTGTTTCAGCACCTCCAGGGTGATGGTTCCGGTGATTTTCAGGCTTTCGGCGCTGATATGATTCATGTCGTCGTCGGCGGTGTGCCAGTGGTCATTCAGCCCGGGCGCAGAGCCAAACTTAAAGTCGATGATGTCGATGGCCGGGATGCCGATCTGCAGGAAGGGAACATGGTCGTCCGTAATCACCGAATTGCGCGAAAGCGAAAAGCGATCGCGGTGTCCGGTGGCGCGCGCCGCATCCAACACCGCTTTGACCAGGCTGCGCGAACTGTTGGCCGGCAGCGTGAAATGCAGATCCTTGTCGCCCACCATATCGAGCAGGATCATGGCGTTAATCTTTTTGTGTTCGCCGGCGGCTTTGAGTTTGGCGGCCATGTGGCGGCTACCGTGCAGGCCGTCGCCCGGAATGTAGCCCGCGATTCCTTCTTCGCCGTCAAAAAAGGCAAAGATGATTCCCACCTCGGGCGTGCTGTTTGAAAGCATGCGGGCCAGCTCGAGCAGGATGCCGGTGCTTGAGCCGGAATCGTTTGCGCCCTGGAAATTTTCAATGCCCGGCATCGTGTCAAAGTGCGACCCGAGAATAATCCAGCGGTCGGTTTTTCCCGGAATGCGGCCGATGACATTATGCATCGTCTTTTCGCCTTCCGGCGTCTGATCGGTAAAGGTGTCGATCTCGGCGTCGACGCCGTACTCCTTCAGCCGCTCAAAAAGATGCTCCGCCGCTTTGCGGCCCCCGGGCGTTCCCGCATCGCGCGGGCTGATCTGCACCAGCGCCTCCACCTCGGCAAATGCGCGGTTTCCGTCGAATGCCGGCAGTTCGGTCAGTTCCGGCTGACAGCCGGAAAGAGCGAAACAGGCAACGAGAAGCGATAGGTTGAGAAGTCGGTTCATTGGTCGGTGGTTTCCATCGGTTTAGTGTCGCAGTAGAGAAAGAAAAATTTTCCGACGGCGGATTGGTGTTCGTATAGATAGCCGGAAAGCTTTTGGGGCGATTCATCTTGCCGGGCGAAGGTTTTCTTAAAGTGGGCCAGGTTGTCGTTAGGGATTGCGACTGTAATGCGCCCGCTTTTGATTCCTTCGTTCGCGGTTTGCACAATATAGGTTGAGGTGTTGGCTATATGGCCGAGGCTTTCAGAAATATCAGGAACCGCCGAGTGAGCCTGAATGCTGATTTTCCTGCCGATATATTTCCGGATCTGGTGATCGCTTTCGCGGTTGCCCTGGGTAATGTAGAGAAATTTTCTGCCGTCTTTGGTTGTTCCCGCCAGCAGGGTTCCTTTCAGCTCTTCTGCCTGCTCAAGCATTTCAAGGTAGTCGCCCTGTTTTGCGTATAATTTTTTGAACGCGGTAATTTGATCCGCGGGAACGGAGACCAGGATCGATCCGTTCTCTTTTTCTCCCGCTGAGGTGTCGACCTCTGCCATGACATAATCGGGATGATAATATTCAAACGGATCGCAGATGGATACGCCGTAGGCATACACCTTGACCTCTTTCCTGAGATGTTCACCGGCATGGAGCTTATAATAGTCCGCGGTGTATCGCTCGATGCCGTTCTCTGCCGCCATTCCGGCCAGTGGAGCCGCCAACGCAGCGAATAGAAGCCATTTGTTTTTCATGGTGAGAGCTTTCCTAATGGTGTTTTTTGTCGAACAACACCTTCCCGAAGGAGTCAATATGCTTCGTCAGTTCCGGCGTGTTGATGGTTGAATAGTCGATAATGTCGAATTGGTAGGGGAGCGGAAGCTCGTCGTTGAGCCGGGCGTTCAGGCTGGAAACCGTCCGCAGGGTAATGCCGGAGCCCTTGATGGCCAAATCCACATCGGATCCGTTTTTATAATTGCCCATTGCGCGGGAACCAAAAATCAGAACTTCTTCAATCTCCGCATGCGACTCAATTGTCGAGCGGATCAGTTCGAGATCTTTACTGGTCAGCCCAAACTCCACTATTTCGCCTCGGATTCCAGCCTTTTGTGCAGTGCGGCCAGCGCCGGGAAATATTTTTCGCGAATCAGCCGATCAATCTTTTGCGCCGTCTCTTCGTTATAGGTGTGAGCCGCCAGATTCCGGTCGTCCAGCGCCTCAATCCAAGTGTGGCCATCCTTGATGATCTCCGACTGAAACGCCTGCTTCAGCACCTCGCGCGGGCTGCTGACCTGAAACCCGTCGGCTTCGAGATAATCCTTTAGCGTCCTCCACGCCAGTTCGAAGGCCATTTCGAAAAACTGAATCAGGCCGCCGCGCTCTGCCTCCGACGGATGTTCAATCGCCACCGTCCGCTCCAGTGTCCGGAACGCCTTTTCAAAATTTTCAAACCGTTGCTTCCAGCGGATTTCCTTGTTCATGAAAGAAAATTCCTATTTTGCTGCAGCTGCCTCGCGGGCTTTATAGATGCGTTCGACGACGGAGTCACAGAGGGCGGTGTCTTCCTTGAGGGCGCGGACGGCGGCGTCGCGGCCCTGACCGAGCTGGGTACCGTCCATCGAAAGCCACGAGCCTTTCTTGTCGATGATGCCTTCTTCAATGGCCTGATCGATGATGGAGCCGGTGTAGGAGATGCCCTCGGCGTAAAGAATATCAAACTCGGCCTGCGTGAAGGGCGGGGCGACTTTGTTTTTGACGACCTTGATGCGGGTGCGGTTGCCGTAGACGTTGCCGGAGGAATCCTTCAGCTGGCCGATGCGGCGGATATCCATGCGGACGGAGGAATAAAACTTGAGTGCGCGGCCGCCGGGTGTGGTTTCCGGGCTGCCGAACATGACGCCGACCTTTTCGCGAATCTGGTTGGTGAAGATGCAGATGCACTTGGAATGGTTGATGGCGGAGACGAGCTTACGCAGCGCCTGCGACATCAGGCGCGCCTGCAGGCCGACGTGCGACTGGCCCATCTCGCCGTCGAGCTCGGCGCGCGGTGCGAGCGCGGCGACGGAGTCGACCACAACGACGTCGAGCGAGTTACTCTTCACGAGCGCTTCACAAATGTTGAGCGCCTCTTCGCCGGAGTCGGGCTGGGCGACGAGCAGGTTATCGATATCGACGCCGATCTTTTTTGCGTAGCTCGGATCGAGCGCGTGCTCGGTGTCGATGAATGCCGCCTGACCGCCGGCCTTCTGGGCGTTGGCGATGACGTGCGAAACCAGTGTGGTTTTACCGGACGATTCCGGGCCGTAGATTTCGATGATGCGGCCGCGCGGCAGGCCGCCGATGCCCAGCGCGAGGTCGACGGTCAGAGCGCCGGTGGAGACCGATTCAATCTGGGTGTTGGCCGCGGCTTCGCCCAGCTTGACAATCGCCCCTTCGCCATACTGTTTCTGGATCTGCGCGACAACGGCGCTGAGTGCGGATGCGGGATCTTTGGGGGTCTCTTTTTTGGCGGCCATGCTGGTTTCTCCTTGCGTGATTTAAAATGAGCGAAAAGCTTATCGGACCCGCCGGAGATGTCAACGCCACCGGCTTTTAAACCGCGGAAAAAATCCGCGGCGGCGGTGTGTAAAATTCCTTAAAAAGACTCGCGTTCAACTCTGGTTGTGGGATAGTCCCGCGGTTTTAGACGAATGATGCAATTTATAAACAAACATTCCTCGCAGAGACGCAGAGTGCGCTGAGGGATAAGAATAATAAAAACTCTGCGACCTCTGCGTCTCTGCGAGGGAAAGATTCAGG
>CAZABK010000096.1:0-8870 GCA_964483355.1 uncultured Verrucomicrobiota bacterium | reverse complement strand
TTGGTGTTCCGAAAATCGTTGTTTTCCTCAACAAGTGCGACCTTGTTGACGATGAAGAGCTGATCGAGCTCGTAGAAATGGAAATCCAGGAGCTCCTCGCTAAGTATGAGTTCGAGGAAGATTCTCCGATCATCCGCGGTTCTGCCCTGGGCGCCATCAATAACCCGGAAGGTGACGAAGCAGGATGCATCCAGGAGCTCATGGACGCTCTGGACGCGTGGATCCCGGAGCCGGAACGTGTTACCGACCAGGACTTCCTGATGCCGATCGAAGACGTATTCTCCATCGAAGGTCGCGGTACTGTTGTTACTGGTCGTGTTGAGCGTGGTACCATCCACACTGGCGACGAGATCGAAATCATCGGTATCAAAGATACTGCCAAAACTACCTGCACCGGCGTTGAAATGTTCCGTAAGATCCTCGACGAAGGTCAGGCCGGCGACAATGTTGGTATTCTGCTGCGCGGCACCAAGAAGGAAGAGGTGCAGCGCGGTCAGGTTCTGGCTAAGCCCGGTTCCATCAACCCGCACACCAAGTTCAAGGGCGAAGTATATGTTCTGTCCAAAGACGAAGGTGGACGTCATACTCCGTTCTTCAAGGGATATCGTCCGCAGTTCTACTTCCGTACAACTGACGTGACCGGCGACATTCAGCTGCCTGAAGGCGTAGAAATGGTTATGCCTGGCGACAACGTCACCATGGACGTTACGCTCATCACTCCGATCGCTATGGAGCAGCACATGCGCTTCGCGATCCGCGAAGGTGGACGTACTGTTGGTGCTGGCCGCGTTATCGAAATCTCCGAGTAATTCGGTGAAGTTTATCGGGACGGGCAGGTGTTCCTGTCCGACCCCGTTTAATTTCTAACAGGATAAAACCATGCCGAGAGATATTATTACTCTGGCCTGCACCGAGTGCAAAGAGCGCAACTACACCGGCACCCGCAACAAGAAGCTGGAAACCTCGCGCCGCGAAATCAAGAAGTATTGCCGGCGTGATCGCCGGCACACCTTGCATCGCGAAACGAAGTAGTTGATCTATTTTGACGACAGGTCGGTAGTTCAATTGGTAGAGCACCGGTTTCCAAAACCGGCTGTTAGGGGTTCGAGTCCCTTCCGACCTGCCACTATCTTTTAACTGGAAAGCAAAATGAATAAACTCAACCAAGGCATCAGCAGTCTGAAAACCTTCCTCGAAGAGGTAAAGGTGGAATTGTTGAAGTGCTCCTGGCCCTCCCGCAAGGAGTTGTTCGGTCAATCCGTCGTCGTGATCATTTCCGTGATCATCCTTGGAGCTTTCGTTTGGGCCTGCGATCTCATTAATCAGGGATTGCTGTACACCATCATCCGCTAGTTTATTCAGTAGGGACAAAAGCAAATGCCGAAACAATGGTTCATCCTACACGCGCTCTCCGGTCACGAGCTGAAGGTTCAAAAGAACATTGCCAGTCGTGTGCAGCAAGAGGAAATGGAGGACATCGTCGGGGAAGTACTTATTCCCTCCGAAAAGGTGTCCGAAGTTAAGCAAGGCAGAAAAACAACAGTCAACCGCAAGTTTTTCCCGGGGTACGTGCTGATTAATATCGGCTTGTACAACGAAGACAAATCGGTCAACGCCAGCGCCTGGTCTTTCATTCAGAACACGCCGGGCGTCATCGGATTCCTGGGCGGAGAGCGCCCGGCTCCCATGAGCGACGAAGAGGTGAACGCCATTGTTCACCAGCTCGAGGAGAAGAAGGAAACCGTTGCACCGAAGGTCATGTTCGAGCCGGGCGAAACCGTAAAGGTCACCGACGGACCGTTCATGAACTTTAATGGTGTGATCGAAGAAGTCGACCCGGAACGCGGCAAGCTGAAGATCTCCGTTTCGATCTTCGGGCGTTCGGCGCCGGTGGAATTGGAATACTGGCAGGTCGAGCGGTCGGCTGAATAAATTTATTGAGGATTGTTATGGCTAAGGAAATAACAGGTTACATCAAACTGCAGATTCCGGCTGGGGGCGCCAACCCGGCACCGCCGGTTGGCCCGGCGCTGGGTCAGCACGGTGTAAACATCATGGAGTTCTGCAAGGCGTACAACGCCGCGACGCAGGACAAAGCTGGTCTGGTCATTCCGGTGGTAATCACCGTATACAACGACCGCAGCTTCTCATTCATCACAAAGAGTCCCCCGGCATCGGTGCTGCTGAAAAAGGCGGCCGGTCTGGCTAAGGGCTCCGGTGTTCCCAACCGCGACAAGGTGGGCAAGGTTACCCGCGCTCAGATCGAAGAGATCGTTGAGATCAAAAAAGACGACCTGAATGCGAATGACACCGACGCTGCCGTGCGCATCATCGAAGGCACTTGCCGCAGCATGGGAATCGAGGTGGAATAATGGCTATTCACGGAAAAAAATATAGAAACGTAGTAGAGAAAGTTGACCGCAGCGCTGACTACAGCATGGACGCGGCGATCAGCTTCCTGCAGGAAAACCCGACGGCAAAGTTTGACGAAACCCTCGAGTTTGCCTTCCGCATGGGTGTTGATCCGAGCAAATCGGACCAGGCGATCCGCTCCACCGTTGCGCTGCCGCACGGTACTGGTAAAGACGTTCGCGTAATCGTCTTCGCCACCGGCGACGCCGCAGAGGCCGCCCGCGAAGCCGGCGCTGCTGAGGTTGGTTTCGAAGAGCTGATCAAGAAGGTTCAGGATGGATGGACTGATTTCGACGCCGCGGTTGCGACGCCGGACGCCATGAAGGAAGTCCGCAAGGTTGCCCGTGTTCTCGGACCGCGCGGCCTGATGCCGAACCCGAAGACCGGAACGGTTACCGACGACACCGCCGCGGCTGTGAACCAGCTCAAGGCCGGCCGCGTTGAATTCCGCATGGACCGCAACGGCAACATCTCTGTTCCGTTCGGCAAACGTTCGTTCGAAAAGGATGCACTTCTTGAAAACGCCAAGGCGGTTGTGGATGCCATCAACGGCGCCAAGCCGGCGAGCGCGAAGGGCACCTATATCAAGCGCTGCACCATTTCCAGCACCATGGGTCCGGGACTCAAGGTTGCCCTCAAGGAAATCTCCGCATAGGGAAGGGTAGGATATTTAGATGAAACCTGAAGAAAAAGGTCTGAGACCGGAAAAGCAAGCGATGGCCGCGGAGCTCGACGAGCGCGTGTCCGGTGCGCTGTACATGATTCTGGCCGACTACACCGGCATGGATATGCCGACCACCACGGCCCTGAAGAGCTCGCTGCGTGAAAGCGGCGCCACCTTCAATGTCGTGAAGAAAAAGCTGCTCGACCGCGCGGTTGACGCCGATATGACGGAGCTGATGAAAGGTCAGACCGCCATGATCTGGGGTGAAGGCGATGTGGTCGAAGTGGCTAAGGTCATCAAGAAATTTACCGCTGAAAACGCGAAACCCGTAATTACCGGTGGCTTTGTTGAAGGCAAAGCGATCGATGCCAAGGACGTGGTCGAGCTTGCGAAGCTTCCTTCCAAGGATGTCTTGCGCGCTATGCTGCTCGGTACCCTGCAGGCACCGTGCACTCAGCTGGTCGGCGTTATGGACCAGAAGGTAGCAAGCCTGGTTTACGTGCTCGACGCGGTAAAAAACAAAAAAGAACAAGAAGCGTAAATAACAACAAATTTGAATTAGATAGCAGTTCATTAGGAGGTACAAAATGTCCGAAGAAGTAAAAGAAGAAGTAGTACTCGAAGGCAAAATGGCAGAGTTCGTTGATTGGGTTGAAACCATTTCCGTGCTGGAGCTTTCCCAGCTCGTTAAGGCTCTCGAAGATCGTCTCGGCGTAACCGCAGCTGCTCCGGCAGCCGTAGCAGTTGCAGCCCCGGCTGGCGGCGGCGACGAAGGCGGCGGCGCTGCTGAACAGACCGAGTTCGAAGTTGTTCTCAGCTCGGCCGGCGCTTCCAAGATCCAGGTGATCAAAGAGCTCCGCGGCATCACTGGCCTCGGTCTGAAGGAAGCCAAGGAACTCGTTGACGGTGCTCCGTCCAGCGTCAAGGCCGGCGTTTCCAAAGAAGAAGCCGAGTCCATGAAAGAAAAACTCGAAGGTGTTGGAGCCGTTATCGAACTCAAGTAAACCCCCTGTTTTCTTGATCTTTGATATATTGTGCCGCCCTTGTGGCGGCATGTGCTTTGTTCCCCTTTGAGACCCAAAGGGGAACATGCGTTATTCCGACTTTAACCTGAGAGTGTGCAGGATGGCTGATAGAAAAAACTTTGGTAAGCTGACCGACGCGCTGGACGCGCCGGACCTGATTGAAATCCAACTGAACTCCTACCGGGACTTCCTCCAGCAGGACGCATCTCCTTCCAAGCGGAAGAAGATGGGTCTGCAGTCTGTATTGGGCGAAGCGTTTCCGATTGAGAGTTACGACGGACAAATCGCCCTTGACTTTGTAAGCTACGAAATTAAAACGCCGAAACTCGACCACCTTGAGTCGCTTCGCGAAGGCGAAACCTTTTCGGCGCCGCTTTACGTCACGTTTAAACTCCGCGAAGGCGAAGACCTGCGCGAAGATACCCTTTTTATGGGCGAAATCCCGCTGATGACCAAAAGCGGAAGCTTTGTCATTAACGGCGCCGAGCGTGTAATCGTCAGTCAGCTGCACCGTTCGCCGGGCATCTGCTTCGAACAGACGCAGCATGCCAACGGCTCGATCCTGCATTCGTTCCGCATCATCCCGGACCACGGTTCGTGGATTGAAGCGCAGTTCGATACCAGCGATCTGATCTACATCTATCTCGACCGCAAACGCCGTCGCCGCAAATTCCTGGCGTCGACGTTCCTGCGCGCTCTGGGCTACACGACCGACGAAGAAATCCTCGGTCTCTACTACAAGTTTGCCGAGTTCTCGCTCAGCAAGAAAACCTTTGCGGAAGCCGACCTCGAAAACCTCGTGCTCGCCGACGACATTGTTGACGCCGACTCCGAGTCCGTCATCGGCCGCCGCTACGACAACCTGACCGTCGACATGATCCAGCGCATGAAGCTGGCCGGCTACAAAAAGGTCGGCGTGGTTGACGTTTCCTGGGACCAGGGCCTCTTCCTCAAGAGCGTCCAGGCCGACACCACCCGCACGGTGGACGAAGCCCTCAAGGATCTCTACCAGAAGCTGCGCCCGGGCGATCCGCCGACCACCGCATCCGCGCGCCAGATGATCAAGCGTCTCTTCTTCGATGAAGCCCGCTTCAGCCTGAGCCGCGTTGGCCGCTATAAAATCCAGCAGAAGCTCGGGATCAAGAGCGACTCGCTGACCCTCGAAGTCGACGATGTGGTTGAAGCACTGCGCTACCTGCTGATGGTGCGCATGGGCGAAGGCACGCTCGACGATATCGACCATCTCGGCAGCCGCCGCATCCGTACCGTCGGCGAACTGCTCGAAGGCCAGTGCCGCGTCGGTCTGGCCCGCATTCAGCGCCTCGTGAAAGAGCGTATGACCATCTTTGATACGACGGTCGACCGCCTCTCTTCGCAGAAGCTGATCAACCCGAAGGCCCTCTCGGCCGTGATCAAGGACTTCTTCGGCCGCAGCCAGCTGTCCCAATTCATGGACCAGACCAACCCGCTTTCGGAACTGACGCATAAGCGTCGTCTTTCCGCACTCGGCCCGGGCGGCCTGAACCGCGATCGCGCCGGCTTCGAAGTCCGCGACGTTCACAGCTCGCACTATGGTCGTATCTGCCCGATTGAAACTCCGGAAGGTCCGAACATCGGTCTGATCTCCTCGCTCTCCACCTTCGCGAAGGTCAACGAGTATGGCTTCATCGTGACGCCGTACCTCAAGGTGGCCAACGGCAAGGTCAGCAAGACCATCGATTGGCTGACCGCCGACGAAGAAGAGCGCTATGTGATTGCACAGGCCAACGCGCAGCTCGACGACAAAAACTGCTTCGTCAACGACCGCGTCATGGTTCGTGTACGTGGCGACTTCATCGAAGTTGCGCCGGAAAAAGTACAGTACATGGACGTATCGCCGAAGCAGGTGGTCTCGATTGCCGCCGGTCTGATTCCGTTCCTCGAGCATGACGACGCCAACCGCGCGCTTATGGGCTCGAACATGCAGCGCCAAGCTGTTCCGCTGATGAAGTCGGAGCGTCCGTTCGTCGGCTCCGGCATCGAAGGCCGGCTGGCCCGCGACTCCCGCGTGCTGGTTACCGCCGAAGAGGCCGGCAAGGTGGCTTATGTTTCCGCCGAACGCATTGTGATTTCGAAGGACGGCAAGATGCCGGCCAAGAAGTTGAGCGCCGACGCACAGGAATACAAGCTCCGCAAATTTATGCGCTCCAACGCAGGCACCTGCCTGAACCAGCGTCCGATCGTCAAGCTCGGTCAGAAGATTGCCGCCGGTGATGTTCTCGCTGACGGCGCCGGCACCGACCAGGGCGAACTGGCCCTTGGTAAGAACGTGGTGGTGGCCTTCATGCCGTGGGGCGGCTACAACTTCGAGGACGCCATCCTGATCAACGAAAAGATGGTGCGCGAAGACGTCTACACCTCGATCCACGTTGAAGAGTTCGAATGCGGCGCCCGCGACACCAAGCTGGGTCCGGAAGAGATCACACGCGACATTCCGAATGTCGGTGAAGAAGCGCTCAAGAATCTTTCACACGACGGCATCATTCAGGTCGGCGCGGAAGTGAAGCCGGGCGACATCCTCGTCGGTAAGATTACGCCGAAGAGTGAAACCGAGCTGGCTCCGGAAGAGCGCCTGCTGCGCGCCATCTTCGGGGAAAAGGCCGCTGACGTTCGCGATACTTCGCTGAAGGCGCCTTCCGGCACCAACGGCATCGTTATGGATGTGAAGGTTTCTTCGAAGAACTCCGACCTGAAGGGCGACAAGCCGGCTGACGTGAAAAAGCTGCAGTCCGAAATCGCCGAACGCCACGCCGATGTGGTGGCGCAGCTGACGGAAGATCTGACCGAAGCGCTTTCGAACATCCTGCTGGGTGAAAAGATTCCGCTCGACGTGATGAATGCTCAGACCGGCGATGTCATCATCCCGGCCAACCGCAAGATCACCAAGACGCTGCTGCGCAAGCTGGCAGCCAACTACGAGCATGTTGAAATCGATCCGAGCCCGATCCGCATCAAGATCATGGGCATCATCGACGAGTACCGCAACAAGTTCACCGAAGCGAAGGCCGACAAGGATCGTTCGCTCGACCGCGCCGGCAGCGGCGAGGAGATGGACGCGGGCATCGTGAAGTCGGTGAAGGTTTACATCGCCACCAAGAAGAAGCTTTCGGTGGGTGATAAGATGGCCGGTCGCCACGGTAACAAAGGTGTGATTTCGCGCATCGTTGCCGAAGAGGACATGCCGTTCCTGCCGGACGGAACTCCGGTTGACGTCGTGCTGAACCCGCTAGGTGTACCTTCGCGTATGAACGTGGGTCAGGTTCTCGAAACGCATCTGGGCTGGGCCTGTAAGCATCTGGGCATGCATGCCGCGACGCCGATCTTCGACGGTATCTCCGAAGATCAGGTTCGCGAGCTGCTCGTGGATGCCGGGCTGGACGATGACGGTAAGACCGAACTCTATGACGGCCGTACCGGCGAAAAGTTTGAACAGCGTGTTGTGGTTGGCGTGATGTACGTGCTCAAGCTCCACCACCTGGTTACGGAAAAGATCCACGCCCGTGCGGTCGGCCCGTACTCGCTCGTGACGCAGCAGCCGCTCGGCGGTAAGGCCCAGTATGGCGGTCAGCGTTTCGGGGAAATGGAAGTGTGGGCGCTCGAAGCCTACGGTGCGGCGCATGCGCTGCAGGAAATCCTTACGGTGAAGTCCGACGATATTGCCGGCCGTACCCGCATGTACGAGGCGATCGTCAAGGGCGAAAACGTGCTCGACTCCGGCCGTCCGGAATCGTTCAACGTACTCATCAAGGAGCTGCAGGGCCTGGGCCTCAACTTCCAGGTGAAGAACGAGGATGGCGAGACTCTTCTCGTCTAGTCGCTGAACCAACGAGCAACCATCTATACCGCAGGAGGAACACCCGTGGAAAATAATTCTAGCAACGTAGCTGACATCTTCGGACTCAAGCGTGAAGACCTTAACGACTTTGCGAACATTACGCTCGCATCGCCGGAGGCCATTCGCTCCTGGAGCCACGGCGAAGTCAAAAATCCCGAAACCATCAACTACAGAACCTTCAAGCCCGAGAAGGGCGGCCTGTTCTGCGAGCGCATCTTCGGTCCGACCAAGGATTGGGAATGTTCGTGCGGCAAATACAAGCGCATCAAGCATAAGGGCGTGATCTGCGACCGCTGCGGCGTCGAAGTCACCCTGTCGCGCGTCCGTCGTGAGCGCATGGCGCACATCGAGCTGGCGGTGCCGACCTCGCACATCTGGTTCTTTAAGGCCACGCCGAGCCGCATGGGTCTGATTCTGGACATGACCATGCGCAACCTCGAGCGCGTGCTCTACTACGACAACTACATCGTTGTCGATCCCGGCGAAACTCCGCTGAAGGAAAAGCAGCTGCTTTCCGAAGAAGAGTTCCGCGAAGCGATCCTGAACTATGGCGATGAAAGCTTTGTGGCCAAGATCGGCGCCGAAGGTATCCGTGAACTGCTCAGCAAGATTGATCCGGCGGAAACGCTGGTTCAGCTTGAAGAAGCGATGATGAACACCCGCTCCAAGCAGACGCGCAAAAAGCTCGTCAACCAGATGAAGGTGATGGAGGGCTTCATCAAATCCAACTCGCGTCCCGAGTGGATGGTGATGGAAGTGCTTCCGGTGATTCCGCCGGATCTGCGCCCGCTCGTTCCACTCGAAGGCGGCCGTTTCGCCACCTCCGACCTGAACGACCTCTACCGACGCGTCATCAACCGTAACAACCGTCTGCGCACGCTGCTGGCCCTCAAGA
>CAZABK010000095.1:0-8872 GCA_964483355.1 uncultured Verrucomicrobiota bacterium | reverse complement strand
TCGGTGGCCGGACGTCCGAAGATCGTTTGAATATCCGAGAGCAGCTGCTCCTGCTCTGGATCATTCAGCCGATGTTCGAGCCGCTTGCGGTAAAAGTCGGTAACGGCCCCGACGTAGGCGGGGCTTTTCATTCGCCCTTCAATTTTCAACGAGGCGACACCGGTGGCCAGCAGTTCGTCAAAATGTTCGCCGACCGCAAAGTCCTTCATCGAAAAGGGCAGGCGATCCTCTTCGCCGGAGCCGTAGGTTTGGCGGCAGCAATAGGCGCAGCGCCCGCGGTTTCCGCTCCGGCCGGTCAGGTGGGAGGAAAACAGGCAAAGCCCGCTGTAGGAATAGCAGAGCGCGCCGTGGATGAAGACTTCGGTCTCAATGCCGCAGTCGCGCGTGATGGTTTCAATCTCTTTCAGGCTGAGCTCGCGTGCCAGTACCACGCGCGTAAAGCCGATCTCCGCGAGCAGCCGGGCACCGGCCGTGTTGTGAACCGCCAGCTGTGTGCTGGCATGCAGCTCCAGCTTCGGGAAGAAGTGTTTGGCCATACGGGCGACGCCCATATCCTGTACGATCACGCCGTCGGCATTCAGGTCGCGGATCTGTGCCAGCGCGGCGAGTGCGTCGGGCAGCTCATGTTGCTGCACCAGCGTATTGAAGGTGATGTAGACTTTTTTTCCGTGTGCGTGAGCATAGCCAATCAGTTCGTCCAGCTGTTCATAGGAAAAATTATCCGCCTCGGCCCGCGCCGAAAAGCGCGGCAGTCCGGCATACACCGCGTCGGCGCCATACGAAAATGCGGCCCACGCCGCCTCGGCGCTCCCGGCCGGTGCCAATAGTTCTGCCTTGGGGAGTTTATTCATGAACAATGGTTTATGAGCAACGAATGAATGGAAAGCAACGAATGGGGGTTAAAATTTGCAGGAGAAAAGATTCGTTGCTTTTCATCTATTCGTTGCAGGAGACCTCTATGTTTTTTTCGTATTGGGCGGGTTCGCGGTAGGTGGCATCCCAGTTTTTAAAGATGGGTACGAGTCCCCTGGCGCGCAGCATTTCGCAGAATTCGGGAATGTCGCGCTCGTCGGAAATTTCAAACTGCTCGGTCGATTCCTCCGAGTCATCGCTGTAGCCGCCGACGGTGGTTTTGCTGGCGACGCTCATTTTGGAAATGCCCAGTCCGGCCAGCCCGTCGCGGATGCGGCGCGGCTCGCGCGTCGAAAGCACCAGCGGAATTTCCGGCAGGCAGATGCGCAGGGCAAAAATAATCTGCGCCAGCATTTTGTCATCGACCGGATAATCGGGCTGAAAGCCGCCGAGCTGCGGACGGATGCGCGGGAAGGAGATGGAAACGCCAGCCTGCCAATAGTTTTTCAGCAGGTGCTTGGCGTGGCGGTAGACGCAGAGAATGTCGTGGCGCGGATCGGCCAGGCCGAGCAGGGCGCCGATGCCGAGGTGGCGCATGCCGCCGCGCAGGGCGCGGTCGGGGCCGTCGACCCGGGCAGCAAAGTCGCGCTTGTCGCCCCAGCGGTGCATCTTTTCATAAACAACCGGATCGTAGGTTTCCTGATAGAGCGTCACGCCGGTGCAGCCGGCATTGGCCAGAGTCCGGTATTCCTCTTCTTCCATCGGAAAGACTTCGACGTTTACGTTGTGGATATATTCGGCAGCGATGGAAACGCATTTTTCCAGATAGGGCACATTGGCTTCGGGCATGCGTTCGCCGGTCAGCAGCACCAGCTCTTCGAGGTGCATCTGCTTGATCGCCTCCATCTCGTGGCGCACCTGCGCTTCGGTGAGGGCCGAGCGGGTGGCGCGGCGGTCGGCGGCAATGCCGCAATAGAGGCAGCCGCCGTTGCAGAAGTTGGAGAGATAGAGCGGCGTGTAGAGCTTCATGGTCCGCCCGAAGTGGCGGCGCGTAATCGACTGCGCGCGCTGCGCCATCGCTTCGAGATGATTCGCCGCTTCGGGCGACAGCAACGCCGCCAGCGTTTTCTCGTTCGGCGAGTCGGCGCCAAGCGCGCGCTGCACATCCGCGGCCGTGAACTCAAGGTTCAGCCACGGTTCGGGGTTAAGCCAGTCTGGAAGTTTGTTCATTTATTTAACCACGGAATACACTGAATACACTGAACCGGAACTTTCCGTGTTTTCTGTGTATTCAGTGGTTTGAAAGCTAATCATCAGAAGAGAGGAAGCTGGTTAGGGGCGAGCTGGCAACGGCGACTTCGGAGGTCGGCATGAGGCCGGCGGTGTAGGCCATGCGGCCGGCTTCGACGCCGGTCTTGAAGGCGGCGCCCATGGCGGCCGGATCTTCGGCAGCAGCGATGGCGGAGTTGACGAGTACGGCGTCGCAGCCCATCTCCAGCGCGCAGGCGGCTTCGGACGGCGAGCGCAGGCCGGCGTCGACCACGACCGGGACGTTGGCGTCGCGGATAATGATTTTAATCATCTCGGCGGTGGAGAGCCCTTTGCCGGTTCCGATGGCGGCGCCGAGCGGCATGACGGCCGCGCAGCCGACCTCTTCGAGGCGCTTGGCGAGCACCGGGTCGGCCGGGATGTAGGGCAACACGAGGAAATCCTGCTTCACAAGTTCGATGGCGGCCTCGTAGGTTTCGATCGGATCCGGCAGCAGATGGTGCGGGTTGGGATGAATCTCCAGTTTCACGAACGGGCTCTTGCTCAGCTCGCGGCCGAGCACCGCTGCGCGGACGGCTTCCTTGGCATTCATCGCGCCGGAGGTGTTGGGCATCAGCCGCACGTTTTCGAGTTCGGAGAGCGGGCCGTACAGATCGTCCTCGGCCTGTTCGCGGTTAAAGCGGCGCAGTGCCACCGTAACGAGTTCGGTGCCCGAAGCCTTGACCGCCTCGATCATCGCCTGTGTGCTGGAAAATTTTCCGGTTCCAAGGAAAAGGCGTGAGCCGAGTTCCTGATCGCCGATTTTTAAAACATCATTCATGTTGAGTTCCTTTTTTGCCACAAAGGGCACAAGCAACACAGACTTCTGCGGTGAGGTCTTTGTGTCTTTTGTGGCTAATTCATACGGTTCCCTATCCGCCGCCGACAAAGACGAGCATTTCGACTTCGTCGTTTTCTTTAAGTGCAGTGGATTCCCACTCTTCGGATGGAGCCACGGCGCCGTTGACCATCAGTGCGGTGTGGGCTTTGGTGGCGCCCAGCTCTTCGAGCAGGGCATCGATGGAGCCGTTGCCCCGATGTTCGTGTTCTTCGCCGTTCACGGTCAGTTTCATTATTTTTCTCCACTTCCCGGATTAGCGACCCGGGCTGCAACAACAAAAAAAGCGTTCCCGGGAACCCGGAAACGCTGGCAATCGATTCAACGCTCCCTTGCGCCGGTATGATCCGGATCAGGTTCAACGGGTATAATCTCAGCACGTTCCGGCCTTCGGAACGGCACCCCGGGGAATTGGCTGAAGACGTTGCCGGAGAAGGGGATTGAAGTAAAGCGGGAAGCTCTAAAATCGCGAGTGCGAAAAAACTGATTTTTCTTGTTGCCGAGTCTGCCGATTCTGCTAGATTACGCGCTCGTTTTTACCGCAGACCCCTTCGTCTAGTGGCCTAGGACTCCAGGTTTTCATCCTGGCAACACGGGTTCGAGTCCCGTAGGGGTCGCCATTTTTTATGGCGTTTCGGCAAAAACATTCTAGCGACCCCTTCGTCTAGTGGCCTAGGACTCCAGGTTTTCATCCTGGCAACACGGGTTCGAGTCCCGTAGGGGTCGCCACTTCTTTGTTTCCTTCCGGCAGTTGCGCAATTTTTGACGGGCTCCCTCTGATGAATCCTTCTCATCTTGTACATCCTGTCTAATATTTCTTATTTAAAGCTCGCCGGCCTCAATTTTCTTCTGAGAGCTTATCCGCATGAAAGCCATTCATGGAATTTGTCATTTCGGACTTTCGGTGGCGGATCTGGAGGAATCGATCCGCTTTTATTCCGAGGTGCTTGGGCTGGAGCTGAGCGAGCGGCGCGAGAACGATGCCTTTTTCCGGATCGGCGAGAGCGATGTGCTGGCGCTGATTCAGTGTCCGGGCGGCCGCGAGCGGTTTGATGCCGAAATGCGCCCGAAAAATCGGGGCAAAGTTTTTACCCATTTCGGGCTGGCGGCCGGATCGGCCGCAGAAGTTTTCGCGTTCCAGAAATACCTGCAGGAAAACGGCGTGAAAATCGTAAAGGCAGCCTACGAGCGCTGGGACGGCGCAAGTCTCTATTTTCTCGATCCCAACGGCTACACGCTTGAATATATTTTCTTCGATCCACGCGGCTAGCTGCCCATCGCTTCTTCCAGCAGCCGGATAATTTCAGGCACGTCGTCGAGGGCAACGTTGGAGAGCCAGATTTTCTGCGGATAGATCAGGATGTTGGGACCGTCAGAGCAGAGGCCGAGGCAACCGGAATCGGAAATCCGCACCATGCCCTTCCAGCCGTGCTTTTTCACCTCATGCTTCAACATGGCCTTTAGCTCGGGGTTGGTGTGGTCGCCGCACGATGGCCGGATGCCGTCGCGGGTTTTGGTGCAAATGAACAGGTGGCATTTATAGGGTGTTTCCCGGGAGTTCATTCCACTGCTCCTTAAAGTTAAATTGATGCAGTACTAAAGCTGTGCTAATTGCGCGGGAAGGGAAAGTAAAAAGAGCGGGGTTTTATTCTGGTGCGCGTTGATTACAGAACCCGCAAAAGTCCAGCAAAGCATGTTGAAATATTGACCGTGATATTCCGAGGCGGTAAAGTTCCAACGACTTTGCGGAATGGTGTTTGCCGCTCCGCTGGAGAATAACTGAATGTTCGGTGTTTCAAGTCATCCTGAAAAAGAGCGTGTTTCGCCGCCGGCCGGCATGGTGGAAATCATTGTGTGTGTGGTGGATGAAAAGCATAAACTGCTCCACCATTTTCATTCCTGCGCTTCTACTCCGCAGCCTTTCAGTTTCCCTGGTGCTTTTGATGGCCAGGTTTTATCTGAGGCACTTGAAACGCGCCAGCCGACCTCAATCATTTTTTCATATGGTTCCGGACAGCGTAAATTTCTCTCTGTGCTGCCGTATGAATGGAAAAAAGGAAAATGGCGCTTTGCCTGTATGCAGATGACCACGGAGCCGCCCGGCCCGGATGCGGCCGCGGTGCCCGGGGCCTGTACGATGGCGGAGGAGCGGGGTTGCCTGTTGCTGGCCGATAAAAACAATATCGTCCGTTCCGTCAGTCCGCGCATTCCCGAGGCTTTTGGCTGTGTCAGAGAAAACCTGGGGGGAATGAGTCTTTCCTGTCTGCTTTCGGAGTCGGATCTTGGCTCGCTCAATGCTCGTCCGGCCGATCGCAATGAGGCGATTTCCGGCTGTGTATTTCACGGCCTCGACGGATCGCGGCGCGATGTGGATATCTGGAAGTTTTCCGCGCCGGACGGATTGGTGCTGTATGTCATCTGCGATGTTTCGCCGGCGCAGTTCAACGAGGAGTTTAATGAGGCCGTCAGCCGCGAACGACGCCGCATCGGGCAGGATCTGCACGATTCCATCGGGCAGCTGATGACTGCAATCAGCCTGCTGAGCCGTTCGCTGGCCAACAGCCTGACGCGGGAAAATAATGAGGGCGCGCGCGATGCCGCGCAGATTTCCGGGCTGGCCGATGAGGCGAGCGAGCAGATCCGGCAGGTTTCGCGTGGGCTGATGCCGGCGGAAATTGTGGACCGCGGGCTGTTTGAATCGTTGCGCGAATTGGCGCGGACAACGACGGAAAGCTGCGGCGTCGAATGTGTCTTCCGCGGGCAGGAACCGGTCTTTTTTTCGGATGGCGCCGTGGAAACCCATCTTTATCGGATTGCGCAGGAGGCCGTAAACAATGCGGTTCGCCACGCCCGGGCAAGCGCTATTGAGATTATGCTTTCGGCGGATAGCGGAGGCCGCCGGATGATGGTGGTTGATAATGGAACGTGGAAGGTGCCCGATACCGGCATGATTGGCATCGGGCTGAAGACCATGGAATATCGCGCATCGGCGATCGGCGGAAGGCTGGAAGTCGGAGCGCACCGGCAGGGCGGCACCAAAGTTGAATGCCGACTGTCGGCGGAGGAGTCGACCGCAAGAGGGGGGTAATACATGGCAGCAAGTCAGAAGCAGGCGAAAAATGCGGACACTAAAAAGAAGCAGATCTATCTGGTAGACGATCATCCGATTGTCCGTCAGGGGCTGATTAAGCTGATCGAGCAGGAAGAGGAACTGGAAGTTTGCGGCGAAGCCGGCAGTGTGTGCGAGGCGCTCGAAGGCATCAAAGCCTCCGAGCCCGATGTGGTGCTGGTGGATATTTCGCTGGAAAATTCCAACGGGCTTGAACTGATCAAGGCAATCGACGATCTCGGACTGAAAATTCCGATGCTGGTGCTTTCCATGCACGATGAGTCGCTTTATGCCGAACACGCGCTACGCTCAGGAGCCAGTGGGTATGTTATGAAACAGGCGGCCTCGAGCACGTTGATCAGCGCAATCGAAAAAGTGCTCGATGGCGAAATCTATGTCAGCAAAACCATGTCCTCGCAGATGCTCAAAATGGCGTTCAAGAGTGGCGACGACACCCGTTCGGGCACCGAGTCGTTGAGTCTCCGCGAGTTGGAGGTGTTTGAGCTGATCGGGCGCGGCCATTCAACGCGCGAGATTGCGGATCAGCTCCATCTCAGCGTCAAGACCATCGAAACCTATCGCGCCCACATCAAGGAGAAGCTGCAGCTGCGCAGCGGAACCGAACTGATGAAACACGCCATCCACTGGGTCGAAAACGAATCGCGCGAGATTTAATCGTTCAGGATTCAGGATTGCCATTCACTTCGTTCATTGCTGCCGCCAGCGTCAGCCTCGCTTCGCGTCAGGGTTCAGGATTTTGTTAGGCTGAATGGTTGTGGGCAAGAGCAGGTTGCAAAATCCCGACCCCCGACCCCCGATCGCTGTCTTCTGTCCTATCGGGGATTCCCCGATCCTGAACTTCCGAACCTCCCAATACGGCACTCAGGGTTTTGAACCATCCATCTTTCAGCAAGCGCCCGTCTTGTGCATTTCCGCTGTCGGAGCGAATCTTTTTCCTGCCAAAGGGAATAGGGTTTCAGTGAATCAGGTAAAGGAGAATGCAATGAAGAAGCTGCTGAAAGACACATCGAATGCCACATACTTCGTCATCGGATTGACCTTGGTTTTCATTGCCGGCCAGCCGGGGGCAATCGCTCAAGAGGAGTCTCCTTCCGAATCGGCTCCGCAGATGATTGATCCGGGGCCCCAGATCGATGCGTCCGAATTTGTTACGATCAACGTCAAGGACGCCAACATTGCCGAAGTGCTTAAGGCCTATTCGCTCCAGACCGGCCAGAGCATTGTGGTGGGTCCTGATGTCGTTTCGGACAATGTGAATGTCCGCCTCAACAATATTCCATGGGAAGAGGCGCTCGATGTGATTCTCAAGCCCTACGGATTCGGTTATCGCGTGGTGGGCGACACCATCGTGATCAGCAAGCTTGAAAATATTGTCACGGTCGAAGGCATTGAGCCGCTGGTTTCCCGAGTCTTTCTGTTGAAATATCTGGACGCCTACAACATTAAAGATGTCTGCGAAGCGCAGCTCTCGCCGCGCGGCAAAATTTCCATTCCATCCAACAAAGGTCTTCCGCGCTGGGAATTTGGCGGAGGCCAGACCACCGTCAGTGGTGCCACCAGAAGCCAGACGACGCTGGGTGCGGTGAAGCGCGACACCCAGACCTCGATCGAAAAGAGCAAAACACTGATCATTACTGATGTGCCCTCCGTGGTTACGCGTATTGAGGATATGCTCGAGGAACTCGATCAAATGCCGACTCAGGTGCTTATCGAATCGCGCTTTATCGAAATTGATGTCGGCGTGTTGAAGGATCTGGGGCTTGATATTGCAACTGGGTCTGGGGGCTTGACCGATGAAAATCTTCTGGTTTCCAACCCCGGCGAACAGAACCAGTGGGGGGTGGAAAATAATAATTCTGATGGGCTGACTCCTGCCGCCTTTGATGCGTACAGCGACACGTTGAACGGAAGCAACCCCTTCAATGCCGGGCTTCAGCTGCTCTTCTCCCGCATCGGTGGAGAAAATATTGAGGCCATGCTTCATGCCCTGGAAGAAGACGGCAATTTTAAGGAGCTTTCAGCGCCGCGGGTGCTGACCCAGAATAACCAGGAAGCCGCCATTCTGGTGGGCGAAAAGTTCCCGATCATCGAATCGCAGAACAGTTCCACCGGAACCGGCGGGGCAACCACCTCCACTTCACTTAAATATTATGAAAATATCGGCATTCAGCTGAACGTAATTCCACAGGTCTGCTCCGATGACTACATCAGCATGATTGTTCATCCGGTCGTCAGTTCCATCAGCGGTTTCGAGCAGGGAGAGGTTAGTTTGGGTGGTGATGAGTCGGGACTGACTCAATATCCGATCCTGAAGGTTCGTGAAGCCCAGACACAGATCCTGATCCAGAGCGAGGACACCGTTGCCATCGGTGGCCTGCAGAATGATGTGGAGCAGAAGAGCGTCTACAAAGTTCCGTTGTTGGGAGATATCCCGTTCATCGGCCGGTTCCTGTTCAGCCGCGAAACCACAAGCACCAAAGAGATTGAGCTGGTGATCCTTATCAAGGCGACCATCATCGACAACGAGGAGTACACTGTGCAGTCCGCTCAGGTCCAGCAGCGGCTGGAGTCGCAGATGAACATTATGGAATCCATCACGGCGGCAGAAGATCCCGCCGATCCGGAAGGACCGGTGGCGGAACCGGAAAGCGAGCCTGCGGTGGAAGTTTCTGAAGCCGTTCCGGAAGAAGAACTGATGGTTCCGAAAGCGGAAGCTGCCCCGGCGGCTCCCGGAGCGATAGAAG
>CAZABK010000094.1:6487-8948 GCA_964483355.1 uncultured Verrucomicrobiota bacterium | reverse complement strand
ATAGTTGGCTTTCTGGTCAAATAATCAAAATCAGAAGGCAGAAAAGTGCCGACCCGGCAGCAGCAAAAAAGCTGATCGAAGAAACAAAGGCGCAGCTTAAAAAGTGGGGGTTTAACGTCTAATGCCTTGGTTCTGGGAAACAGCAAAAACCGCCGACGACTATCGCGAAATGAAGCTGAAAGAGTTTTTTAGCGAGGGCGTGAACGAACCGGATTTTTACGCGCTCCCGCTGGATACACGCCGCGAAATTATCGCGCGCAAGTTCAACCTTTCTTATGCCGAATATTCTGCCATTCCGGCGACTATCCGCGTTCACATGTGGATGACCGCAAGCGGAAAAACGTACCATTCGGGAGTTGTTGAAGGCATCGACGCCGCCGAAGAGGACGCGCGCGGCAATTCAATCCGGGCATATTTCAAAGGCATGGCCGGAGGTTCCGGGGCGCTGCTGATCGGTGGCGCGGTTGTTGCGCTGCTCGTTTTTCAGCAGCCTATTGCCAAAGCGTTGAAGGTGCAGCGGTGAAGTCCAACGCTTTCCAGATAATCAGCGCCGTATTGCTGGCCGTTTCCACGTTCTACTTGAACCAGACGGCGGCAAACATTCGGGAAGTGCGCCGGGATGTTTCCGAACTGCGCAGCGATTTTCACGACCATGAAAAAGATTTTCGCGTACACATAACTAAATAGGAGGTGTTAAAATGGAATGGGTTGTTTCAAATTGGGAATACGTTTTGACCGGCTTTTACGTTGCCGAAAAACTCGTTAAAATTTCCCCGGCTAAATGGGATGATATTCTGGTAGACGGAATTAAGTCCGTGGCCTTTAAGCTGCTCGGAAAATAGAGCGCAAAATCTGCGCACGGTCGAAATTTCACGCCGCGCGCAGATTTTTTTTCACTTTTTTTGCACCTCAAAAATCGGCTGTTCGTTTGCGTAAAAGTTACTAACAGAACGGTTAACAAGTCCTACGTCGCATAATATATCTTATGTCTATAATGAGTTGTTGAGCAGGGCTATATGTTGTGTGATTAGAGTGGTTTGCAATTTTTTGCACCTATGATAATTCCGCCGCCAGCGCGCGTTCGCTGGCCGTTTAGATATGTTGTTATCAGCCAACAGTTTCGTCGTGAATCGCAATGATTTCGTATTGAGTTGTGCGTTGCGCCGGAGTCCAACCAGCTTCTTGAATCAGGTTGATAACCTGTGCTTTATTGACTCCATAATTGAGGCCGGTGGCGCTTACGACTTCTTCGGTCATGAGGACTCCGCCATAGTCGTCGGCGCCAAACTGCAGGGCGAGCTGGGCGACATCCGGCCCCTCGGTCACCCACCCCGCCTGAAGGTGCGGAATGTTGTCCAGAACCAGTCGCGCGACAGCGATCATTCGAAGATAGTCGACGCCGTTTTGAAGCCGCGGACAATCGAGGTCGGTTTGGGTCGGTGAAAAGCTCCAGGGAATAAATGCGGTGAAGCCGCCGCTGCGGTCCTGCAGGTCGCGAATCTTGATCAGGTGCTCCACGCGCTGCGCCGCTGTTTCGCCAAAACCATAAACCATGGTCGCGGTCGTTTTGAGGCCAATGGCATGCGCTTCTTCCATAATGTCGAGCCAGGTTTGCGACCGTGTTTTGTTGGGACTGATTTCGCGGCGGATATCATCGACTAAAATTTCTGCACCGCCGCCGGGCAACGATTGGAGCCCGGCACTCTTCAGACGCCGAAGGCATTCCCGGATGGAAATATTTTCTTCCCTGGCGAGGTATTCGATTTCGGTTGGCGAAAGCGAGTGAATCCAGATGTCGACGTTGTCGCGAATGCCGGAGAGGCATGCTTCGTAGTAATCGAGTTTGAGGTCGGGGTTGAGGCCGCCTTGAATCAGAATTTGCGTGGCCCCCTTCTTTGCCGCCGTCTTTACTTTTCCAACAATCTGTTCCGGTGTAAGTGTGTAGGCGCGCTCGGATTCCGGATTGGTGTAAAACGCGCAGAACCTGCATTCGGTGGTGCAGACGTTGGTGGTGTTGAGGTTTTTGTCGAACACGTAGGTGGCAAGGTTGCCGGGAACGGTTTGCCTGCGTTTAAGGTCGGCCACACGGCCGAGCTCCTGAAACGGAGCATCGTTGAGCAGCACGGTTGCCTCTTCGGCCGACAGGCGTTCGCCTGCCTCTGCCCGGTCCAGGATTGTTTTCCATGCGGATGACTGCGGCGGCAGTTCATCCGTCGGCTCAATGTTTTCGTAGGCGGAGTTGGTCAGCAGCGGCGTATGGCCGTGATTGGAGATAAACTGCTCCATCTCTTCAGCGGAAAAAAACTTTTGGCTCTGCGGTGCGCCGGCGGCCTTGGCGACGCGTTCGTTGAGGCTGGTGCCGCCAATGTCGTCGACACCACTGTGGGTCAGGACGCCGAGCAGTTTGCGGTCCATATAGTTAACCAGCGCTATCTGCAACGAGCCCAGAATATCATTATTC
>CAZABK010000094.1:0-6477 GCA_964483355.1 uncultured Verrucomicrobiota bacterium | reverse complement strand
GGTCCGTATAGTTAACCAGCATACGCACATGCGGAAAGTTATCCAGATAGATTCGCGTCAGTGCGGCCACGCGAACCTGCCGGTCGCCGGTCGGTCCATATTTGATGCCGAGCGCCTTTCCATTGGCCTGAAACGGCAACGGGATCGCGGCTCGAAAACCGGCGGTTTTATCCTGCAGACTGCGTAGCCGGGAAAGATGGTCGATGATGTGCTCATCCTTTTCGATGTGCCCGAAGAGCATCGTTGCATTGGTCGGCAGGCCGAGTTTGTGCGCGGTTTTATGGACCTCAAGCCACTGCTGAGCAGAGATTTTGGTCGGAGCAATTTGGTTGCGGATATCGGGATGGAAGATTTCCGCGCCGCCGCCGGAAATGGAACCAAAACCGCAAGCCATCAGACGTTCCAGACATTCGCGAATCGATATGCCGGCGTTTTCGGCGATCCAGTGAATTTCGACGGCGGTCATTCCCTGCAGCAAGACGCCGGGCAGCATTTCACGAGCGAGCGAAAAGAGCTGCTCGTAGTATTCGATGTTCAGCTCGGAAATCATGCCGCCGACGATGTGCAGGTCGGTCAGATTCCATCCCAGGGCCTTTTTCAGATCTTTCCGGGCATCTTCGAGCGTGGTGACATAGGCATCCTCTGCGCCTTCCGATCTCCAGAATGAACAGAGCTTGCATTCAACGACGCAGCGGTTGGTCGGATTGAGGTTGTGGCTGTGCACATAGCAAATCCTGTTGCCGTGGCGCGCCCGGCGAATGGCATCGGCCCGGGCCATGAGTTCGGCCGTCGGCATATTCCGGAGCATGTCCAGCGCCTCGGCTTCGGAAATTCTGGGTTGAATAAATTCGGTCATGCGGAACGTCTCAAATTAAGTGGCACCAATTTCGTATAGATTGAGACGGCTTGCCAACTTAAAAGGACGGAAACTAGGCGCCTTCCACCTCGAAATCGATGAGCAACGGGAGGTGATCTGAAAGCTGGACCCGGGGCATCTCGAAGCGGTTAATTTTTATCTGCGGACTGTGCAGAATAAAATCGAGATGCCGTTTGGGCTTCCAGCTTGGGAAGGAGGGCTGCATATCCTTGTCGGCATTCTGCATCCCGCTGGCTGCGAGCAGCAGCTGTATTTCATTTTCTCCCATGAAGGCATTAAAGTCGCCCGCGACGATGTATGGGCGGTCGGTCTCTTTGATCATGTGGTAGAGATGCAGGATCTGCGCTTGCCGCGCTTTGTAGCCCAGCGCAAGGTGAACCAGAAAGAAGGTTACCTTTTCGAGTTCGAGTTCGATCACCAGTTTTTTCATGCCGCGCTCGAAATAGTGGAACTTTTCATTGCGGATGGAATCCTTGGCAAGGAAGGCATTCCCCTGCTTGTTGTAGACCGGGATCTGCTGCCACCAGGAGTCGGACGCGTATTTGGAGCAGTAGGCATGGAAGTGTCCCAGCTCATCGGCCATCTTTTCAACCTGGCTCTTGCGGCCGGAGCGGTAGGAGCCGCTGTCGACCTCAACCAGCCCGACCACATCGGGGTCGACCGATTTGATGAATGCAATAATTTCATCCAGATGATCATGAGTGCGCCCGAGCAAACCGAGCAACGGAAAGCGCCGCTGGTTTCCGTGCGTGCCGTAGCAGATGTTATAGAGCAAAAACCTCATACCTGAAGTTTAGTCGCTTTGCTCCGCTTAGCAATAGCAGCTCGCGACTTTTCCCTGTTATTTTTCCGGACACCTCACTAGCATGGTTCCCATGGAAGAAAGCAGTATGGGGTTAACATATTGGGTGGTGCTGAGTTCGGCACTGCACGTTCTCGCCTTCATTGCGGTGACACTGCATGCTCTGAAGCGGCGGCGCAACGCCAGTGCAACTATTCTTTGGGTTTTTGTGGCCTGGTCGTTCCCGCTCTTCGGTCCCCTGCTCTATCTTGCATTCGGCATCGACCGCATTCCTGCCAAAGGACTGGAAAAGAAGGTTGCCAATCAAAAGATGATGCGCCAGCGCGATGAGCGTCATGAGAAAAAAAACAGCTCCTTCATTGCCTGGCATTTTGAATTCCGCACGCCGATCAAGGATGCTCCGCAGAGTTACAGCGAAAAGCTGAACCGCTCACTGAATGCGCTCATCCCGGAACATCCCCTGCTCGACGGAAACAGCATTATTCCGCTCGCCAGCGGCGATGAGCTCTACCCGCACATGCTTCAGGCCATCCGCTCCGCCAAGAATCACATCCATCTGCAAAGTTTCATTATTCATCATGATAAAACGGGCCGAATGTTTCTCGATGAACTAAAAGCCCGGGCCGAAGACGGGGTAAAGGTGCGGCTACTGTTCGACCGGTTTGGCTCAACCCACGCCTACTTGGGCGGCATGTTTCGTAAATATCGCAATGCACCCAACTTTGAAATCTGCGGATGGACGCAGGCCAACCCGTTTAAACGGCAGTTTCAGATCAACCTGCGCAACCACCGAAAAAATCTTGTTGTTGACGGGCACACTGCCTTTTTCGGCGGCGTAAACCTTGCCAACGAAAACACCACCGGCGGCGGGAATAAAGCGATTCGCGACTACCACTTTAAGGTCGAAGGGCCGCTGGTACATGAGCTACAGCTCTCTTTCCTGCGCGACTGGTTTTTCATGACCGGCGAACCCATCGACCAACTGCTCAACAACGACCATTTTCCCCGCATGCTCTCGATCGGAAGCGCGCGGGCGCGGCTGATCGACAGCGGCCCGTCCGAGCCGCCGCTGATTGCGTCCGAGGCATTTTTTAATGCCATCACGATGGCTCAGCAGCAAATTCTGATTGTTACCCCATACTTCGTACCGACGCCCGACATTATTCGCGCCCTCCGCTCTGCCGCCCATCGCGGGGTTGATGTCCGGATCATTGTTCCCGAAAAAAACAACCACCGCTACGCCGGCCTGGCCTCAAAAGCACTTTATGAAGAGTTGCTCGAAGCCGGCGTGCGCATCTATCACCGCGAGCCGCCGTTCATTCATGCCAAGGCATTGATTGCCGACGACAGCGTTGCACTGGTCGGCACCGCCAACCTGGACGTCCGCAGTCTTGAGCTAAACTATGAAACCACTGCGCTCATCGAAGATGAGAGCGCCATCAATGCGCTTAAGCTGATGATCCACGAAGACATGGACCGCAGCAGTGAAGTTACCCTGAATGAGTGGCTGAAACGCTCTGCTCTGCAGAAGCTGGGCGAGAACCTGGCGGCGCTCATGACACCGGTGCTCTAAAACCTTAAGCTTCCTCGGGCGCATCCAAAGCCGCAAGCGGCTCCCCTTCCAATTCAACGCTTTCGATTTTGGTGAAGCGGCTGGAGATTTTTTTGGCCGAGATATTGACCTTGTCGACGTCGTCGTGGGCCAGGCGAATGCGATTGGCCAGCGCATCCATCCGCGTCTGAAAGCGGCCAAAGTCCCTGGACAGCGCGACGAGATGCTCCTGGATAATATGCACCTGCTTGCGCGTTGCGGCATCCTTGAGCACGGCGCGGGATGTCGTCAGCACCGCCATCATGGTGGTGGGCGACGCCAGCCAAACGCGAGCGCGCTGCGCCTCTTCCACCAGCTCGGGATAGTGGCCGTGGATTTCGGCGAAGACCGCTTCGGCCGGAATAAACATCATCGCGCCATCCGAGGTTTCGCCGGGAATGATATATTTCGAGGAGATGTCCTTGATGTGTTTTTTGATGTCCTGCCGGAACTGCTGCTCGGCGGATTTGCGATCAGCATCGCCCAACGAGGCATCGGTCATGCGCTGGTAGCTTTCGAAGGGAAACTTGGAGTCGATGCAGATGGTGCCGGTCGGTTCGGGCAGGAACAGAACGCAGTCGGCGCGCACGCCGTTCTGAAACGTATGCTGCAATGAATAACCGTTCTCTGGCATCATATTTGAAACCAGCGCATTGAGCTGCACTTCACCGAAGGCGCCGCGCGAGCGTTTGTCGGACAAAACCTCCTGCAGCGAAACCACATTGGAGGAAAGCTTGGCAATATTTTCCTGCGCCTTGTCGATCAGCGCCAGGCGCTTGAGCACATCGGCAAAAACCGAGGTTGTTTTTTCGAACCCCTGCTCGAGCCGCTCTTCAACCTTGCCGCTGATTTCTCCGAGCCGTTTCTCGTTGGTATCGATCAGCTCCTTGACCCGGTCGCCGAGCTGGCGATTATTGCGCTCCAGCGACTCCTCCACTTTTTTGCGGACGCCGTCCACATCTTCGCGCAGCTCCTTTTCCAGCGTTTGAAAAAAGCTTTCCAAGCGCTGGAAACGTTCCTCGCCCTGCCGGACATTTTCGTCCAGGCGTGTGTTCAGCCGCGTGTTTCCTGTCAGCTGCAGCACCAGGACAATGGCGAGCAGCACCAAAACCACGATTAAAAGCAGAGTCGTCAAAGTTTAATCCTCCAAAGAAAACCAGACTATGCCGAAACGCGTGGGGATTTAAAACCTAGTTCTTGGTCCGTTTGTGGTAATGCGGTGAATCGCCGCGCTCGTTAAAGCCGACGGTTTCGCCGATTCCCTTGATCCGCCCGCTCAGGCACCCGCGGCACATCGATGAGTTTTCATCCGTACACGGCTTGTTGTCGTAGAGCTGATATTTGGGGCGAAAGTCGGTTTCGGTCACATTGGGCATAATCACGTTTGCGCCGCAGCGCAATCCCTGCTCGCGGCCGGTATATTCCAGCGCCTGCAACGCCGTGGCCGCCGCGATATTGATGTCCTTTAGCACGATGCGGGTGACGGCAATCATTTTGAGCCCAAGCGTCAGCGCTTCTTTTTTCTGCTCCTCAGTGTAGGGCGGAACCTCCTGCCCCATCGGCGTGTCGCTGTGCGGGATATAGGGCCCCATACCGACCATGTCGATATCGATCTCCTTGAGGAACTGAATGTCTCGCGCAAGATCTTCCATCGTCTGTCCCGGCATTCCCATCATCACACCGGTGCCGACCTGATAGCCGGTGCGGCGCAGGGCCGCCAGACACTCTTTGCGGACGTCCATGCAGTGATCTGCCGGATGGATCTTGCTGTAGAGCTCCGGATTGGTCGTTTCAATGCGGAGCAGGTAGCGGTGCGCCCCGGCCTCTTTCCAGCGCCGGTAGGTTTCCTCGTTCTGTTCACCGAGCGAAAGGGTAATGCCCAGCTCACCGTTGGTCGCCTCCCGGATGCGGCCAACGATACGCTCGATCATGGCAACAAACTCCTCGTCCTGCCGCTCGCCCGATTGGATGACGCACGAACCGTACTCGGCCTCGTAGGACCAGATCGCTTCGCGGAAGATTTCCTCCTCATCCATCAGGAAGCGTTCGACGTTCTGGTTGCTCTTGCGGATGCCGCAGTAGTAGCAATCCTTAATGCACAGGTTGCTGCATTCGATAATTCCGCGGAAATAGGCCACCTTGCCGACGTGCTTCTCCTTGATGGAATAGGCACAGTCATACAGCGCCTGCAGCTCCTCCTTCTCCGCGATTGAAAGTAAGGTCACCAACTCGTTCAACGAGAGTTCTTCGCCCTGTTTGGCCCGTTTTAAAATGTCATACACCATGGTTTGTTGTCCTCTAAAAATATAAATCCCGCTCGCCGGCGCGAACCTGCTCCATACGCTCTTCAAGCTCGCTCTTTGCCTTGCCTTCCGGCATCGCTTCCAACTCGCGGCCGATCTGACGCAGGCCGGCTTCTAGGGTCTCGCCCGATGCATAGTCGTTCAGATATTCCAGGAAGGTCAGTACGGCATTCGGCGTACAGAACCGCTTCACGAATCCGGGGATAGCAAACTCCATAAAATGCTCGCCGGTGCGCCCCTTGCGGTAGCAGCCGGTACAGAACGACGGAATAAAACCGCCGTCACACAGCTCGCGAATGACTTCATCGAGAGTGCGGTTATCACCCAGCAGGAACTGACTTTTCTTGAACGCCTCCGGGTCCTCCTCGGAATAGGATCCGACGCCGATGCTCGAACCGCCGTCAATCTGGCTGACGCCGAAAGAGAGCATTTCATTGCGCAGCTCGGTCGACTCGCGGCAGGTCAGGATCAGGCCGGTGTACGGAACCGCCAGACGCAGGATCGCAACCAACCGCTTAAAGTCATCATCCGACACCGCATACTTTTCGGTAATCTTATCAATGTCGGTTCCGATCGCCGGCTCCATGCGCGGGAACGAAATCGTGTGTGGCCCGACATTAAAGCGCTCTTCGAGATGAATGGTGTGATAGAGCAGCGCCATCGTTTCGAAGCGCCAGTCATAAAGCCCGAGCAGCGCGCCGATTCCTAGATCATCGATGCCCGCTTCCATCGCTCGGTCGAGTCCGTGCAGGCGCCAGAGATAGTGAGACTTCGGCCCGGCGGAGTGAACCTTCTCGTAGGTTGCGCGGTGGTAGGTTTCCTGAAAAATCTGATAGGTGCCGATGCCCGCTTCCTTGACGACTTTGAATCCTTCGACGTCGAGAGGCGCAGCATTAATGTTGAC
>CAZABK010000093.1:0-9742 GCA_964483355.1 uncultured Verrucomicrobiota bacterium | reverse complement strand
CCTTGTAGGACCAAATGCAGCAATCCGGATCAAACCCGCAGCCTTCGACCGTTTTGTCAAAGAAGGCCGGAAAGAGCAGGGGCGTGTAAAACTGTGCATTGGAAACAATCCCAAGCGCGAACCCTTTTTCTTTAAGGCGCTCGATGGTTTCAAGGCTGCCGGGCATGGGGTAGACCGGGTTGACGCGGCACTCATATTCCAGTGCGAGCCGCCGGATTTGATCCATTTCCGGCTCCACATCCTTCAACGCTTCAGTGTGGCGCAGCGAATCGATAATCTTTTTCCAGACCTTCAGGATTTCCACTTCGGGGCAATCAACGCCCGCTTCGTGCCCGGCCTTGTGCCATTCCAGGATTTCGGCCTTCAGCATTTCTGTGCCAATCTGACCGGCCAGCTCCGGCTCGCCTTCAAATCCCGAAACGACCAGCGCCTGCGTCAGCGCCTCCGCGGTATTGATGGCCGCCGCCGTGCCCACATCGCCCGACCCCGAAACAAAGAGAGTTCCATAAACATCAAACAGCACGGCTTTGATTCCGTGCAGGTTGTTCAGTAGGGGTTCCATGTCCGTTTGAATCGGCTCCATGGGCGGACAGTTTCGTTTAATTACCTCTTCGAGCATATTAGGTCCTTAACAGATTAAATCGGTTGGGTTGCAGAAATTGATCAAGCAGGCCGGCGGCGTTGGCGGATTTGACTGCGCCGGGCTCGGTGGCGGCAAGTTTTTGATAGATATCTACCAGGCGCTCTCCATAAGCGGCAAGACCGTAGCGATCGAGCACAACCTGGAGGTTATGTTCGATGAGGGGGAGAGAGGGGGGCGGGGATCCGCCTTCGCCATGGCGAAGGCGGACAGGGAACGGGGGAAATTGGTTTCGGTCTTCCGGATGCTCGACCAGATGCCGGATGACGTTGCGTTGCAGGCTTTCGTCGAGAATACCGAAGTCGACCTTGCCATCAACGGCGAGCGCGCCGATGGCCTGTTCGAAAAGCGCTGGATCCCATTCGCGCGCATAGGACTCATAACTTTTGCGCATGGCGGCTTCGAGAGTCTGGAAAAACTGTGCTTCGCCTGCCCATTTCAGCGGAACGGGCAGGGCATCATAAAGCGGGGACAGGTCGAGCCCTTCCGTCTCAAAATCGGAAGTAATTTCGGGAAGCTTGCGCCCAACCAGCATTTTTCGCTCGAGCCATGGTTCAAGAAATGCGAGGCCGAAGCCTTCGGCGATGCTGGTGGAAATCAGTGCTTCGGCATTCTGAACCAGTTCGCCAAAGTCATGTTTGCGGCCGGCGTTAAATTCGACGGGCAGGCTTTGCTCCTGCGCAAATTCAACCCACTCATTATAGTAGTCCAGCCAAACCGGATTCTGCGGTTCAAGCGTGCTTTGGAACAGATAGCCCTCGGGCGCAAGCAGGCTCCACAGCAAAAACTCGCCCATGTTTTTGCGGCGGATGGCGCGGGCAGGATAGACAATCGTTCGGGCAGATTCTCTTTTTACCACAGAGGAATACAGAGGAAGAGTCTCTGTGAATTCTGTGCCCTCTAGCGAAGCGGGTGGGGAGATCGGGGATTCAGGGGCGGGATGGGGAGTTACGGCGTTGGGCAGTTCGTGCACATGCGGAAGGCCGATCTCCTCAAGGAAGGCTTTGTCGCGATAGTTGATCGGCGCGTACCAGACATGCTCGGCGAGCGGATAAAGCGTATCGTTCAGTTCGTCGCCAAGCTGATCCTTCAGGAGCCGATAGTTTTCGGGGCGGCCGTCCTCGGCAAAGTCGTGCGGTTGGAGCAGTAGGCGACAACCGGCGCGGGCGAGATGCTGAACCAGGCGGGGCGTAAAGCTGTTTTTGCCGAGCGAGTGGTTGTGGATGTGCCAGATGTCGGGTTCGCGTCCGAGTCGCTCCGTTGCGAGGCGGCGCAGGCCGTCAGCCTGCTTTTCAATGTCGTCGGGTGGGGAGTCGGAATAGCCCAGTGCCGGAAAGGTTTCGCCACTGAAAATCGCGACATCGACGCTGTCGCCCAGTGATTCGATTGCGCGTTCAATTACCCGCGTCACGCCGCCGGGCTGAAGGTGATAGTGAATTACTGCAACAGAAATTCTGCTCATGGATTTTTTTTACCACTAATTTTCACTAATCCTCACTAATTGGAGTCATGGGATTAGAGCCAATTAGTGCAGATTAGTGGTTTTTACTTAATGCCAAATTTTTCGCGGTATTCGGGGAGGTCAATCATGGGCGGGCGCTCTTCCTCGACGATTTCGAAGGAAACCTGTTCGAAGCTTTCGCCGTCCACCTGAAACTGTTTCAACATGGTGCTCAGGTCCGGCAGTTTTCCAATGACGCCGAGCGCTTCGGCGCGGTAGAGGAAGGCGCGCAGAATACCGAAGGCCATCTTGCCGAGGTCGCGCGTTTCCTGGTTGCGGTGGACGCGCTGGTCGAGGTCAACCTGCGCAATGGCCTCCATGCCCCATTTTTCATAGACGTCGATGAGGTGCGAGGTTTCGACGCCGTAACCGATCGGGAAGGGAATCTTTTCGAGCACTTCGCGGCGCACGGCATATTCGCCGGAGAGCGGCTGAATGAGGCCGGTGAGGTCGGGGAAAAAGAGCGAGAAGAGCGGGCGCGTGAGGATTTCGGTGACGCGGCCGCCGCCGGAGGGGCGCACGCCTTGCGAGAAGGCGAGCGGGCGGTCGTAGAAGGCCTTTACATAGTGAACTTCCGGGCGGTAGATGAGCGGCGCGACAAGGCCGTAGGCAAAGCGCGGATGAATATTTTTAATATCGGCGTCGACATAGACGATGATGTCGCCGGTCAGCTCGTAGACGGCCTTCCAGAGGTTTTCGCCTTTGCCTTTCTTTTCGCCATATTGCGGCAGAATTTCGGAGGAGAGATAGACGTCGGCACCGAAGGTTTGTGCGATTTCGCGGGTGCTGTCGGACGAACCGGAGTCGATCACGGCAATTTCGTCGAGCAGCGGATAGCGGTCGACCAGCTCGGATTTGAACATGACGATCTCTTTGCCGATCGTCTTTTCCTCGTTGAGGGTCGGCAGGCAGAGCGAAATCTTAAGCCCCTGCTTTTCTTTTTCCTCGACCAGTTTTTTGAGATCCCAGAACTGGGAGTGGTGGATGGTGTTGTTTTTGATCCAGTTATTCAGATTCATTGCAAAAGCCTCCGTCGATGGCGAACAGCACAGCGAGAAGCTGTGCGAGTCCGGTGTAAATCGGTTTAATGCGGATGGTTTCGTTGAGGTCGTGCAGGTTGCTGGCCTCGGTGATGCCGAGCGTGACGGCGGGGAGGCCGCGCGCAATGAGTTCCGATACTTCAGACATGCTCGGGCGGATGGTGGGCTGTACGTCGAGCGTTTCCATAATCTGCCGGCAGCTCTTGACAAGCGGATGACCGACATCAATGCCGCCGGGCTCACGCGAGGAGACGACCTCAAACTCAAACTCGGCGCTGTGCGTGGCGGCGGCATCGGCAATGATTTCATCAATGCGTTCTTTGATCGATTGAACCATTGCCGAATCTTCGCTGCGGACCTCGAATCGCAGATTGGATTGGGTGGCCATCACGTTGTAGCTCTTGCCGCCGCGAATGGCGCCGAGCACGATCGAAGTGCGCGGACGGCGCGGAATCGGAATTTCAAGAATGCGGTTGATGATGTCGTTGAGCGCAATGATGGCACTGTTTTGTCCGGCGCGCTGCCAATCGAGCTCTTCGGGAATGCGGCAGGAAATATGTCCGCGGAACATGCCTTCGGCGGTATAGCTGAGGCGGCCGAGCTTTTCGCCTTCGATGCAGATACCGGCCTCGAAGGGCATTTGGTTGTTTTCCATAAAGAAGCGTAGGCCGTCGAGGTTGCCGCGTCCCAGCCCCTTGGTGCTGCTGAGCAGAACCAGATTGGCATCGAGCTGAATGTCGAGCATTTCGAGCAGGCTGGACAGGGTGGCGAGCACTGCCATGCCGAGGCTGTTGTCGGCCACGCCGGGACCGATGATTTCGTCGGCGCGCACACTGAGTGCGTGGTCGGCTTTTTCGGAATAGATCGTGTCGGCGTGGGCGACGAGCAGAATGTTGCGCTTGGGGTTTTTTCCGCGAATGATGCCGACGCCGTTGCCGGCTTCGTCGGTCGAGACATTATGCAGTCCGCATTCGACCATGCGCTGGAGCAGAAGTTTAACGCGTGCCTCTTCCTCAAAGGTCGGCGAGGGAATTTCGCTGAGCATAATCAGGTTGGCAATGAGCGTTTCCTGTATGCCGGCCAGCTTTTCAGGAAGGACGGGGAGTGTCGCGAGGATTTCGTCGATATTGCTGAATTTTGTTTTCATGCAAACCCTGTGTTTATTGATGTTGCGTCAAAGTTTAGCAAAGGGCGGGGATATGGCAAACGGCGAGTCTGTAAATTTTGTGTAAGCGTCATTATCAGGAAAAAGTACTTTTCAGGGGGCGGGGGCGAGTTATGCTTGCTTCAACAAGGAAGAGCGGCCATGAGCGAAAATATCGGATTTGTTTCAACGCGCTTTGCCGGCACTGACGGCGTTTCTCTGGAGAGTGCAAAGTGGGCGCAGGTGCTGTGGGATTATGAGCACCGGAGCTTCTGGTATGCCGGCCGGCTTGATCGTTCGCCGGATGTGAGCTATTGCGTCCCCGAGGCCCATTTTGAACATCCGGAAAATATCTGGCTGAACGAACGCATCTGGGGCAAGTCCTTCCGCAGTCCGGTGGTGAGCCGCCGCATCCGCGATATGGCCGAATATCTCAAAACCACCCTCTATGAATATGTAAATCGCTTCGATATCCGCATTCTCGTTTTTCAGAATTCGTTGACGATTCCGATGCATGTGCCGCTGGGCGTGGCGATTACCGAGTTTCTGGCGGAGACGCGCATTCCGTCCATCGCGCATCATCATGACTTTTACTGGGAACGCATCCGCTTTTCAGTCAATTCGATTCCCGACTATCTGGATCTCGCCTTCCCGCCGCGCGACGACCTGCTTCAGCATGTCGTCATCAATCAGGCCGCGCGCGAAGAGCTGTCGTGGCGCAAGGGCGTTTCGTCAGAGCTGATTCCCAACGTGTTCGACTTTGAAACGCCGGCGCCCGAGCCGGATGAATATACCAAAAATCTGCGTGCCGACCTCGGGTTTGCGGAGGACGACATTCTGATTCTGCAGCCGACGCGCATCGTGCCGCGCAAAGGCATTGAACATTCGATCAAGCTGCTCGAATCGCTCAACGATCCGCGCATGAAGCTGGTCATTTCCCACTCGGCGGGCGACGAGGGTTATGAATATCAGCACATGCTTCAGGAGCTGGCACACGACTCGAATGTCGATCTGCGTATCATCGACGACCGCATCGGCGAAATCCGCCAGAAAAACCATGCCGGCCAAAAAATGTACACGCTCTGGGACCTCTATCCCTTCGTCGACCTGGTGACCTATCCCAGCCTCTATGAGGGATTCGGAAACGCCTTTCTCGAAGCGATCTATTTCCGGCTGCCGATCCTGCTCAACCGCTATTCGATCTTTGCGCGCGACATCGAGCCCAAAGGGTTCCGTGTTCCGCTGATGGACGGATTTCTGACGCGGCAGGTGGTGGAAGATGTCCGCCGGCTCCTGGAGGATGAAACCTACCGGCGCGTAACCGTCGAGCACAACTTTGCCGTCGCCAGACGCTTTTTCAGCTATGCCGTTCTGCGGCGCAGCCTGCGCACGCTCATTACCAATATCCGGGGGCTTGAATCATGATTAAGAATCTCGACTTTCATGCGCTCGAACGCATGCGCGGGCGTTTTAACCGTCTGTATGGGCCCAGCGAAGCGGAGCACCTGCTCGAGCGGATCGTATCGCTGATCGGCCGCTACGGCATCGGGTTGGAGGGGTGCAGCGACGCCGCCTTGTGGGACGAAAGCACGGCCGTGCTGATTACCTACGGCGACATGGTTCAGAATGGCGACGAACCGCCGCTGAAAGTGCTCAAGCGATTTGCCGATCAATATCTGGGTGGCGCAATCAACACGATTCACATTTTGCCTTTTTACCCATACTCCTCCGACGACGGCTTTTCGGTGATCGACTATCGCGCGGTCGATCCGGCGCTCGGAAGCTGGGATGATGTGCAGGAGGTCGGACGGAGCTTCCGGCTGATGTATGATCTCGTGCTCAACCACTGCTCGCGCAAGAGCCGCTGGTTTTCCGACTATGTCGCCAACATTGCGCCGTATCGCGACTATTTCATTGAAGCCGATCCGGACACCGACCTTTCCGCCGTTACGCGTCCGCGCGCGCTGCCGCTGCTGACGCCGGTGCACACCCAGCACGGCGACGTCCATCTGTGGACCACATTCAGTGCCGATCAGATTGATCTCAATTTTGCCAATCCGGACGTCCTGTTCGAGTTTCTCGATATCCTGCTCTTCTACATTGCCTCCGGCGCCACCATCATCCGGCTCGACGCCATTGCCTATCTCTGGAAAAAGATCTGCACCAACTGCATTCACCTCAAGCAGACGCACGAAGTGGTCAAGCTGATGCGTGACCTGCTCGATATGGTTGCGCCGGAAGTGGTGTTGCTGACCGAAACCAACGTGCCGCACGAGGAAAACATTTCCTACTTCGGCAACGGCGACGAAGCCCACATGGTCTACCAGTTCAGCCTGCCGCCGCTGCTGCTGCACGGCCTGCTCACCGGCAACGCCTCGCACCTGACCCGCTGGGCGGCATCGCTTGGCGAGTTGCCGGATAAATGCACCTACTTCAATTTCACCGCCTCGCACGACGGCATCGGCGTCCGGCCGCTGCAGGGGATCATTCCCGATAACGAGCTGACGAAGCTGGCCGCGCGCGTCAGGGAACTGGGCGGACACGTCTCAACCAAGGCCAACTCCGACGGAAGCGAGAGTCCGTACGAACTCAATATCACCTATTTTGATGCGCTGGGCGACGACCCCGCAACCGTGACCGAAGAGCATTTAGCGCGTTTTCTCTGCTCGCAAACCGTTGCGATGGAGCTGCGCGGTGTGCCCGCGCTTTATTTCCACAGCATCACGGCAACGCGCAATTATACGGAGGGTGTTGAGCAGACCGGCCGCGCCCGCACCATCAATCGCCGCAAATGGAACGAGGACGAGCTCAACGAACTGCTCGCCAATCCTTCATCGCCCGCGTCACGGGTGATGAAAGAATGCCTGCGCCGCCTGCAGATGCGCTCGCAGCACAAGGTTTTCCATCCCGACGCCGCTCAACAGATTATTAATCTGGGGCCCGAGTGGTTTGTGGTTGAGCGCGAATGGAAAGGCGAGCGGGTAGTCTGCATCTCCAACTTTACCGGCGCATACCGCGAACTGAAGAACACGGATCGTCTCTATCGCCTGAATCGCTGCGATGCCTGTTCCGACATCCTGACCGGCCGGCGCTATCTGGGCGAAGGGAAGGTGATTCCCTTCGATGCCTACCAAACGGTGTGGTTCCAGATTTAGGACGCAATCAGGCTAGCGCACGCCATCCCGTTTCTGCTAGTTTCCCGAACTTTGGAACGCAGAAAGGGATTTTTCATGAATAAGGCTGAATTGATTGTGGCGCTGGATGTGCCGAATGCAGAGGCAATGGAGGCAAAACTCCAGCAGATGCCCGACTTTATCGAGTGGTACAAAGTGGGGCTCGAAATCTTTTGCGCAGAAGGACCTGCAATTCTTGAGCCGCTGAAAAAGCGCGGCAAAAAGATTTTTCTCGATCTCAAACTGCATGACATTCCGCGCACCGTCGGCAACGCTGTAAAAACCGCCGCAGAGCACGGCGTCAACCTCATGACCGTCCACGCCATCGGCGGACGCGCCATGCTCGAAGAGGCCGCCAAAGCCGCCGCGGAATGTGAAAATCCGCCGAAGATTGTTGCCGTAACTACACTGACCAGCCTGAGTCAGGACGACTTTGCCGATCTCGGCATTCAGCGCACCGTCGCCGAACAGGCCGTGGAGCTTGGTCGACTGGCTATTTCGTCGGGCATCGACGGTATGGTAACAAGCGCGCACGAAGCCAAGGTGCTGCGCGAAGAATTTCCAGAAGCGATCCTGGTGACGCCCGGCATCCGCATGCCGGAAGGCGATGTCGGCGACCAGAAACGCGTCGCCACGCCGTCGTTCGCGGTCGAGCAGGGCGCGACGCATCTCGTAATCGGCCGCCCGATCGTGCAGGCCGAAGATCCGGTTGCCGCCGCAACCGCAATGTTGAAGGATATGGAAGACTAGAAACCGCGAATAAACGCTAATTTACGCGAATTTATTAGTGTCCATTCGTGTTCATTAGCGGTTTAAAAAGGACAGATTATGAGCAAACCAAAGGTTTTGATTATTACGGGCTACGGAGTGAACTGCGAAGCGGAGTCCGCCCATGCATGGAAATTGGCCGGCGCTGAGCCGGAACTGGTGCACCTGAACGATCTGCTGGACAATCCGGATCAGCTCGAAAACTTTCAGGCCATGATGTTTATCGGCGGCTTTTCCTATGGCGACCATATGACCAGCGGCCACGTTTTTGCGCTGCGCGTGAAGCATCACATGCAGGCGCAGCTCCAGAAGTTTATCGACGACGGCAAGCTGATCATGGGCATCTGCAACGGCTTCCAGGTGATGACCAAAATGGGTCTGCTCCCGGGCCTCGACGGAAACTATTTTGAGCCGACGGTTTCGCTGATGCAGAACGACTGCGGCACCTTCCAGAATTTCTGGTGCGACATCCGCTTCGAAGAAGGTTCCCCGTGTGTCTTTACGAAAAGTCTCGGCAAGATACCGCTTCCGATCCGCCACGGCGAAGGCAAAATCTTTACCCTCGATAACGAACTGCTCGGAAAACTTGAAGCACAGGGCTGTGCCGCCGCACGCTATGTGGATGCGGACAATCAGCCGACACAGGATTTCCCGGAAAACCCGAACGGTTCGCTCAATGCGATCGCTGGCCTGACCGACCCGACCGGCCGCATTTTCGGCATGATGCCGCATCCGGAAGCCTATCTCTTCCCGGAAAACCACCCGAACTGGGACAAGCAGAAGCTCGACGGCGAACTGCCGGAGCAGGGCCTCGGCCTCAAGCTGTTCCAGAATGCGGTCAACTACATTAATTCGAAAGCGTAGGCTTTCGGACCAATCTCCGAATGGAGCAGCCCCGCAACAGCAGACCGAACCGAGATCGGTGGGATATGGATAAGGTGCGTTATCACCTTGATCATCCGCCTGCTCCCAAGCGGGATATCCGCCACGTCGGCGACATCCTCAAGGATGTCGTCGAAGGCTTTGATCAGCCGGTACAGGAAAACGTGCGCGTGCTGCGCGAAGCCTGGCCCAAGCTGGTGGGTGCACAGATTGCAAAACACTGCGAGCCCGGATTCATCAAGGATTTCGCGCTGCATGTTTTTGTAAACCATCCCGGCTGGATGCCGGAGCTCGAGCGGCAAAAGCGCATCCTACTGCAGAAGCTGCAGGGCAACTATCGGGAAATGCGCATCCGCCGGCTGAACTTTATTCTCGAGCACAAATAAGCGGCCTGCACCCGCCGCGCTGTTTGATAAAATCCTTGCCAACCCTGCGCAAATAAGTAGGGTGTCGGCTCTCCTGCGTAATCGGCCACAGCGGATTGCAAGGGATCCATACATTCATAATCTGAAGGTTCCGCATGCGGAACGGAGGAAAACCATGCAAAAGCGTCTGGGCTTTGTCGGCCTGATTATTGAAGACCGCGAACAAAAC
>CAZABK010000092.1:0-9755 GCA_964483355.1 uncultured Verrucomicrobiota bacterium | reverse complement strand
GGCCGACCGCGAAAGAGCGTTATGCCCGTGTGGCGGATTACCTCGGACTCGGCGGAACCACGGATGATTCCAAGGTTAAGCTGCTGATCAAGGCGATTGATGAGCTGAAAGCAAAGCTGAACATTCCGACCAGCATCAAAGATGCAGGCGTGGATGAGAAGGAATTCATGGCCGGACTCGATAAGCTGGCCGAGGATGCCTTCGACGATCAGTGCACCGGCGCCAACCCGCGCTACCCGCTGATCAGTGAGCTGAAGGAGCTCTACATCAAAGCGTACGAAGGCAAATAATTCTCCTCCCAAGGGGCTGATCAAGGCCCCGCCTCCCTGAGCCCCTCCCTGGCCCCCATTCCAGGGAGGGGCCTTATTCGAAGTCACAAAATACACAGAATTCACAAAGTAATGTGCGCAGGAAGGTTCTGTGTTTTTTGTGCATTTTGTGGTTAATCCGAACCTCGTTCTGCATCACACTACGCGGTTCATGGAGACCGTTGAACATATCGACAATCTGCCGGAGCTGAGCACGGATGCGATTCACATCTGGGGCGTGCATGTGCCCGATGTGCTGGGTCGGCTGAATGTGCTGCATGCCGTGCTGTGCGGACGGGAGCAGGAAAAGGCGACGCGGTTTCATCGCGAAGCCGATCGCAACTCCTCCATCGCGGCCCGCGGTGCGTTGCGCATCCTGCTTTCCGGCTATACGGGAATCGACGCTTCAGAAATCGTGTTTGAATATTCCGAAAACGGCAAGCCGCATCTCGTATCGCAGGCGGCTCGCCTGCTTCCGCCCGAACAGCAGGGCAGGCGAGCCGCCTGCGATACAGTCGACTTCAACGTCTCGCACTCCGGCGATTGGGTGGTGCTGGCGATCGGCCGCAACCGCCACATCGGAGTGGATGTTGAAATGATCAAGCGCGGGATGGATGTGAGGCCGATTGCTTCGCGCTACTTTACCCCCGAAGAAGTGACACTGATTGAAAAGGCCAAAGACCGGCCTGCGCTCTTTTTTCAGCTGTGGACGCGCAAGGAGGCCTATGTGAAAGCGGCGGGTTCGACGCTTTTCCGTGAGCTGAGTTCTTTTGCGGTTCCGGCCGACGACACCGAAAAGGACGGATGGTTTTTTTATCGCCTGAACGCCGGGTCCGAATATGCCTCCGCCGTCGTAACCGACAGGCCTGCGCCCCTCATTCCCTGCTACGATTTTTGCGGGCTTAGGTTTTAGCCGCAAAGGGCACAAAATAATCAAAATCAGTCATGCTCTGTGTTGTTTTGTACCCTTTGTGCTAAGAAATTTTCTCGCACAGCTGTCCGGTTTTGATCAGGGCGTTTTCAATTTCATCGGTCCAGGTGAGGGCGCAGTTGAGGCGGAAGAAACGGCGATAGTTTTGTCGCGCGGAAAAGATGATGCCGGGGGCGATGGAGATGCCGTGCTTCAGCGTTTGCTGTCCGAGTGCCACGCTGTCGAATCCCTCAGGTTGTTCGACCCAGAGAAAGTGGCCGCCCTGCGGGGCGCTCACGCGGGTGCCGTCGGGAAAGTGGCTTGCAATGGAGGATTGATAAAAGCGGACGTTTTCGGCGTAGGTTTTTCGCAGGCGCTTGAGGTGCCGGACAATGCCGCCGTCTGCGAGGTATGAGGCGATGGTGAGCTGTGTGGGCATGGGGGTGGAAAGAATGCCCATGTCCTTGCAACGAAAGATATCGGCGCTGTATTTCCCGCCGGCGGTCCAGGCCACGCGATAGCCGGGCGCAAGCGATTTACTGAAGCTGCCGAGATAGATCACGTTTTGCGGATCAAAATATTTCAGCGGTCGCGGACGCTCCGGGCCGAAATGCATCTCGCCGTAGGTGTCGTCCTCAATCAGCGCAATACCTTTGCGGGCGCAGAGATTGGTCAGCCTTTTTTTCTCTTCGTCCGGCATGGAGGCGCCGGTGGGGTTGGCGTGGGCGGACATCAGCAGCACGGCCTTGGGTTTTTGTTTGGCAATCGCCTTTTCAAAGGCATCGACATTAAAGCCGGTTTGCGGGTCGCTGGGAATTTCGATGCTTTTGAGCTGCAGAAACTGAAGCATGGAGTAGAACCCGAAATAGCCGGGCGATTCCACCGCGATCAGATCGCCGGCGCGAGTGACGGCCCGCAGGCTGATCAGCAGGGCCTGTGTACAGCCGTCGGCGGTGATAATTTCGTTTTTCTCCGGGATGCAGGCGTAGCCGGCCATCCATTGATTCAGCTGTTCGATCAAACGCGGTTCGCCGTATTTGAGCGAATAGCGGTTCACATCCAGGGGCGCGTTTCTAACCACGCGCGCCATGCGCAGGCTGAGTTCTTCGCTGGGCAGCATTTCGGGATCGGGCAGCCCGGCTCCGAGACGGATCAGATCTTCCCGCGCACCCTGGGAGATGATCGCTTCGACTTCCGGGGCAATTTTTACCTTTTGTTCGCGGATGGTTATTCTTTCGGTGCGCGCCTCGCGGACGCTTTTCCAGACCTCCGGCCGGCGCAGGGCGGCGGGGCGGACATAAAAGCCCGACTGCGGCCGGCTCTCAATAATGCCCTGTTCTTCGAGGCGTTTGTAGCCTTCCAGCACCGTCATCATGCTGAACCCGCTCTGCTGCGACATTTTCCGCACCGACGGAATCTTCGCCCCTTCGGCCAGAATGCCTTGGTCGATCAGGGCCGCAACCTGATCCATCACCTCTTTATACTTAGTTGCCGTGTCCATAACACATCCATTGTTGGTTAACTGTTATAGGTGTGAAAGCTCGTTTCTGTATCTGTTCTAATCAAGTGATTTCCCATAGAACGTAATGCGTGGCAGGTTTCAATTCCTCGCAGAGGCGCTGAGGACGCAGAGTTTCTGGTTAATAGATTCTTCTCAGCGCGTTCTGCGTCTCTGCGAGGAAAATTACAGGAGAGGTGAGTTATGGAACTGATAAAAACAATATTGGGTGTGGTCGGGATTCTCGGGATCTGGTGCGTGCTCTTTATGCCGGTTCTGAAAAAGCGCCTGCGCCGGCCGCCCATGCTCAAGAGCCGGTAAGCATCAGCATGTGGCTTTTACCATTCCTCTATATTGCTGAAAAAGGATCGATCATCCTGTCCGGATTTGAGTGTGGCGGTGTAGATGTGGCGTGTTGCCAGAACGATAATACAGAAGACCAGTTGTTGCCTGGTGTTTCGGCCATCGGCTACTTTCTTATGTTCAAATGCCTTGGAAAACTTGTCCAGCAGAGTTTGGATTGTGTTGGCGTTGGTGTTCTCAAAAACATGGAGGAATAGCCCGGGTTCACTTTCGGTGACGAGTTTTTCCATATCTTTCGTGATGGCGCTTTGTGTTGGTTGGAGTGCTTTGAATTCCACGCGCCAAAGGATGTCCGCGGGGTTGTCGGTATCGTGCAGGGAAAGGTCGGTGGCGGCGCTGCGGCGGCCGGTTCCTGAAAAGCTGTATTCTTTTCCGGTTGGCGTTTCGATGGAGCAGGCGAGCCCGCGGTTGCGGGCCTGTTCGTAGAAGGCGAATCGGGCTTCCTGTTCACTGATGCGCTTTGAGTCCGAACGGTATTTGGGGAAGACAATTCCGCTGTTTGCTTTTGCGTGGTAGCAGTCGCACAGCATCGCTGCGGTTGCGTTGCACAGTTCATAAATCGTCGAGTCATCAATGTTCATTCGTTTCCCTGTTTCAGATTAAAGTTGTTTGTGCATGGCGGCAATTTCCTCGGCGACCATGGTTTTCAGTTGCCTGGGGGCGAGGACGGTGCAGTGGCGTCCCCAGGACAGCGTCCAATGCATGACTTCGATAAGTCCCTTGGCGTCGAAATGCAGCTCGATGCTGCCGTTTTTCCGTTCAATGATTTCCTGGCTTTCGTGCCACTCGCGCTCCAGTACGCGCGGCGCGACAGCCTTTGAGAAACGCAGTTTGATGCGGTGGGATTCGACGTCCCCGCCAAACGTGCGGAAGGTGGCGGCAAAGAAGGATTCGGGATCGAAGCCGGGGTCGTCGAAGGTTTTGCGGAGCAACTTGAGTTTTCTGATGCGTCCAAGGGCGATTTCGCGGAAGTTGTCATAGCCCTCGAACTGGACGCAGAGCATCCAGTCGCCCTGCAGGTTGGCGAGGTGTAGCGGCTTAATCCGGTAGGCATCCGGCTTCCCTTCATACTCGATTTCAAGCATGCGTTTTTGATGTAGGGCTTTAACGACGGATTCCCAGACCATCGGCTTTACGGGGATGGCGGGCGGGCTGATGACGGTGAATTGTGTGAAGAGCTCGCCGGGGCTGACGGTGATGGCGTCGGGGAGCATGCCGGATAGCTTGGTGAACATTTGACGGAGCTTTTGGGCGACGGGTGTGCCCTGAAACTCGGACAGGGTACGCGAGGCGAGCAGCAAGGAAGTAAGCTCTCCTTCGCTCATGGAGAGGGCGGGCATCATGAAGGTCGGGTTCTCATAGTAATAGCCTTTGCGCTGCTTGTCATATTCAATGGGCGCGTTCAGGCGCGCTTGCATGAACTGGATGTCGCGATGGATCGTCTTGGTCGTCACCTCGAACTGTTGGGCCAGCCGCGAACAGTTAGGGTAGCTGTTTTCTTTGAGCTGCCGGTCGATTTCCAGCAGCCTTTCCACCTGTGTTTTGCATCGCTCCATGATTTTCTCCAAATAAATCCAATCATTGGACATTATATGTCTAACACCCCGTGACAGGTTGTTTCCATGAATAAATTAACCAAAGAAAAAGAACCCGGGGTCAAATATGTCGGCTTCCCGGATGTGTTGGCGGCATTGCCCGATAAGGAGTTCCAAAACCTGACCCGTTCGACGATCCCGTTGCTGGCCTACTGGAAGAAGCCGCGGCCGGTTGTTCGGGGAATCTGCCATGGTTTCGGCTTCAAGTGCCCAAAGGATGCGCGGATCTATTTTGAATATGCGGTGCCGTCGTTGACTCCTCGTGACTATCCCTCCTGTTCGGACGTGATGTTGGTTTCCGATCAACTGGTGGTTGCCGTGGAGGGGAAATGGAGTGAGCCGCGCTATGAAACCGTAGGGGAGTGGCTGGAAAAGGGCAGCCGCGCCCACCGCGAAAAGGTGTTGCGCTATTGGTTGGGGCTGATCCAGCCGTTTGCGCAAAACGAGCTGAAGCCGAGAGGGTTTCACGATGTAGTCTACCAAATGTTGCACCGCGCCGCTTCGGCCTGCGCCGTGCCTGCCGAGAACCATGCCGTCGTCTACCAGTTGTTCCATGCGAGCGAGGACGAGGCTATGGAGCAGGGATACTACGAACGCGACATGGAGCACTTGCGGGATCTGATCCGCCCGCACGATAATCTGAGATTTGGGGTTGAGTCCATGATCAGTCTGGCACCCAGCCACAACCACGAAAGTCTTCGGCGGAAGCTGGAAGCGATGGCGCGGGAGGAACGTCCCGTGCTGATCCGCAATGCTCTCGCTACGCGGAACCTTTTCGAGTTTAGTTCGATCTGCTTTTCAACCTGGAGTGATGAATGAAGAAGATGGTCGTGTTGTTGCTGTTAGGAGTGCTGGGGGCTTTTGCGGGTTCGGCCGAGGATCTCTGCTCGCAAGCCAAGGCGTTGTTCGAAGGCGAACAAGGGGAGGCGGCGAGGGTGCTATGGGAAAAGTCCGCCCAGGCGGGATCCGCCGAGGCGCATTTTCGGCTGGCCTATTGTTATGTTCTTCCCTGGAACGAGTATCGGGAGCACATGGTTTTTGCTGCCCGGCACGGACATGCGACGGCGCTGGATTCGGTGCTCGACGACCTGCTGTTCCGGGGAAATGCATTGTGGCGCACAAGTCCGAAGGAGGCGTTGGCGGTGTACCGAGAGGCGAAGGCAGCAAATTCGGAGATGGAGTTGTTCGACGAAATCAACAAGGTGGAGGTCATGGAAATGTGTGCGGAGCTTCCGCTATTCAATGTCGACGCGTTTCTGGATAAATATGGCGTGCAGGATGAGGATGGAGTGTGGCCTTGCTACGACGTGTGGGAACTGGCCGAGGAGGCTTCGCGCGGCGGACGTTTCGGCAACCCCGATCCGGAACTGGTGTTTCAACTCGTGGCGCGGGGTGGAAGCGTGCCGGCGGAACTGGAATATGCCGTTCGCGACTTTCACGCCGCGTGGAAGGCCGGAACGAATAAAGTTTTCAAAATCGAGGAGTATGTCATCAGCGGCGCGGGTATGGGCTATTGCTCGGATCGGGTGCATTCAACCCTCGAAAAGGATCTTAAGCAACGCTTGCGCGAACTGGAAAAACGCATGGATGCTGAGGCGGCGCTGCTGCTCGATCCGGCACATTATGCGGCTTTCTATTTTTTTGAATGCAATGTCTACAATGCCGAGGTGCATGGTGGTTCGGGGCGCTCCGCCTGGATGATGGATTCGATGATGGAGCAGAAGCAGGCCTATGTCGAGATGCTCGAAAAAGCGGAAAAGGGCTGGATGCCCGCTGATGTAGGCGATCCGGATGAGGTCGCGGATGAGTTGAATCGTCTGTATTTCCATGTGCTGGAAAAGCTGTCGAATAAGAAGCTGGAGCGAAGCTCCTTTTTTGCACCGATACCGGAAGCCGTGCAGTTCGAGGAATGTCGACGGGTGTGGCTGCGTCATGCCGATGCATCACCGCCGTTGCTGCACGCACTCAATCCCTGGCTGCCGGCAGCAAAGTGGAGCATCTATTTGGCGGAATTGCGGATCGCGCAGCTCAAGGCTCTGTTGGAAAGCATCGAGGACTATTGAAGAGAAAGGGTTTCAATCGTTCCGCAATGCTGTTATCCAATACGCCAACTTGAGGCAGGATCGTTATGGGACAGTTGAAGAATACGTTTTCGTGGTCGTTCAGTGCGGCGGAGGATTTTGAGCAGTGCCGCCGCCGGCGCTACTGGAGCAAATACGGCATGTGGGGCGGCTGGGCGCGCAATGCGACTGATGTGCAGAAAGCCGCCTACCGTCTCTGCAAAATAGATAACCGCTGGGGCCTGATGGGGCAGGCGGCTGAAAACTCCATTATGTGGGTGCTCAAGCAGCATCAGCAGGGAAGGGCGGTGACGGCCGATGATGCATGGAAAGCGATCGCCCGCCCGTTCATGACCCAAAAGTGGAACGAGTCGCTGGAAGGCAACTGGCGCTCCGCTCCGAAGCAGTTCTGCTGCCTGCGCGACCATTACTACGGAAAGCTCTCCGGCGAAGAGGAAAAAGAGGCGAAGCGTAAGCTGGCGACCCAGATCCAGAACTGTATCCAGAACTTTATTGATAAGGTCCTGCCGCGCATTGGTGAAATCAGGCCGGCGCAGGAGTTCAGCATTGCCACGCCGGAAACCGGCGGCGATGTGGAGCACTTTATTTATGAAGGCGTGAAGATTTATTCCATCCCGGACTATGCCTATACGATCGGCGACGAAGTGCATATCCACGACTGGAAGGCCGGCAAGATCAAGGCTGACCAGCATAAGCTCCAGCTCTCGCTCTATGCGCTCTGGGCCATCGTCAAGCACGGCGCCGCGCTCGATAAAATTTTCCTCTATGTCGAATACCTGAATGAAGGCCAGGTGCTGCCGTTCCAGATTTCCGCGGAAGAGCTGGAGGAAACCAAGGCCCTGATGAGCGACTCCGTCGGCGAAATGACCGAATATCTCGTCGACTGTGACCGCGAAAAGAATGAACCGTTGCCGAAAGAGGAGTGGGAGCTGACGCTGGATCCGGTCAACTGCGGGCAGTGCAATTTTTATGAGCTCTGTAAGCCCGAGCTGGATGAGTTGGGCTAGGTTGATATATCGCTCGCGTGCCGGCGCAACGCCGTTTCAATACGGTTTAGTCGGCGCCTTTCAGGCTCGTCCCCTTTGCGCTCAGTCTGTGTATTGCTAAAAAAGCGTTCTTGGCAGTGAGCAATGCGGTCGTTTGGTTGTCAATAGAGCCGAAGGTTGAGGTAACCAAGGGTAACGTGTCCATTAAACCAAAGGAGATTACATCATGAAAAAGGAACTCAAACTGACCCTTGCAGCACTGACCCTTGTGGCAGGAGTTGCTGGACTGGCCGAAGCGTGCAGCGGTTGCGGCTGTCGAGCTCCGCGCCCGAAAAAGACGGATGCCACCTGCGAGTCGGGAGTTTGCGCAGTTACGGATGTCTCCAAACTCGGCAAAGCGGGATGTGAGACTTGTGCTGCCGACAGGCACGCACACAATCTGTCTACCTTCGAAGTGAAAGCCGCCGTGGAATCGGGCGCATATATCATCCTGGATGCGCGCGGCGGAAAATTCTTTAACGGCGAACTGATCCCGGGAGCGAAGCATCTTCCGGCAAATAGTGATGAAGCGGCCATTACTGCAGTTGCTCCTGATAAAAGCGCCCAGATTATTACCTACTGCAGTAACACAAAATGTCCCGCCAGTAAAAAGCTCGCTGAAAAACTGAGCGCCCTCGGCTATGAGAATATCAAGGAATATCCGGAGGGGCTGGCAGGGTGGAAAGCTGCGGGCGGAAAAACGGTCCGGGCGAAGTGAGCTGCTGATCTGAAAAATAAGGGTCGCGGAAGGCGCGGCCCTTATTTTTGCGGATGACGGATCCGCGGGATTAACGCCATCAATCAAACTGCCGTTTGATTTTGTTTTTTCGCGGGAGCAGGTGCTGAAAAAAGCACGTTTTAAACGGGAAAGTTGCTCGTCATGCAACTTCCTTAAAAAAAGTTATTTTTTCCCGTTGACCGCTTGGGGGGTTCTCTATACATTCCCCACCTCTTACGCGCCACAGGGCTCTTAAGAAACTGCTTTTAAAGCGCACCCGTAGCTCAATTGGATAGAGCACCAGACTACGAATCTGGGGGTTTCAGGTTCGACTCCTGACGGGTGCGCCATTTTTTTGCCCGCAACCGGTCGGTTGCGGGTTTTTTGTTTTCAGGCTCGCTGAGGCGGGGGTTCAACTTTTTTCGATAAGCCGTTTGTGCATAAAGGCTCGGCCGGACCCGGTTTTTAGGTAGGCCTCAAAATCAAGTGCTTTTTGTTTGTCGGGGAAGGAACAGTGCCAGGCAATTTTCCATGGGCGATAGCGCTTTGTTGCCGGTGTAGAGCCTCCGTTGTGGCGCCGCAGGCGGGTTTCCATGTCAATGCCGCAAAATCCAACATAGGTTTGTTCGGGATGGCTTTCGCTGCGAAGGATATAGACATGCCACTTCATAAGGGGAGCGTATCGGAAGATGGCTTTGGGCGAAAGCCCGCCTTCACATGAAGTTACGGCGGACAACTTTCGTGCCTACAGTTGGCTGTAAAGAAAGACATGCGCAAAGCGGATGTTGATTTGGGTTTAAGGCAGTGGTCTTTTGCGAAAGTTGGCGTGCCAGCTGAAGCAAAAAGGCCGACTGAAAACAGTCGGCCGTTTTGCGAAAGTTGGTAGCGGGGAGTGGATTTGAACCACTGACCTTCAGGTTATGAGCCTGAACGTAAATTTCAAATAAACCAATAAAATGCCATTATATATAGCAAATATGGCAAAAAGTTTCCGCTTTGTTTCCCGATTGGTTGGTGGATTGGTTGGTTTTTGAAGTTGTCTTTTTCAATCTTTCTGAATATATTCATTATCGTCATAAGACGTTCAGAACGGTCACGAAAGGCGGTGTGAAATGCCCTTGGAATTCAGAAAGAAACCCGACGGAACCCTTCGCCCGGATTGGTACGGGCGCTACGAAGTAAACGGCAAACGGTACTGCGTCAACCTCGGCGTGAAAATCGAGGGCACTCCTCCTCATTCCTTGTCATTGCGCGATG
>CAZABK010000091.1:0-9765 GCA_964483355.1 uncultured Verrucomicrobiota bacterium | reverse complement strand
AAGCGTGTGACCTGATTAAACGCAACCACGGGGTCGAGATCGACCCGGAGCAGCAGCAGATTGAGGACGAAAAAACCTTTGAGCTGCTCGCCAAGGGCGACACGGTCGGCGTGTTCCAATTGGAATCCGGCGGTATGCGCGACACCCTGCGGCAGGTCGGCCCTGACTGCATCGAAGACATCATCGCCATTCTCGCGCTCTATCGTCCGGGTCCGATGCAGTTTATCCCGACCTACACCAAGCGCAAACACGGCCACGAAGAGGTCAAGTATGACCACCCGATCCTCGAGCCGATCCTGAAAGAGACCAACGGCATTATCGTCTATCAGGAACAGATCCAACAGGCCGCGCGCGACCTCGCCGGCTTTACGCTCGGTGAGGGTGACATTCTGCGGCGCGCCATGGGCAAAAAGAAACCCGAAGTCATGGCGCAGCAGCGCGGCAAGTTTGTGGAAGGCTGCAAAGCCACCAACAACATCGACGAAAAGCTGGCCAACCTGATTTTTGACAACATTACCGAGTTCGCGAAATACGGCTTCAACAAATCGCACTCCACCGCCTACGGCTTCGTCACCTACCAGACAGCCTGGCTCAAGGCCCACTATCCCGCCGAGTTCATGGCCGCCCTGCTCTCCGGTGAAATGGGCAACTCCGACAAACTGACCGCCTTCATCGGCGAATCCAAGGAGATGGGCATCGATGTCCTGCCGCCGAGCGTCAACGAATCGATCGGCCGCTTTAACGCGGTCCAGGACGGTTCCGGCATCCGTTTCGGCTTGGCCGCCATCAAAGGCGTCGGCGAAGGCGTCGTGGAAGAGATTGTCAACGACCGCGACGAAAACGGCCCGTTCGAAGGGCTGATGGACTTTTGTTCGCGCATCACCTCCGCCAACAAAAAGGTGATCGAAAGCCTGATCCGCTCCGGCGCGTTCGACTTTTGCGGCATCCACCGCGCGCGCCTCTTTAACGGCATCGAAATCGCCATCGGCCGCGCCGCCGAAGCGCTTAAGGATAAAGCCTCCGGCCAATGCTCCATGTTCGACATGATGGGCGGCGGCGAGGAAGAAGAGAGCGGCGGCAGCTCCGACGAGGAACTGCCGGACGTCAAGGCGTGGTCCGAGTCCGACATGCTCACCGCCGAAAAGGAGCTGATCGGCTTCTTTATTTCCGGTCACCCGCTCGCCCGCCACGAATGGGTGCTCGAAACCTTTGCGCTCAAGCGCATGAAGGATATCGGCACCCTCGCCCCCGGCGAGCGCACGCGTGTCGGCGGCATGGTCACCGAAATGCGCAAGCTCTTTACCAAAAAGGATCAGAAGCCGATGGCCAGCTTCCGGATCGAAGGACTCGAAGGTTCCATCAACGCCATCATGTTCCCCGGCCCGTTTGCAGAATACGGCCATCTGCTCGCCGACGATGCCACCGCCATGTTCGGCGGCGTCCTGCTCGAAGAGGACGGCGGCGACCCCAAACTGCAGATTCTTGAAATCTTCCCGCTCGAGCAGGCATCGAGCATCTTCTGCGACCGCGTCAGCATTCACCTGCCGGAAATGGGCGTGAACGACAATGTGATGGGCGACATCAAAGCCGTCGTCTCCGAATTTCGCGGCAGCGTACCGCTGAATCTCTGCATCGAATTTGTCGACGGCCCCAAGGTCTTCATCAACACCGCCCCCGATTTTAAAGTGCGCCCCTGCCCCGAGCTGGAACACCGGATCGAACACATTATCGGCGAAGACCTCGTCTATATCGCCGCCAAATCCACCGCGCTCAAAAATCCGCCCAAGCCGCGGAAGTGGGAGAAACGAAAGGCATGAGGCAAAAGGTACTCGGCAACAGGGAATACCCCGTTCTAACAAAGCTATTCACTTGTGCCTATTGACTAAATCCTATTGCCATTCCCAAACCATGAAACATAGCCTCAAACACCTTTCCGAATATGCCCTGCTGGTTCTCGCCGGCGGGTTGCTGCGTTTTCTGCCGCTGCGCGCGGCGCTGGCGCTCGGATGGATTACGGCGTGGGGCATCCACCACATCGGCGGCTTCCGCAAACAGAAGGCGCTGGAGCGGCTGAAGGAGGTTTACGGCAACCGCTACACCGAAAAGGAGCGGCGGCGTATTGCCTGGATCTCGTGGCGCAACCTCTGCTTCAACGCCGTCGAAGGCATCCGCTTTTCCCAACTCAAACGCGCCGATATTGAAAAACAGCCGATCTCCAACATTTTCCCGCCGCTGGTTGAAGAGCTGAAAAAGCAGGAACACGGCTTTATCTTCGCCACCATCCACATGGGCAACTGGGATCTCGGCGGCATCGCGGCCGACCTCATGGACATCCCGATTTTTTCCATCGCCCGCCGCCAGAAAAATCCGCTGACCGATGCCTACCTCAACAAAGCGCGCAACGCCTTCGACATGGAGGTTATCCTGAACGATTCCAAGGTGCTGAAGGGCGTCATTCGCCGCATCAAAGCCGGCAAGGTGCTCGCCATCCTGCCCGATGTGCGCAACAAAACCGAAGCGCTGAAGATCAATTTCCTCAACGGCGAAGCCAACCTCGGCGCCGGCGCCGCCATGTTTGCGCGGCAATGCAGCTGCCCCATCTATCCGGTCGTTGTTCGCCGCATCGGATGGACCAAACACGAAGCCATCGTCTTTGATCCGGTCTGCCCCGATCCGTCCCTCGACAAGGCCGACGACTGGCAGCGCATGATCCAGCAGCTGATGGACCTCTTCACCCAAGAGATCGCCAAAACGCCGGAACAATATTTCTGGTACAACAAGCGCTGGGTCCTCGATCCGATTAAGTAAGTTGGAATTGAATGCGCCGGCTTGCAATTACCTGTCGGAACAAGCTCGTACCGCCGCCATCCTAGCGGCAAGATGCGGGCGATACTTGCAACGCACCGCTGTAAACAGCACCAATCTCCGCCAACCTTGACGATTCGAATTTTATGCGGACAGTCCTTAAGTTAGTGACATCAGGGTTCTTGATCCGGTCAGGCAAGCTGGGTTTGAGCACCCTAATTAGAAGCCGGGGTCAGGCCTGTACATTCAACAAAGGATGAGTGAATGTTGAAAATTTAGTGCCCCACCAAACCCTCTGCACCGGAGACGTCGCGTATCTACACTTGCTCGCCAACATAAAACCACGCGCCCTTTTCCTTTTTAAAGGTGGAGCGTTCGTGGTGTGTGCCGGGTTTTCCGGCGGCGATGTATTCGGCAATAAATTCGACGCGGTCTTTTCCGGCATCCAAAACGTGCAGGCGCTGCCATTCGACCTGCGCCATCCAGCTGCGGATGGAGTCGGCCAGATCGGGGGTTCGTGAAGCCGGCCAGGTGGTAGCGACGAGATAGTCGACGTTTTTGAGCACATAGGCGCTGTAGCGCGAGCGCATCAGCTGCTCGGCCGTCTCCGCTTTGCGCGCACCGGAGAGCAGCGCGCCGCAGCAGTCATTGAGCGGTTGCCCGCTCCCGCAGGGACATTGATCTGGATTCATATACATATTTTCACCACAGAGAACCTAGCGCGGACTCTTCAGAATCAAATTTTATTAACCGCAAAAGAGCGCATAAAGCGCAAAAACTCCGAGGCTCCGATTTTATAATACTCTTTTGGGGTTCATGTTCCACCTGCGGAGGAAGCACTTCCTGCATGAGACCGTCGACGCGACGCCCCCGTCGCGTTCCCGCTGAAGAGTAGACGGCGCGTATGCAAAGCGACGAGGGCGTCGCTTCTACGTTGCCGATTCCCGGAATTGGGACATGAACCTCTTTTTTTTGCGTTCCTTGTGTTCTTTCGCGGTTTCAAATCTTTCCAGAAAACAAGTTTCCAGTAAGTATTACCGAGGCACAGAGCTATCAAGGGATCTTTCCCTCAGTGTCTCTGCGCTCCCTGTGGTTTAACGATTTTACTCCATCGGTTTCCAGCCGCCGCCGAGGGCTTTGTAGAGGCGGACGGCGTTGCGGGCGGTTTCGCCTTCGCTGACGGCGAGCTGTTCCTGGAAGGCGAGCAGCGAGCGCTGGGCGTCGAGGACGTTGTTAAAGTCGGAGAGGCCGTTGCGGTATTGCTCGCGCGCGAGCTCTTCGGCGTTGCGGGCGGCTTCCACCGCCAGCGCGAGCGCCTTGCGGCGTTCATGCTCCTTCTGGTAATCGATCAGCGCATCGCGCACTTCCTTCACCGCATGGAGCACGGTCGACTCGTACGCCGCCAGCGCCTGCTCCTGCAGGGCTTCCTGCGCCTTAATGTTATTGCGGATCGATCCCCAGTGGAAGATCGGCCAGCTGACGCCCGGTGCAATGCTGTAGCGTTCGCTGCCGGATTCAAACAGCGTTGAGGGTTTGAGCGATTCCAGCCCGATCGAGCCGGTCAGTGAAAACCGCGGATACAGCTCAGCAACCGATACCTCCACCCGCGCGGTCTGCGCCGCGAGCTCGCGTTCGGCGCGCCGCACATCGGGGCGGCGGCGCAGCATATCGGCAGGGATTCCTTTCAGCACCAGCGTTGATTGCGGCACGCCGTTAGCTGCGGACCATTTGAGGGTTCCCGGCATTTCACCGATCAGGACCGACAGCGCCGTACGGCTTGACGCCACCCCGGCTTCAAGCGACGGAACGGATGCGCGGGTGTGTTGGTAGTTATAACGCGCTTGCTGAACCGCCAGTTCATTGACCAGCCCGACCTTCAGGCGTGACTCAAGAAGCTCCAGGGTATCGCGCTGGACGTCCAGGTTGGAGCGCGCAACATCAAGACGATACTGATACGTGCGCGCCATCAGATAAGCCTGCGCGGTTTCTGCCGCAACGGAAACCTGTACGGAAACGAGGTCGAGTTCCTTGGCCTCATAATCCGCGACCGCATATTCGAGCCCGCGCCGCACGGCCCCAAACAGGTCGATTTCCCAAACGGCATCAAACCCGCCGCTATACAGGGTTTGCGAATCGAAGGCCCCCGCTGGCGAAAATTCCGCTCCAAACTGGCTGGCATTTTCTGCTGGCCTGAAACGGCTGACATTGCCGGTCAGATCCACGGCAGGTCCGAGCGCCGCTTTGGCCCGCCCCAGCTGGGCCCGCGCCTGACGAACGCGCGCGACGGCACTCTTGAGATCCAAATTGTTTTCCAGCGCCTGTTCAATCATTTCCGTCAGCAGCGGATCGTTAAACTGGTTCCACCATTCGGTCGCATCGACGCTGCTCGCCTGCGCTCCGGGAATCTCCGGCAGTGCCGGCTGCTCATAGTCCGGGCCGACCGACATGCAGCCGCCGAGGAAGAGCGGCGCCAGCAACAGCAGCAGCGCCGTATGTTTTGCCCAGCGCTTGGACCGCGCCGCATGCGACTTTTCGCGAAGGGTCTGGAACAGCACATAGAGTGCGGGAATCAGAATGATCCCAAACAGCGTGGCGGCGAGCATGCCGAAAAAGACGGTGGAGCCGATCACGCGCCGGCTGGCCGAACCGGCACCGCCGGCAAAGACCATCGGCAGCACGCCGAGAATGAAGGTAAAGGCGGTCATCAATACCGCGCGGAAGCGCACGCCGGCGCCTTCGGCCGCAGCCGCGATAATGGAGAGGCCTTCTTCGCGCCGCACCTTGGAAAACTCGACAATCAGAATCGCGTTTTTACTGGCGAGACCGACCAGTAGGATCAGCCCGAGCTGGGCATAGATACTCAATTCCATGCCCAGTATTTTCAACCCGCACAGCGCACCGCACACGGCCACCGATGTGGATAGGATAACCGGCAGCGGCGTTGACCAGCTTTCATACTGGGCCACGAGGAAGAGATATCCGAACACCACCGCCATCAGGAAAATGATGTTGGTCGCCCCCGTCGCCTTGGCTTCCTGATAACTCAGGCCGGACCAATCAAAAGTGTAGCCCGGCGGCAGCGCGGTTTCGGCAATTTCGGAAACCTTTTTCATGGCCACGCCGCTGCTGATGAACGGCACCGGGAAGGCGGTGATGCCGGCGGCGGTAAACTTGTTGTAGCGCTCGACCATCCGTGGAGCGAGGGTGGTATCCACCTTCACCAGACTGCCCAGCGGCACCATCGCCCCCGAACGGCTCTGCACATGAATCTTGTCGAGGGCATCGATGTTTTGGCGGTAGTCCCAATCCGCCTGCACGATAGCGCGGTTGACCTGCCCTTCAAAGTTGACGTCGTTGACATAGCGTGAACCGAGATAGTTCTGCAGCGCACCGAAGATGGCGCTGACCTCGACATTCATCAGCGACGCCTTGACGCGGTCGACCTCCAGGTGGAGATGCGGCGTGCTGGCGGAATAGCCGCTGAAGCCATACATGATTTCCGGCGCCATGAAGAGCTGCATCAGGAAATTGTTCATGACGGCCTGCAACTGCTGCGGCCCCTGGCCTGTGGTATCCTGCAGGCGAATGTCCAGCCCGCCGGCTATGCCCAGCCCGTTGATCGGCGGCGGGAGAAACAGGTTGAGCTGCGCACCGGGCTCCGTGGCCAGGATGCCCTGCAGCTGTTGCTGGATTGCTGCAGCCTGCAGCTCGGGCGATTCCCGTTTGCTCCAATTATCGAGGCCGAACATGAAGAAGGCCACATTTTCCGACGAGCCGCCCATGGGACTGAAGCCGGTCACCTGAATGGTGTAGCTGACACCGTCCACGTCCTGAAGCGGAGCGAGCACGCGCTCAAGCAGCGCTTCGGTCCGGGCGCGGCTGGCTCCTTCGGGAAGCTGCGCCATGCCGAACATAATGCCCTGGTCCTCATCGGGGAGGAACCCGGTCGGACTCATCATGAACAGGCCGTATACCCCGCCAAAGACACCAAGCAGAATGAGGGCGGTTACGACAAGACGACGCGCCAGCCGCGTGCTGCCGGAAACATAGTGGCCGCGCACGCGGCGCAGCCCGCTGTTAAACCAGCGCAACGGGCCATGCTTCTTGGGCTTGACGACATAAAGAATCGTTGAGCAGAGCGCCGGACTGAGCGTCAGCGCGTTGACGGTGGAAAAGAAGACCGCCGCCGAAATGGCCACGGCAAACTGCTGGTAAATTTTGCCGGTGACCCCGGACATGAAGCCGATCGGCACAAAGATGGAGAGCAGTACCAGCGTGGTGGCAATAACCGCCCCGCTCACCTGCTGCATCGCCTTGATGGTGGCGGCGTGATGGTCAAGCCCTTCACTCTCCATCAGCTCCAGCACGCGTTCGACCACCACGATGGCGTCATCCACCACGAGACCAATCGCGAGGACGAGGCCAAAAAGCGTGAGCGTATTAATGCTGTAGCCGAAAATAGCCAGCACCATGAAGGTGGCACAGAGAGAAACCGGGATGGTGATCGCCGGAATCAAGGTGGCGCGCCAGTCCTGGAGGAAGACGTAGCAGACGACAACCACCAGCAGGAACGTCAGCAGCAGCGTTGCAACGATCTCGCGGATGCTGGTGCGGACAAACTCGGTGGCATCATAAGGCAGGATACTTTCCAGACCGGACGGATACTGCGTTTCCAGCCTGTCCAGTTCGGTCTGAATGGCATCCATGGTATCGAGCGCGTTGGATCCCGGCGTGCGGGTCATGCCGATCGCGACGCAGTTTTGCCCATTGAATTTGGCGGAGAAGAGATAGCTGTCCGCGCCCTTTTCGACCCGCGCCACATCCTTCAGATAGACGACCGCGCCGTCTTCTCCAGTATGTACAACAATGTTGCCAAAGGTTTCGGGATCGTTAATGCGCCCTTCCGTCGTCAGCGTATAGGCCCGCTGGGCGCTTCCGTCATCCGGGGATGCGCCGACCGAGCCGATGGACGCCTGCAGGTTTTGCTGGCGGATGGCACCCACCACCGCGTCAGGACTGAGCCCCAGAGCCGTCAGTCGGTCGGAATCCATCCAGATACGCATACTGTATTTGGGACCATAAATTTGTGCGCGACTGATGCCGGGGATACGCTGCAAGGCCGGCTGAATCACCTTGTAGGTATAGTCACTCAGGAACAGCTCATCGCGGCTGCCGTCGGGAGAACGAATGATGAGAAAGCCCAGCCAGTCCGGCGACTCGGTCTCGACCGTCACCCCCTGCTGAACGACCTCCGTCGGCAGCAGCGCTTCGGCCTGAGCCACGCGGTTCTGCACCTTTACCTGCGCCATGTCGGGATCGGTACCAACGGCAAAGGTCACCATCAGCGAATACATGCCGGCGTTGTCGGACGAGGAGGACATATAGAGCATATCTTCCACACCGTTCACGGCATCTTCAATCGGGCCGGCGACCGTGTCGGCCAGCACTTCGGCGCTGGCGCCGGGATACATCGTACGCACGACAATCTGTGGCGGCGCCACCTGCGGATACTGCGCAATCGGCAGTGCGCGAAGGGAGAGAAGCCCCGCCAGCGTCAGCACAATGGAAACCACACCCGCCAGACGCGGGCGGTCGATGAATACACGCGAAATCATTTTCCGGCCTCCTGCAGGGTCACCATAGCCGTTGCGCCCGGCAGCACCTTCTGCACACCGTCCACCACAATACGGTCGCCGGCCTTCAGTCCGGAAACCGCAATCACATCGGTCTCAACCGATGCCCCCGTTTCAATACGGGCGCTACCGACCAGGCCCTCTTCGTTGACGGTCAGCACATAGGAGCCATCCGCATCCAGCAGCACGGCCCGCTGCGGCACGCGAATTCCCATGGGCCGTGGTTCCACACCGAGCAGAATGTTCACGTAACCGCCCGGCACCAGCAGCCCGTCGGGATTATCGAACAGATAGCGCACGGCCATGGTTCCGGTTTCGGCATTCATGGCATTGTCGTCAAAATCCTTCCGACCAATCTTGGACAGCAGCGCTCCGTTCGGCAGGCGTACCTGCGCCACTTTTTTATCGCCGCCGAGGCTGTTCAGGTAGGCGCGGTCGGTCATGGAAAAGACCACGCGAATGGGATCGTTCTGAACAATGTTGGCCAGCACTTCGGCGGCCATGCTGACATAGTTGCCCTTCGTCAGCATGGCCGCTCCGATGCGGCCGCTGATGGGCGCGCGCACTTCGGAATAACCCAGATCAATCTTAGCCAGGTTCAGGTTGGCTTCCGCCTGCTTCAGCTGGGCGACCGCCTGCAGTTGCGCGCTTTCCGCCGTATCGAGATCCGACTGCGAGATGCTGCGCTGGTCCGCCTCCTGCATGCGCTGAAGGAACCGCTCGGCGCGCTTCAGCTCCGCTTCGGCCCGCGCCAGCTCGGCCGCGCGCACCTCAACCATCGCCTGATACTGCTGCTGGTCGATCGTAAAGAGCTGGTCGCCTTCTTTCACAAACGAACCTTCCTCAAAATGCACGGCGTCGATGTATCCGGCCACCTCGCTGCGGACCATCACTTCCTGCACCGGCTCAACGCGGGCAATATAATCGTCGAGCACATCCAGCGGCTGCTCGGTCAGCGCCACCGCCACAACCGCCGCCGGCGGCATCTGCATACCCGCCATGCCGTTCGGCGGGCCACCCGCCGGAATAAATTTACTGATCAAAAAACCCACGCCGATCAATGCGACCGCTCCGACAGTTTTTGCGATTACTTTAAACATAAGATTTCTCCTATTCCGTTACATCTTCCGGCAGGCCCAGCTGCAGCTGGGTCTGACGAATCAAAATATTTTCTAATGTCTGCAGATATGAATCCGGATACGCCGTCACATTCAGTGACCGGTACAAGGCCTTCATGTAGGTTGCATGCGAAAAGATCGGCATCAACAGCACCATCACATGAACCAAAGCCTCTTCCTCCGTCAAAGCCGGATTGATGAGCCGGAAG
>CAZABK010000090.1:0-10201 GCA_964483355.1 uncultured Verrucomicrobiota bacterium | reverse complement strand
CCCGCGCCCAGCAGTTTGGCCGCCGCCAGATCTTCTTCGACCGAATCGAGGATTTGCTGCACACCCTCCGGATTGGTGCCGGGGTCGAGATCTTTGTTGAGTTGCCAGCTGCGATCAATCGCCTCAACAAATTCGTCAAAATCATCGCACTGAATCGCATCGTGACATTGGTAGGCGTTGGTTTTAATTTTGCGCAAGGCCTCGAGCCGCTCACTGGAATTCAGGAAAATGCCGCGCACAATCTCGCCCAGAATGTCGCGGGCCACGCGGGTGATTCCGGTGTAATAAAGCAGCATGCGCTTTTTGCGCTGATCGTTGAAGAAGCGCGTCGGCAGCCAGCGCGCCACCGGATCCTGACTTAAGCCGGGGACGGTTTCGACCAGCTTGATGCCGGGGAAAACGCCGCCGACCTGATCCTGCCATCCGCCGCCGCTGGTGAGCAGCTGCTCCAGCGCCAGGGTGCGCTGCATGACATCGATGCTGCTCCAGTTCAGACCGGCAAAGTTGGACAGCACGCCCAGAATGGTGGCCGCGAGCATGCTGCTGGTTCCCAGCCCGGAGCCTTTGGGAATGGCGGCGAGCATGGAAATTTCAACCCCGCCGCCCATTTGCTTGAGCTGTTCTTCGAGCGTCACATAGGCGTTTCCGTTAAAGTCGGGATGGAAGCCGGCGATGGCGAAAGCGGCGCGTGCAAGGGTGAAGCCGCTGTCGAGTTTGTTGTATGCCTGGACATCTTTGTAGGTTTTCAGCTGCTCGGTCAGGCCGAGGTCAATGGAACGGATCGTCAGCACCGGTTCGGCCGTCTTGCGGGCAAAGACCTGAATGGGCGGCTGTCCGTTCAGTTCCACGGCAATATTCAGCACGGCGCCGCCATGTTCCAGGCAGTAGGGCGGTGTATCCGTCCAGCCGCCGGCAAAGTCCAGCCGCACCGGGCAGCGCCCCCAGACAATCTGGTCTTCGAGCAGGGTGCAGGTCGGCAGCATCGGCTGCTGCCGATAGCGGTCCACGATCAGGTCGCGCAGAACCAGGAAGGCTTCCCGTTCGCGGTTTTCCCATTCCGGGTTTGTCCGGCGGCGATGCACGGCGGCGCGGAACATGCGCTCGTGCAGGGCGATCATGGGGTTGCGCAGGGTGGTCAGTTCCGGCAGCTCCGGCAGTTCGTATGGACTGTCGGCATAGAGCTCGGCGGTGGCCTCCAGATCAAGGTTGTAGAAGACGCTGTATTCGGCATGCCTGGCCATCAGCGGCAGTGTTTCCTGGCGCAGGGCGCCGCGGCGCGCGTAGGTTTTGCGCAGGTTGGCCTGCTGGCCTAGCTGGCGGGCCGACATGCGTTGCGCCTCCAGCCACAGCTTTTTCCACTCGTCGGACGTTTCCGGTTCGGCAGCAAACATCCATTTCACAAAGGCGCCCTCATGGTTTTCGAGCACCGGGAAGAGCGGGGCCACCTGCAGATCGGTTGTCGGATCGATGCCGGCCTCGTCGAGCGTTATGTCGCGCTGCTGCATCCACTGGAGCAACGAGCGGTTTTGCCAGCGGGTCGCGCTCTCGCCGACGGGGCCGCGGAAGGCGTCGGAATAGCCATAGGCACGCAGCGCGGTTTTTTCGCCGATGGAGACAAAGTCGAGGCAGACGCCCTCTTCGAGTTCGAGTGCCCACTCATTTTTCGGCACGCCGGTGAGAATGTTTTGTGTCGCAATTTTCCAGCTGGCGGGGATGTGGCTGTTATCCACCCAGAGCGAATGGTTTTCTTCGCGCCGGAGCGGGGCTTTGAAGATTGAGTTTTGAACAAACTGGCGCGGCTGGGCCAGGGATGGGACGGTTCCGAGCTTGGTCTGGTCGGAGACCAGGTTCTGCAGCTCGTAGAGCGACTGGATCACGTCGGAGCAGGTGCCGAAGTGGTAGAAGCCGGCGCCGGGCAACGGTACGACGGCGGTGGTCAGCGCGCCCACTTCCGGATCATTTTCAATCGGTGATTCGCCGAGGTTGAGCGCCCAGCTGCCGTAGAGGTCGTAGGTGTCGGGCACGGTGCCGTTGAAGGATTGCGCCGCCGCATCCCATCCGCTCTTTTTCATCAGGCAATTGACCGCCCGTTCGCTGAGCAGCCAGATGCCGACGTCGATCAGGAAGGCGTGTTCGCGCGATTTTTCGCGGATGGTGTCGGGCGTCGGTTTCTGCAGGAAGGTGACGAGCTTTTCCGGCTGATCGCGGTCGCAGAACATCACGCCGAAGTTTTGTGCCTCTTCGGGTTTGACCCACAGGCCGAAAAAGACCACGTCGGCCTCGGGAATCGGCGGCAGCTCGCCTTCCAGGCGAACAAGCACATCGCCGCTGGCCACGAGGGTGCGCGGCGTATTGCCCGGCGCCGCCTGCGCCAGCCCGCGCAGGGTGGGCTCTGCGAGGTCGAGCAGCGTTTGGTCCAGCCGCTGGCCGAGCGACCAGCGAAAGACCGGCATGGGGATGAAGAGCTTGCCGGGCGCGGCGTAGGGGGGGAGGCGCCGGCTTTCGCCGCCGCCGTGGATAATCAGTTTGCCGCTTTGGGTGAGCCATTCGGAAAAGGAGGGTTCGCCTGAATCGCGCCACGCCTGTTCCAGCACATAGGCGGTGCCGCCGCCGGAGCCGAGTTGCTGGCCGGGGGGATCGAACGTCGAGAAGGCGCGTTGTGCAACGGCGGGTTCACAGTCGGCCAAATGTTCGCACATGTTGGGGGGCAGCGAGAGCAGCAGGTCGTAGGAAATCGAATTTTTCATTTCGGCATGCTAGCAGACGCAAGATAAAGTTCAACTCCGCTTAATCTCTTTCGCATAATAATTTAGGGGACATATTTTTACTCATATTGAATGTGTAAAATATACCGCTGTGCGGGGGAACGAGAAATCGGGTTATTGGTGTTACATCTAGCGGTCAATCGGGTAATGTCTGTTTTTCTGAATGTTAAATAGAGAGGATTTGCATGGGATTCCCAAAATCATTTTATCGCTGGCGACCGCACCCTTGGCATGGGCTGGATATCGGTAGCAAATACCCCGATATCGTTAATGCCTACATCGAAATGACCCCGTTTGATGCGGTTAAATATGAGGTGGATAAAACTACCGGCTATCTGCGGGTTGACCGGCCGCAGCTGACGTCGTCCATGTCGCCCACGCTTTATGGCTTTGTGCCGCAGACCTATTGCGGCGAGCGTGTGCGTGCACTTTCGCCCACCTCAAAAAAGGGGGACGGCGATCCGCTCGATATCTGTGTGATTACTGAGCGACCGATTAACCGCGGCGAGGTGATTTTGCGTGCCCGGGTCATCGGGGGCGTGCAGATGGTTGATGCCGGGGAGGCCGACGACAAGATTATCGCCGTGCTTCATGAGGACCGTTTCTGGGGCGATGTGGAAGATATCGATCAGATCCCGGAAGCGTTGATCGACCGGTTGCATCACTATTTTGAGACCTATAAGTCAACTCCGGGCGGCGAGGCGGACGTGAAGATTGTCGAACGCTACAATGCTGCGCGGGCCAAGGAAGTTCTCAAAGCTGCGGTTGAGGACTATGAAGAAATGTATGGTGGGTAGCAGAAATATCAAATAACAGGGAAAATAATATGGCTAAACGTTATCTTGCAGTGGATCTGGGGGCGTCAAGCGGACGCGTGATTGTCGGCACACTGGAGGGCGGAAAACTTTCGCTCGAACAGATGAACCGGTTCTGGAACGGGCCGAACGAAATCAACGGTACGCTCTACTGGGACTTTATTCATCTCTTCCGCAACATCAAAGAAGGTGTTGCCATGGCGCAGCAGAAATACGGCGACGACATTGTCTCCATGGGCGTTGATACCTGGGGCGTGGACTTCGGCCTGCTCGACACGGACGGGAAACTGATCGGCAACCCGGTGAACTACCGCGATACCCGCACGGTCGGTATGTTCGACCAGGTTTTTGAAAAGGTACCAAAGGAAAAGGTTTACGAACAGACCGGCATTCAGTTCATGGAGCTGAACTCGCTGTATCAGCTGATGGCGCTCTCTGCATCCGAGTCCGCGCAGTATAAAATGGCGGATAAACTGCTCTTTACGCCGGACCTGCTCGGCTACTGCCTGACCGGCAACATGGCTGCGGAGCGTACCATTGCATCGACCTCCCAGTTCTATAATCCGGAAACGCACGACTGGGCGTATGACCTGCTCGAAGAGCTGGGTATCCGTACCGATCTGTTTGCCGATCTGGTTGATCCGGGAACGGTTCTCGGCGACTACAACGGCATTCCGGTTGTATCCGTCTGCGGACACGACACCGCCTGCGCGTTTGCCGCGGTTCCGGTGGAAAAAGGAGAAAAGTCGGCCTTCATGAGCTCCGGCACCTGGTCGCTGCTGGGGGCGGAACTGGATAAGCCGGTCATCAGCGCTGAATCGCTGGCGGCGGACTTTACCAACGAAGTCGGTCTGGGGCGTACCATCCGCTTCCTGAAAAACATGTGCGGTTCCTGGATTCTGCAGGAGCTGAAACGCTGCTGGAACGAGCAGGGCTGCAACTATGGCTGGCCGGAAATGGATGCGCTCAATGAAGCGGCAGAACCGCTGAAATATTTCATCAATCCGTCGGCGGAAGAGTTCTACACGCCGGGCGATATGCCGACCCGTATTCAGGACTACTGCGAACGCACCGGTCAGGGCCGTCCGGAAGATCATGGCGCCATCATGCGCTGCTACTACGAAAGCATGGCACTGCTCTATGCTGATGCATTCGAAGGGCTGGAAGGCGTAATCGGTCAGGAACTCGACGGCCTCCGTATTGTCGGCGGCGGTTCCCAGAATTTTGCCCTCGACCAGTATGTGGCCAACGCCATCGGCCGCCCGGTTACCATCGGACCGATCGAAGCAACGGCCATCGGCAACCTCAGCACCCAGATGATTGCGATGGGCGATGTTGCCTCTCACGACGAAGCGCGTGCCATTATCCGCGAATCCTTCAAGGAAGAGTCCCGGACCTTCGAGCCGCAGGATTCCGAGGTCTGGAAAGAAGCACTGGCCAAGTGGCGGAAAATCTGCCTCTAATAGCCACTGTTTCGTGGTGTTACATTTCAGTTTCAGCGTCCGGTTTGGAGTCGGGCGCTGAAACGTTACTTGCACAAAATAGACTCTGGTGAGGATCAATAAGATGGATACGTATTATAAATTGCAGAACGGTAGTGATGTGCGCGGAGTCGCACTGGAGGGGGTTGAAGGCGAATCGGTAAATCTGACGCCGGACATTGCTCAGACCATTGGTTTTGCCTTTGCCAAATGGCTGGAAAAGAAGCTGGACAAGAGCGGACTCAAGGTTGCCGTCGGTAACGATTCGCGCCTCTCGGCCGATGCCATCAAGGGCGCGGTTTTTCAGGGCCTGGAAAAAGCGGGTTGCGAATGCTTCGACAGCGGACTCTCCTCCACGCCGGCCATGTTTATGTCGACTGTTTTTGAAAACCATGCCTCCGACGGCTCGATTATGCTGACCGCCAGCCATCTGCCGTTCAACCGCAACGGCCTGAAGTTTTTTGTTCGCGAAGGCGGGTTGGGCAAAGAGGACATCAAAGAGATTCTCACGATCGCCACTGAAACCGGCAGTTTCCAGCCCCTGGAAGCTTCCAATGTTCATAAGGTTGACCTGATGGGCGACTATGCCGCGCATCTGGTCAAAATTATCCGCGATGGCGCCGGCCGCGAAAAGCCCCTCGAAGGGCTGAAGATTGTGGTTGATGCCGGCAACGGCGCGGGCGGCTTTTTTGTGGAACACGTTCTGAATCCGCTGGGCGCCGATACCGCCGGCAGTCAGTTCCTCGATCCGGACGGCTCGTTCCCGAACCATATTCCGAACCCGGAAGACAAAGACGCGATGGATGCCATCATTTCCGCGGTGAAAGATAACAATGCTGACTTCGGCATTATCTTTGATACCGATGTGGACCGCGCCGGCGCCGTCGACAAAAACGGCAAGCCGATCAACCGCAACCGCTTTATTGCGCTGATGTCGACCATTGTGCTCGAAGACAATCCGGGCTCCACGATTGTAACCGACTCCGTCACATCAACCGGCCTGAAGTGGTGGATCGAAGAGAAGCTGGGCGGGGTGCATCATCGTTTCAAGCGCGGTTATAAGAATGTGATCAACGAGGCGATCCGCCTGAACGCCGCCGGCACCCCGAGCTTCCTGGCGCTGGAAACCTCCGGCCACGGAGCGCTGAAGGAAAACTATTTTCTCGATGACGGCGCCTACCAGATTGCCAAGATCCTGATTAAGATCGCGCAGCTGAAAGCCGCAGGTGCAGGAACCGTGGACGAACTGATTGCCGAGCTGCCGGAGCCGGCTGAAGCAATTGAGTTCCGCCCGCAGATTATGGTTGAGGATTTTTCGGCCTATGCCGACGGCGTGCTGGATGGATTCAAGGCATTTGTCGAAGCGCAGGACGGCTGGTCGTTGACGCCGAACAACTTTGAGGGCGTTCATGTAACCACGCCGGATGGCTGGATCCTCGTCCGCAAATCGCTCCATGATCCGCAGATTCCGATCAATATTGAAAGCGATGTGGAAGGCGGTACCGAACCGCTCAAGGCGGCGGTGGTTGAATGCCTTTCGACCTTTGACGGCCTGAAGCTCTAAAATGGAAAAGGGCGGACAATGTCCGCCCCTCCAATCGACTTTTCGCGCTTTACTCTAAAACTCGATGTCGTAAATGCCTTTGCGGTCTTTCGTGAAGGTGTCGACGGCCATGTCGGTCATCGGATGGCTGCGCAGGGCTTCGAGCAGTTCATAGTTAATCGTCGCGGAATGGCAGCCGCGTTTCAGGATACGGTGCACCTGGTCGACAGTTTTGAAGCTGGCGGCCAGGACCTTGCAGTCATACCCGAAGTGATCCAGGGTTTTGGTGATGTGCTCAACCACTTCGATGCCGTGCGATGAAATATTGTCCAGGCGGCTGACATAGGGCGCCACATAATCGGCACCGGCCTGTGCAGCAACCAGTGCCTGCTGATGCGTGAAGATGGCGGTGGCGGTTACATTGATGCCGGCCTTCTTTACCATCTGGATGGCTTTGAGGCCTTCCCGGGTGACCGGAATCTTGGAGTAGTAATTGTCGCCGAAGCCGAAGTGCTCCTTATATTTCAGCGCTTCGCGAAACATTTCGTCCGCAGTCAGGCTGGAGACCTGAATGTGCATCATGCCGTCGCCGACAATTTCAGCAATGGCAGGGATGATTTCTGACAGCGGTTTTTTCTCCATAGCCAGAATGCTGGGGTTGGTGGTCACACCGGCCAGCGGAAAATAATAATACAGTTTTTCCAGTTCTTCGATGTTTGCAGTGTCAGCCATGTAGATCATGACGGGGCTCCTTGGGTTTGTTGTTTTTGGGGCGTGCTACCAGGTTTGGGGGCTGGCAGCGCGGCGAAGGTGAATGCAGTCAACAGTGATGTTGTGGGGCAGTGAGCAGAGATAGACCACTGCGTCGGCCACATCTTCGGGCTGAATCATGGCCGAAAAGTCGGTGAGGTCGGGGCGGGACTGCTTGACCATTTCGGTGGCGACCCCGCCGGGGCAGACGGCATGAACACGGATGTTGTGGTCGCGTCCTTCTTCAATGGCGGTTTTGGTGAGGCCGAGCAGGGCATGCTTGCTCGCGCCATAGGCGGCCTGATTTGGATAGCCCTTTACGCCGACCACCGAGGAAATGTTGATGATCCGTCCGCCGCCGGATTGTTTCATCTTTTTCATGGCCTCGCGCAGGCAGAGGAAGGCGCCTTCCACATTTACTTTTTGGATGGCCTGCCAATCTTCGAGTCTGATTTTTTCGATCGGGTCAAAGATTCCGAAGCCGGCATTGTTAACCAGCAGATCTATTGTTCCCGCTTTTTCAAAAAGCGCGATGATTTCCGCTTCATCGGCTAGGTCGGCTGGGAGAATTTTCACGTTAGCTCCCAGCTGCTCGCAGGCGGTTTTTACGGTTTCAAGCAGCGAAAGGTCGCGGGCGTTTAAAATCAGATTATAGCCGTTTGCCGCCAATCTAAGGGCAATGGCTTTTCCGATTCCGCGGCTGGCTCCGGTGATCAGCGCTTTCTTTTTCATTAGCATAATCCTTTTCCGTGGTTGGAACTGGGTGAATAAAAATCAAAAAACAACTTGATGGAAAGTAAAAACAAGGTAAAAAGAAAGCCATTCGATAGCAAAAGGGAAGCAAAAGGGCGTATGAGCAACAACTTTGCAGAGCGTAAGTCGGTGATTCTGGATCTCCTTATGAAGGAGAGCAGCGTCAGCGTGTCTGAGCTCGCAAAACGGTTTAACGTAACTGTTGTTACTGTCCGCGCCGACCTGGCCACTCTGGAAGAAGAGGGGTTGCTTGTTCGCACGCATGGCGGCGCGGTTCCCGCGCAGCATCCGAAACTCCTTGAGCGCATGCAGGCCGATAAAGGCATTAAAGGGGTCATCGCCAAAGCCGCCGCGGAGCTGGTCGAAGACGGCGACACTATCATTGTTTCAGCCGGAACCACCACCGCACTGATTGCCAAATATCTTCTGGGCAAAAAGGGCATTCACATCGTGACCAACAACACGCTGCTTCTGACCCATGCCCGTAATAATCCGCAGCTGCGCGTCACACTTGTCGGCGGTGAGTTCCGTCCCGAAGAAGAGGGCGTGGTGGGCCCGATGGCCCTGCAGGCGATTGACCAGTTTTATGTTTCCAAGGCCTTTATCGGCATCGACGGCGCATCCGTGAAGCAGGGCTTTGCCGCCCACTTTGTGGAGAGTGCTGACCTGGTTCGTAAAATGGCTGAACAGGCCGATGAAGCCGTTGTCCTTTCCGATTCCAGCAAGTTCGGCAAACCGGGCTTTGCGCGTATTCTGCCGTTTGACGGAATTGATGCGCTGGTTACGGATCGGGATCTGAAGGAAGAATTTGAAGAAGAGTTAACGAAAGCAAACGTACGCGTCGTGAAGGCGTAGTTTAGGAGAATAACACATGGCTACTGAAGTTTTAATGCCCAGGCAGGGACAGTCCGTAGAGTCCTGCATTATTATTGAGTGGCGCGTGAGCGAGGGTGACGTCGTCGCTCCGGGTCAGGCGCTTTGCGAAGTCGAAACCGATAAGGCGACCTTTGAAGTTGAAGCGCCCGAGGCCGGTACCGTACTGGGAATCTTTTACCCGGCCGACTCCGATGTTGAAGTGCTCAAAGTGATTGCTGCGATCGGCGAACCCGGCGAAGACATTTCCGCCATGCGTCCGGCCGACGAAGCTCCGGCTGCCGCAGAAGCTGTTCCGGCTCCGGTTGTTGAAGAAAAGGTTGAAGCCGCGCCGGCTCCGGTTGCTGCGCCTGCTGCTTCGGCTCCGACGGGCAAAGCCTCACCGCGTGCTAAAAATCTCGCAGCTAAGAAAGGCGTTGATATTTCCTCGATTGCAGGTTCCGGTCCGAACGGCCGCGTGATTGAACGCGACGTTGCCGCGGCTCAGGCGGTCACTCCGGCGGCTGCGGCTAAAGCCGCTGCTGAAGGTCTGGAAATTCCGGCCGAAGGAACCGGCATGGGCGGGCGCGTTACCGCAGCCGATCTGATGGCGGTTGCTCCGGAAAAAGTCGCTGAAGCCGTTGCTTCCATGGACTTCCCGGGTGCGGTTACCGAAATCCCGGTTAAGGGTGTTCGTAAAGTGGTTGCCGGCCGTATGCTCAACTCGCTGCAGAGCACCGCGCAGCTCACGCTCAACTCTTCGGTGGATGCCCGCTCGATCCTCGGCTACCGCTCCAAGTGCAAAGCCGCTCCGGAAGAAGCCGGCGTCGGCGGCATCAGCATCAATGATGTTGTGCTCTACGCGACCGTTAAAACCCTCGGTGAGTTCCCGGAACTCAACGCGCACATGCTCGGCGATAAGATCATCGAATTCGGCAACGTCCACCTCGGCTTTGCCGTCGACACGCCGCGCGGCCTGATGGTTCCGGTAATCCGCTACGCCAACCTGATGACGCTCAAGCAGCTCTCCGCCGAAGCCAAGCGCCTCGCGAAAGCCTGCATCGAAGGCACCATCGATCCGGACGCTCTCAGCGGCGGAACCTTCACCGTCACCAACCTTGGTGCGATGGGCATCGAAAGCTTCACGCCGGTGCTCAACGCGCCGGAAGTCGGTATCCTCGGTGTCTGCTCCGTACAGCAGAAGCCGGTTGCGGGCAAAGACGGCAGTGTTGACTTTGTTCC
>CAZABK010000089.1:0-10265 GCA_964483355.1 uncultured Verrucomicrobiota bacterium | reverse complement strand
CGACTTCGGATGTCCACCGCCGGATGTGCGGCCTTCACCACCACCCATCGGATGATCAACCGGGTTCATGGCAACACCACGAACGGTCGGGCGGATGCCCAGCCAGCGCTTACGACCGGCTTTACCCATAACAATGTTGTTGTGCTCAACGTTACCCACGCGGCCGATGGTGGCCATGCAGTTGGTGCGGATGAGGCGGATTTCGCCGGACGGCATCTTGATGTGCGCGAAATCTTCTTCGCGGGACATCAGCTGCGCGGACGTACCGGCGGAACGAACCAGCTGTCCGCCGCGACCGGCGATCAGCTCGATGTTGTGCACGGCCATGCCGACCGGGATCTGACCCAGCGGCAGCGCGTTGCCCAATGCCGGCTCGGCGTCCGGACCAGACATCAGGCTGGTGCCGACTTCGAGCCCCTGCGGGGCGATGATGTAGCGCTTTTCGCCGTCTGCATAGTGCAGCAGCGCGATGCGCGCGGAACGGTTCGGATCATACTCGATCGCGGCAACCTTGGCAGGAACACCAAACTTATCACGCTTGAAGTCGATCACGCGGTAGCGGCGCTTATGGCCTCCGCCACGATGACGCACGGACACGCGGCCCGCGCTGTTACGACCGGCTTTACTCTTCTTCGCCTTGACCAGCGAGCGCTCGGGAGAGCTCTTGGTGATCTCGGCGAAATCGGACAACACCATGTGCCGGCGGCTCGGTGTGTACGGTTTATGTGCTTTCAAAGGCATTGCAATAAACTCCTTAGATCAGGTTAATGCTGTCTTCTGCATGCAATGTGACTACCGCACGCTTCGATGCAGCAGTCGTTCCGGAATGAGCTGTTCTCTGGCGCTTCTTCTTGCCTTTTCGGCGCATCGTATTGACGGCCATAACACGGACATTGAAGAGCTCTTCAACAGCTCGCTTGATTTCTACCTTGTTGGCATCCATGGCAACCTTGAACAGATATTTATTCTGCGCTTCGGAAAGCAGGGCTCCCTTTTCAGTCAACAAAACTTTTTTAATGATATCGGCTGAATTCTTCATCTCTCGATCTCCTTATCCGAGGCGCGCTACGAGCGCTTCCATGCCTGCTTTCGTGATGATCACGTTCTTGTAGCGCAGGATCTGGTAGGTGTTGACCAACGCCGCCGTGGCAACTTCCACACGCGGAATGTTGCGCGAAGCCAGCAGCACGTTGTCGTCGGTTCCGTTAACGATGAAGAGTGCACCGCGGTCAAGGCCGAGGTTCTTCAGCACAGCAGCGAACTCCTTGGTCTTCGGAGCCGAAACAGTCAGCTCGTCCACCACGGTGATGTCGCCCTGCTCCACCTTCGCGCTGAAGGCGCGGGCGAAAGCCAGCTTAGCCATCTTCTTGGTCAGCTTCTGGTTGTAGCTGCGCGGACGCGGGCCGTGCGCAACATAACCGCCGCGCCAAACGTTGGACTGTTTGTAGCCGGCGCGAGCGCGGCCGAGGCCCTTCTGCTTCCACGGTTTCTTGCCGCTGCCGGCAACTTCAGACTTGCTCAGGGTCGAGGCAGTGCCGGCGCGCTGGTTGTTCTGGTATGCAACCACGGCCTGGTGAACTACCGCGTTGCCCTTGTCGGAAACGAGGAGATTATCTGCAACTTCGAAGTCGCCGACGCTGTCTCCCTTGATATTTTTAACAGGTACTTTGCTCATGATAATCCCCGCTTATTTCTTCTTGAGGGCTTCTTTAATCGTAACGATGCCGCCGGTAGCGCCCGGGACCGAACCCTTAACGAGGATCAGGTTTTCGTCGGCACGAACCTGGATAACCTTCAGGTTCTGCGTCGTAACGCGCTTGCTGCCCATGTGACCCGGCATCTTCTTGTTCTTGAAGACGCGGCCCGGGAAAGTACACATACCGATCGAACCGGTACGACGAACCCATCCGCCACCGTGGGAGGCGCGACCGCCGCCGAAATCATAACGCTTAACAACGCCCTGGAAGCCGCGGCCTTTACCGGTGGCAACGATGTCGACGTAGTTAACATCTTCAAAGTTTGCAGCGGTAACTTCGTCACCAACGCTCACTTCAACATCTTCAACGCGGAATTCGCGCAGCACGCTCTTCACGGCCTCACCTGCATTTTTCAGGTGGCCGAGTGCCGGCTTGTTCATGCGCTGTGCCTTCTGGTCGCCATAACCGAGCTGAACCGCTTTGTAGCCGTCCTTGGCTTCGTCTTTGAGCTGGGTAACCACGCAGGGGCCCGCTTCGATAACTGTAACCGGAACTGCAACACCATCTTCATCATAGACGGAGGTCATTCCGAGTTTCTTTCCAATCAAACCTTTCATGATTGCAACCCTCCTTAGATTTTAATGGTGATATCCACACCAGCCGGCAGGTTGAGCTTCTTCAGCTCGTCAACCGTCTTGATGGTAGGATCAATGATGTCGAGCAGACGCTTGTGCGTGCGGATCTCGAACTGTTCCATCGACTTTTTGTTCACGTGCGGACTTTTGTTCACCGTAAAACGCTCGATACGGGTCGGCAGCGGAATCGGACCCGCAACGCGGGCGCCGGTGCGGCGTGCCGTTTCGACAATTTCCGAAGCCGAAACATCGAGGACGCGATGGTCGAACGACTTCAGCCGGATTCTGATTCTTTGATTTGTCATTATTTTTCTCTCTCTAACGGTTAAGGATAGCGTCTGTCATATGCGCCGGAACCGGATCAAACGCTTGCGGTTCCATCGAATAGCTCGCCCTACCCTTTGTTAAGGAACGCAAACTCGTTGCGTATCCGAAAACCTCGGCAAGCGGAACATCCGCCTGCACGACCTGCAGATCATTGGCCGCCTTGATTTCGCGGATCTTGCCGCGGCGGCTGTTAAGGTCACCCATCACATCGCCCAGATGTTCGTCGGGCGTTTCGATTTCCAGCAGCATGATCGGCTCCAGCAGCACCGGGCCGGAATTGGAAACCGCCTCGCGAAGCGCCATCACCGCTGCAGAGCGGAAAGCGACCTCCGTGGAGTCAGTGTCATGCGTCTGGCCGCCGATCACCGTCACCTTGGTGTCGATGATGGCAAAGTTGCCGAGTACGCCGGTCATCAGCGCGTCGGCAATTCCCTCCTCGATGCCCTTGCGGAACTCTTCGGGAATGACCTTATTGGATACATCAAAATCAATAACGTTGCCGGCGCCGGCGGCATTCGGAGCAATCGCCAGCGTCAGCGCCGCAAAATGGTTGTCGCCGCCGATTTCGCGCTCGAAGGTGAACGAACCTTCGCCCTTGGCGGAAACCGATTCGCGGTAGGCCACCATCGGCTTACCGGCGTTGGCCTGAACCTTGTATTCACGAAGAATGCGATCCTTGATGATGTCAAGGTGCAGCTCGCCCATACCCTGAATGATGGTCTGGCCGGTTTCTTCGTGAATAGAAGTGTGGAAAGTGGGATCTTCGTCGGCCATATCCTGAAGCGCGTCCACCAGCGAATCTTTGTCGGCGGTACTCTTCGGCTCGATGGCCATGGAGATTACGGGCTCCGGAAACTCAATATTCTCCAGAACGATCGGATCGTTTTCCGCGCAGACGGTGTCGCCCGTCGTAAAGAGCTTCTGGCCAACCATGCCGCCGATCTCGCCGGCGTGCAGCACGTCGATGTCTTCGCGATGGTTGGCGTGCAGGCGAAGCAGGCGGCCGATGCGCTCGCGCTTCTTCGTGCGCGGATTATAAATGTTCATGCCCTTTTTCAGCTGGCCGGCATACACGCGGACAAAGGCCAGTTTGCCGACAAACTTATCGGTCGCCATCTTGAAGACGAGGCCGGTCAGGGGCTCAAAGTCGGACGCTTCGCGCTCCAGTTCTTTTTCGGACTTCGGATTCACACCGGTGACGGCGGGAATGTCGAGTGGAGACGGAAGCAGGGAAACCACCGCGTCGAGCAGCGGCTGCACACCCTTGTTTTTCAGGGACGATCCGGCGAGCACCGGAACAATCTGGTTGGCAATCGTCGCGCGGCGCAGCGCGGCAACCAGAGCCGCCTCGGAAACATCGCTGTCTTCCATGTAGGCTTCAAGCAGCACTTCATCAACCTCGGCCACCTTTTCGATCAGCTCAGCGCGATAGGCCTCGGCATCAGTCGCCATGTCGGCAGGAATGTCGATATATTCCACCTTCGAGCCCATGTCGCCTTCGGAAAAGTTCATGGCCTTCATGGTGATCAGGTCGATCACACCCTCGAAGGTTTCCGCAGCGCCGATCGGAAGCTGGATGGCCACCGCCGGCGCCTTCAGCTTATTCTGCATCTGATCGATAACGCTGTAGAAGTCGGCGCCCATGCGGTCCATCTTGTTGACAAAGGCCAGACGCGGAACGCTGTATTTCGTGGCCTGGCGCCAAACCGTCTCGGACTGCGGCTGAACGCCGCCCACAGCACACAAAACGCCCACGGCGCCATCCAGGACGCGAAGTGAGCGTTCAACCTCCACGGTGAAGTCAACGTGGCCGGGGGTGTCGATAATGTTGATCTGATGGTCCTGCCAGAAACAGGTGGTGGCGGCAGACGTAATCGTGATGCCGCGCTCCTGCTCCTGAACCATCCAGTCCATCGTGGCGGTGCCTTCGTGCACTTCGCCAATCTTATGGACCTTGCCGGAATAGTAGAGAATGCGCTCGGACGTCGTTGTCTTACCCGCATCGATGTGGGCAATGATGCCGATGTTGCGGACCGAGTCCAATGCATGCGCACGGCCTTCGGCTTCCCGCTGGGAAGTCGAGCCTTTGCCTGCCTTGTTCTTTTTCTGGTCCACAGTAGTCATCATTTCTTTTTACAACAGCCGGAAGGCTCCACCGCGTGGAACCTTCCTTTTCGTCGGCGACCCCCATCCGGTGGGGGTTTCCTATATTACCGGCACAAGACCGCTTACCAGCGGTAGTGAGCGAAGGCCTTATTGGCCTGTGCCATCTTATGCGTGTCGTCTCGCTTTTTGATGGCGGCGCCCTGTCCTCTGTAGGCGTCGATTACTTCGTTCGCCAGCGCCTTGCGCATCGGAACACCTTTACGGTTTCCTGCGAAGGTGATCAGCCAACGAGTTGCGAGGGCAATCTGGCGCTTAGGCTTAACTTCCAGCGGAACCTGATAGGTCGCACCACCAACACGGCGGGACTTAACTTCCAGTCGCGGAGAGACGTTTTCGATTGCAGTAGTGAATACTTCAACCGGATCTTCGTCTTTCAGCTGAGCCTGAATGTCTTCGAGGGCTCCGTAAACAATTTTAGCGGCAACTGACTTCTTACCACGCTCCATTACGCAGTTGATCATGTACGCAACAAGCTGGTTGTTGTAGCGCGGATCCGGAATCAGCTCACGTTTTTCTGCTGCACGTCTTCTGGCCATAGTTCAAATTTCCTTATTTAGGGCGCTTCGCACCGTATTTCGAACGACCACGCTTACGTCCGTCCACTCCGAGACAGTCGAGCGCACCGCGAACGATGTGATAACGAACACCCGGCAAGTCCTTCACACGTCCGCCGCGAACCAGCACCATGCTATGCTCCTGCAGATTGTGACCTTCACCACCGATGTATGCATTAACTTCACGACCATTGGTCAGACGCACACGGGCAACCTTACGCAAAGCCGAGTTCGGCTTTTTCGGGGTCTGGGTTTTAACCAGCAAACAAACACCGCGACGCTGCGGGCAGTTTGACAGCGCGGGCGACTTGCTCTTCTTCTTCTGAAGCGCGCGCGGCTTTCTTACTAACTGATTGATTGTAGGCATAGATATCCTCTCCAATTAAAAAACACAGGCGGAGGACAGTAGACATCTACCTCCTCCACCGCAAGCGAAACATTTAACTAATTTCGCCTCAATCTGCTTAGAGCTCCCAACCATGGAAAGCCCCCGTAATCACAAACTGCCTCTCACTTAACTGCAGCAGGATTTATCCAGCCACAAAGAACACAAAAAACAAAACCCTCAGAATCTGAGACCTTTGTGCCCTATGTGGCCAATCATTCTGCATTTCAGATCGAAACCTAATCCGGATCAGCGAACCGATTGCCGGTGCATTTGTGATCTCTCCTTATGCGCCCTCATGAACCGCCAGCCACTCCAGAAATGAGGATGATGCGAAAGCCACTGTAGATAAGGCAGTTAGCCCGTTCGCACCCTCCCGCAACCCACAAGTTAACGCGAAAGGACGAGCAACATAACGGATTCACCCTCCAAAGCCAGATAAAAGTGGCTCATTTTCGCAATTAAATCGGGCCTTCCCACGCCAGAATTTCGCGTTTTCGGTCGCGGCCCCAGGCATAGCCGCCGAGGTCGCTGTCGCCACGGACAACGCGATGACAGGGGATCAGAAAAGCAATGGGATTATTTCCGACGGCGGAACCGACCGCGCGCGCCGCTTTCGGCGCTCCAATCATCGCAGCGAGCTCCCCATACCTAACCGTCCGGCCCGCCGGAATCTCCAGCAACGCCCGCCAGGCCAGAACCTGAAAGTCCGTTCCTTTCACGAAAAGCTGGAGGGACAGCGTCTCCGCTGTCCGCGGTTGACGAGGACGTCGAGCCACCACAAAGATTCTTTCGCACAACTCCGCCGCCCACGCATCATCACGCTCAATCCGGGCATTCGGCCAGTCGACCTCCAGATCGCCCAGCGCCGTCGGATTGTCAAAGGAGAGTCGACAGATGCCGTGCGGGCACTCGGCGAAAAAACAGGAGCCAAACGGCGACCCGGCAAAACCGGCACGAATCACCCACCCGGATCCGCCAGATTTTATCTCGGCCGATGTTGCCGCTTTCAATATGCACTTGATCATGGGCGCACCATGCCACAACCCAATAAAAAAGGCGAAGCCCGGAGGCTCCGCCTTTTGCGTGGTCGTCGTAGACCTTACTCTTCTTCTGCTGTTTCCTGCAGTGCGAGCGGGTCGCCGCCGAGAACATCTTCGATGGCAATCTCTTCGCCCAGTTTGATCGGCTTGATGTCCTTGTACATCGGGAAACCGGTACCGGCCGGGATGAGACGTCCCATAATGACGTTTTCCTTGAAGCCGCGCAGGTTGTCGACCATGCCGAGCGTTGCCGCCTTGGTCAGAACACGCGTGGTATCCTGGAACGACGCCGCCGAGATGAACGACTCGGTTTCGAGCGCGGCCTTGGTGATACCGAGCAGCACCGGGGAGGCTTCCGCCGGACGACGACCTTCGGCCACCGCCTTCTGGTTGACTTCCTGGAAGGTCTGCTTTTCGACCTGCTCGCCCCAGAGAAACTCGGTGTCGCCCGGATCGGTAATCTTGACCTTGCGCAGCATCTGGCGAACGATCACCTCGATGTGCTTGTCGTTGATTTCCACGCCCTGCAGACGATAAACAGCCTGCACTTCGTTCACGAGGTATTCCTGCAGATCCTGCGGGCCGCAGACTTCGAGCAGTTCCTGCGGAACGATCGGACCTTCGGTGAGCTGCTGTCCCTTGTGGACAAAGTCGCCCGGGAAGACAATCACGTGCTTGTTCATCGGGATGAGGTGTTCCTCTTCCGCGCCGGTAACGGTGTCGCGGACGATGAGCTTGCGCTTACCCTTGGCGATGCCGCCGAGTTCAACAATACCTTCGATCTTGGCGATCTCGGCCGCTTCTTTCGGTGTACGGGCTTCAACGAGCTCAGCTACACGCGGCAGACCACCGGTAATGTCCTTGGTACGGACCGTCTTACGCGGCGTACGGGCGAGCGTGAAGCCGGCCTGAATCTGGTCGCCTTCCTTGATCATCACCTGGGCGCCGGCCGGAATGGAATAGTGTCCGACGCTGCCGTCTTTGCCGACCACGAGGATTTCCGGATGGAGGTCTTCCTTATGCTCCATAACGGTCAGACCTTCAACACCGGTGGATTCATCCACGGTCTTCTGAACGGTCACGCCTTCGATGAAGTCCTGGAACTCGAGCTTACCGTCGTGTTCGGAAAGAATCGGAACGGAGTACGGATCCCACTCAACAAAGGTTTCGCCCGCCGCCACGGTGCCGCCGTCATCGACGGAGACCATTGCACCGATCATCATGGCGTAGCGTTCGAGCTCGCGGCCGTCCTCGTCGATGATGAGGATGTTACCGTTTTTGTTGAGCACGATGTTCTGATCGTCAACCTTAACAGCACGGACGTTTTCGTACTTCACCGTACCGCCGGACTTGGCAGTGATCTTCGGCTGCTTAAAGACGGAAGATGCGGTGCCACCGATATGGAAGGTACGCATGGTGAGCTGCGTGCCCGGTTCACCGATCGACTGCGCGGCGATAATGCCGACAGGCTGACCGAGCTGGGCCACCTTACCGGTCGCCAGGTTTTTACCGTAGCACTTGGCGCAGACGCCGCGACGGGATTCGCAGGTGAGCACCGAACGAATGACCACGTTTTCAACCCCGGCGCTTTCCACCTTGCGGGCGGAATACTTGTCGATCAGTTCGCCGGCGGCAACCAGAACGTCGAGGGTGTGCGGGTTGCAGATATCTTCAGCCGCGGTACGGCCAATGATGCGCGTGGAGAGCGAAACGAGTTCGTCGTCGCCTTCGGTGATTGCGGCCACTTCGATGCCGTTGAGCGTCGAGCAGTCTTCTTCGGTAATAATGATGTCGTGCGAAACGTCGACCAGCTTACGGGTAAGGTAACCGGAGTCGGCCGTCTTAAGCGCCGTATCGGCCAGACCTTTACGGGCACCGTGCGTCGAAATGAAGTATTCGAGAACGGACAGACCTTCACGGAAGTTCGACAGAATCGGACGTTCAATAATTTCACCCGACGGCTTGGCCATCAGGCCGCGCATACCGGCCAGCTGACGAATCTGCTGACGCGAACCACGGGCGCCGGAGTCAACCATCACGTAAACCGGGTTGAGCTCTTCCTTGGAGCGTTCATTGTAGACATCGTCGTTTTCTTCGAGCACGTCGAACAACTTGTTGGTCAGCTTGTCGTTGGTGTCGGTCCAGATGTCGATAATCATGTTGTAGCGCTCGCCCTCGGTGATGAGACCCTTCTTGTATTTGGACTCAACACCTTCGATCTCTTCACGGGCCGCGGCAACCATGCCGGACTTGTCCTGCGGAATGATCATGTCGGTCAGACCGATGGACATACCCGAAAGGGTCGCGTGTTCGTAACCGAGGTTTTTCAGATCGTCGAGAACGCGGACGGTTTCGTTATGACCGGACACTTCGTAGCACTGCTCGATCATCGTTCCAACCACCTTCTTGGTAGCGGTCTTGTTCACGAAGCCAAGCGCATCCGGCCAGACTTCGTTGAAGAAGCAACGGCCGACGGTGGTCGTGATGATGGAGCGCTCCTGGTCACCGTTGCGCGTTTCGCGCTGGTAGTCCGGATTGCGGTAACGGATGCGGTCGTGCAGCTTGACGACGCCTTCGTCGTAGGCCGTGTGCACTTCGTGCAGATCGTTCATGAGGCGCAGATGCTCGTCGGATTTTTTGCCCTTCTTGCGCTGCATCATGTAGGTCTGCGATTCCGAAGTCAGGAAGTAGCAGCCCAGTGCGATATCCTGCGTCGGCGTGGTGACCGGCTTGCCGCTGGACGGCGAGAAAATGTTATTGGTCGCGAGCATCAGGCTCTTCGATTCCACCTGTGCTTCCACGGAGAGCGGAACGTGCACGGCCATCTGGTCACCGTCAAAGTCGGCGTTGTAGGCGGTACAGACGAGCGGATGCAGCTGAATCGCGTTACCCTCAATCAGCACCGGCTCGAACGACTGAATCGAGAGACGGTGAAGCGTCGGCGCGCGGTTGAGCATCACGGTGTGGCCGCTGGTCACCTCGTCGAGGATATCCCATACTTCGTCCACTTCGCGCTCGATCATCTTCTTGGCGCTGCGGACGGTGTGCACGACACCGCGCTCTTTCAGCTTGCGGATGATGAAGGGCTCGAACAGAACGAGAGCCATCTTTTTCGGCAGACCGCACTGGTTGAGCTTCAGGGTCGGGCCGACCACGATTACGGAACGGCCGGAATAGTCCACACGCTTACCGAGCAGGTTCTGCCGGAAGCGGCCCTGCTTACCCTTGAGCATGTCGGAGAGCGACTTGAGCGGGCGGTTGCCCGGACCGGTAACGGCGCGGCCGTGGCGGCCGTTGTCGAACAGCGCGTCGACCGACTGCTGCAGCATGCGCTTTTCGTTGCGGATAATCACTTCCGGCGTCTTGAGGGCCAGCAGCGTGCGCAGACGGTTGTTACGGTTGATGACGCGACGGTAGAGGTCGTTCAAGTCGGAGGTGGCGAAACGGCCGCCTTCGAG
>CAZABK010000088.1:0-11100 GCA_964483355.1 uncultured Verrucomicrobiota bacterium | reverse complement strand
CCTGCAGAATGTTGTTGAAATCGTGGGCAATCCCGCCGGCCAGCTGCCCGATCGCGTCCATTTTCTGGGCCTGCCGCAACTCGGCCTCGCGAATGAGTTCTTCGGTAATATCGCGTTTAACGGCCACATAGTTGATGATGACTCCGCGAGCATCTCGGACCGGGGTAATTGTAGCTTCCTCGGTATACTGCGACCCATCCTTGCGCTTATTAATGATTTGGCCTTGCCACTCCCGGCCGGAAGTAATGGCCTGCCACAGGTCGGCATAAAACGCCTCATCATGTTCGCCGCTCTGGAGAACGCTCGGATTTTGGCCCAGCGCCTCGGTGCGGGAATAGCCGGTGATTTGTTCAAAAGCCGGATTGACGTATTGGATGGTTCCCTCGGTATCCGTAATGACGATCGCTTCCGGCGACTGTTCGATGGCGGTGGAGAGACGGCGTAGCTCCACCGCAGCCTCTTGCTGCTCGCTGATAAACCGGGCCTGCTGCATGTTTTGATATGCCGACGCGGAAAGCTGAGTGGCCAGGGAGAAGAGCGACTGCGCAACCGCTTCAAACTGATCGAGCGACATAACCGGGACCTGATGAAAGGCGTTCATGAACTCCTCCTCATCGGCCCCGATTTTTCGGGCGTAGGCGCGCATGACGTCATCGGTCTGGACGATATCCCGCACCTGCCCGATCATCCAGTTGGCGATGTGGCGGCCACCCACGGTAATGTTTGCTCCGGCATCCCAGAGTCCACTGCTCATGCACTGCTGCACAACCGGCCCGTCCGGGTGGTGCCGGCCGACGATTGCGTCGGATTTATAGCAGTTGGCGCACCCCAGTTCGGTTTTGCGGATGATGTCCCGGCAGAGGTGCGTGAAATTGCTCGGCTCCGTGATGGGCGTGCCGTCCGCATCAGTGATGATGGATGCCACCCCGGTTGCCGCGGAAAATTCGTCCTGAATCCGCTGAATCTCTTGCAGGTCGAAGAGATCTTCAAATGTAATATCGGAGTTGTCTTCCAGTGGCCGGGTCAGCGCCAGCACCCGTTTTTCGAGGGCTTCTTCCATCCGTTTGCGTTCGGTAATATCTTCGTAGGTTCCCAGAACTCCGATAACATTGCCGTTTTTATCTTTAAGGGGCACTTTGTTGGTTTTCGCCCAGCGGGGAGCACTCCCGAGAGCGGAGAGTGATTCTTCAAATCCGAGCTTTGCTGTTCCTAATTCGATGACTTCCAGATCATCCTGCCGGTAGGACTCTGCGTCTTCAATCGGCCAGCCGAGGTCAAAATCCGTTTTACCAACCAGCTCGTCCGGGGTTTCGGCTCCGGCATCGGTTGCAAAGGCCTCGTTACATCCGAGATATACAGAATTGCTGTCCTTCCAGAACACCCCGGATGGAATGGAATCGATAATGGTTCGTAGAAAACGGCGAGACTCCTCCAGAGCGGTTTTATTTTTTTTCGTTTCAGTGATGTCCTCCGCAAACCCGAGGAAACGATCGTCGCTCAGCCTGACGGCGGAAACCTGCCACCAGCGGAGTTCCCCGTTGCCGAGCCGGCAGAGCAGGTCGCCGGTGGCATGGCCCGTATCGATCACCTTCTGAAAATGGGCAAGGCCCGCGGTCAGGTTTGCCGGCGCAAGCAGATCCGGAATACTCCGGGAGAGCAGCTCCTCTTCCGAATAGCCGGAGAGGCCTGCGGCCGCCGGGTTGACTTCCAGATATTTCCCCGACCGATCGGCAATGAAGATGCCATACGGGGCATCTTTCACATAGCTGCGCCATTTGGCTTCGCTCTCGGACAGCCGGTCTTTCGCCAACACAGCGTCTTCCATCATATTGAGCGTTGCCAGCCGGATCTCGTTCAGGGAATGGTTGGTTTGTGCCAACTGCGCGGTCTGCTCTTCGAGAAGCAGGTCGATCAGCCCTGCTGCTTCCTGCCGGTTCTGCGGCCCCACAAGCTCAAGGAGCTTGTCGATATGCTCGTCATTATGCATCGGTATCACTCTTTATTGTGGAAGGGGAAAAATCACGCAGGTAGGGTTTCGGTTGCCCGAGCTCGAGGCTGAGCCTGTTGATCTCTTCTTTCAGCTCAATCATCCGCAGTTCGCGTCCGACGGCCAGCCGGTTGAAGCGTTCGAGTTCGCGATTGCGCTTGCGCAGTTCCTCTTCGGCATCTTTGGCGTCAGTGATATCCTGATTCACGCCGGTTATGCGCACCGGGGTTCCATCGGAAGCATGCATCACATGGGCATGGGCCCGGATGTGGCGGATCCTTCCATCGGGACGGATAATGCGGTATTCGGTGTCGAACTCGTTCTCATTGCGCTCGGCAGCGGACAGTTCCTCCATGACGCGGTCGAAATCGCCGGGATGGATACATTGTTCCCACGCCTGCAGGGTTTGGTTGAACGACTCTTTTTCGAGTCCATAGAGCCGATGCATACGCTCATTCCAAACCAGCTTATTGCCGGCAATGTCCCGGTCCCAGACCCCGATGTTGGCCGCCGTGGTGGCCAGCTTGAGGCGCCGCTCGCTTTTGGCGAGTTCCGCCGTCCGTTGTTTCACCAGCTTTTCGAGCAGGATCGGGCGGTTGGTTAGCACAGAAACTACCCCGGTCAGGAGAGCGCTAAGCGCGAGGCCGGCGAAGAGCGCAATTTTCCAGTCCCGCAACGGATGGTCTTTATACCACCGGGCTTCCGGCGTAATCACCAGGGCATAGGTGCGGCCAAAGGAGTGGAGCGGCACAATCCGGTGCAGGCCGGCGGCAAGAGGTATCAGGGATTTGCCTGGTTTGCCTTTTTGCGAATTGGCCAGCAGCACCGGTTCTTTGCCCGGACTGATTTCCAACAGGCAGGCGGCCAGACCGGACGACCCGGCCGTGGTGCGTTGTTCAAGCCGCGCCATTGTCAGCTGCGGGCGGAGGGCAAAAAAAAGCATCCCTTGTTGGCGCCGGCCCTGAACGGGCAGAAAAATGAAAAGATCTTCCGGAGAGCCGCCGGGCAGTGCCGCCTGACCGATTGGCGCGGTGGCGGTGGTGTAACCGGTTCGGTTTGCCTCATCAATGGCGGCGCGGAGGCTGGCTTCGGAATAAAGATTGCAGCCGACTGCCAGCTCATGCCCGGCATGTGGCTCGACATACTGCACCGGATAGGCCATGTCAAACTCGCTCTCTGCATCCGAAAGGTTTTTCACCGAATAATCGGTTAAGCCCTCAACCCGCTGCTCTCGCTCAAACTCTTTGAGTTTGGAAACGGGAACCTTCGGGCACCAGGCGCCTGCCTGAACGGTATGATGGCGAACCATGCCCGCGCAAAAATTTCGGAATTCTTCGCGATCCACAAATTTGCACGATTCAAAAAAATTGGCGAGCGTTTCAAGATCACCCTGCAGTCTTTTGAGCTCATCCGCATAGACGCTGCCCTTGAGCAGCGACATGGCGTGAAAGGCTTCCTCCCGCGCACTGTTTTCCGAGGCGTAAAACAGCAGGGTTGTTCCGGCGGTCAGCAGGAGCATGATCACCGCGCAGGCCATGGTTTCGAGGTGATGCAGCCGTTCCGGAGAAATGACAACATGCAGCCGGTGCCGGATTTTGATCAGGATACCGGTAAGCGCCAGCATGCCGAGCGGAACGAGAACCAGCAGCAGAGGTTGCCGTTGCGCCCGGCGAACGGCCTCTTTCCACGCCGCCGCCTCAACATCAATTCCGACAGATGCCAGCACTTCGCCGGTTTGCGGGTGGACGATGGGCGCGGAGGCGGAAACAAAGGTCCCGTATTCATCGGGAAAGGGGCCGATGACAAAGGGTTTTCCCGTTTCAAAAATCTCAAAGTCCTCCTTTGAGGGCTGCAGGTAGACATCGCCGGGGGATTCCGGCTCCAGGCTTTCCGGCCCGAAGACGAGTTTGCCATCCGCGCGCAGAGCCATCGTATAGACGCTCTTTAACCCGACGTTTTCCGCATAGGCTTTCAGATAGTTGCAGAGGCGAAGATATTCCGGACGGTTCAGATCGTCGATGGTGAAGGAGAGTCCCTGGATTTGGTTAATCGGCAGGGCGGCGGCAACCGATGTCGCTTTGCGGAGCAGCTCGCGGCGCATGCGCAGGTCGGCCCGGGATCCCGCCTCCTGAGCTCCCCATCCTCCGGCCAAAACCAATAAAAAAGCGGTCAACAACAGAATGAGAAACCGCTTTTTGCCCTTTTCGCTGTCCTGGTCCGCCACCCCGTCCTCCTGCTGCACTCTTATGCTCCTCAAAAACACCTCCGATTGAGCGACAATTAAGATGAATTTAATCAGCAAGAGTCAGACCAAGACCTGAATTAATTTTCGCACGGGGGCCAATACAATAGCCTATTCCATGCCTTCGAGGTGGCGGGTCAGCAACTGGCCTTTGTGGTCGACCGCGCTGGAATAATGGATGCGGATCATCTCGAAGAGCTGGGCGGCCCGGTCATCTTTTCCATCGCGCTTGTGGCGCATCGCGAGATAAAGGCAGGCATAGGCATCGACCTGCACGCCGTCGCCATAGAAACATCCGCCATGTTTTTCAATGGCCTGCTTCAGCAAAGCAAGCTGCTCGTCGCCCGCAACCGCCTGGGCGCGGCTGAGTGCCGCGCAACCGGTCCGGTTGGCGGCGGGATAGTTTTCGGCCAGCAATGCCACCGCCTTGCCGGCGTCTTCCGAGGCCCAGTCCTGGCTGGCGGCCCGATAGAGCTTTTCGATTTTATTCAGATCGTGGCGGCCATAAATTTCGGCGTCGAGCAGCATCCGCTCGCGCGCCGCATCCTTCTGGCGCTTTACAACGTCCTTCACGCGCTCCGCTTCGAGCACCGGCGCCAGCTTTTGCTCCAGCCGGGCCAGCCGCGTTTCCAGCTCCGCGACCCGCTGCTGCAAAGCGGCCTCATCGGCCCGAACAGCGGTCGCCAGCAAAAAGAGAATGACCAGTAATGCGTTTTTCATAAAGGCTCCGTTCTAGGGCAGCGGAATGACGCCCGCCTGACGCAGGAAATAGATCACAAACAGCAGCATCACCACAATAACGGCGAGCTTCAGCACAAATTTGATCGTCTTGGCCAGCAGAACGGCCACGCAAATGATGACGGCCGAAACGAGAATCATCCATGTCATCGAATCAATCTGGGAGAGGGTTTCCATTGACCCAATGATAAATGCCCGCGCCGAAGAATCCACCAAAAACTACAGCTTATGCTGACGAAAACTGCGCGGCGATTCGCCGAGAATCCGGCGGAACTGGCGCGTAAAATAGTTGCTGTCGTTGAAGCCGACCTCCAGCGCGATTTCGGTAATGCTCAGGTCGGTGTTGCGCAGCATTTCCATCGCGCGCTGAATCCGCAGGCGCACCAGATAGTCGATCGGCGTCTGTCCGGTGGCTTTGCGGAACACGCGCATCAGATTGCTGCGCGACATATGGGCGATGTCCAGCAGTTCTTCGAGTTTCCAGTCCTTTGAAAAATCGTTTTCGAGCGCGCCGATCACGTTGCCGACGCGCAGCAGCGCGTGCGCCTCGGTGGTATCGGAACTGGTATAGGCGCGCGACAGAAAAACCATCAGCTCCAGCAGCTTGGCGCGCAGCGCCACCTCTTTTCCGGATTGCTCCTCTTCGCACTCGCGCTCCATTTCGTCCACCAAGCGCTCCACCCGCGCCAGCGGCACGCGCCCGAGATGCAGCCGGCTGGCAAAGTTGTGCTGCCGACGGTAGGTCGGCTCAAGCAGGAACATCGCGCAGTAGCCCGGCATGCAGCGCAGCTCGTTTTCCGGCAGCGCGATTTTTCCCGAATCATACATAATGTTGATCAGGTCGAGATTTTTCCGCTCATAGAAATAATGCTTCTGGCGGCCCTGCAGCAAAAAAACGTCGCCGGCGGTCACCGGAAACGAAGCGCCTTCGAGCATGTGCATGGCCGATCCGCGCGTCACAATCACCAGCTCGCAAAAATCGTGGCTATGCTCAATTTCGGTCAAATCGTGCGGATGCGACGGCGTTTGCTCGACGTCGGTGCGCACTCGCCGAACCGCCAAAGGGAAGCCAGCGAGGCCGAAATAATGTATTCCGTCTGCTATGGGTGATTTCATAATGTGGGAATATAGTGCTTGTTTTTGGGAAAATATTCAAGGCGCTCGTTTATGCAATGTGAAATAGTGTACCCTCGAATTTTAGCGAGGAGTGAACCATGAACTACTTATTAGGCATTGATGTCGGCAGCTCGTCCGTAAAGGCGTCGCTGCTCGATGTAAAAAGCGGAACGTGCGCCGGTAGCGCATATTATCCGAAGAGCGAACAGAAGATTACTTCAACGCAGCCGGGCTATGCGGAACAGGATCCGCAGCTGTGGTATGACACCGCAAAGCAGTCGATTGCTGACGCAATGGCAGAAGCCGGTGCCAAACCGGAAGAGATCAAGGCGATCGGGATTGCCTACCAGATGCACGGTCTGGTCTGTGTCGACAAGGATCAGCAGGTGCTGCGTCCGGCCATTATCTGGTGCGACTCCCGCGCCGTGCCTTATGGCGAAGAAGCTCTTGAGACCATCGGCAAGCAGAAATGCCTGACCCACCTGATGAACTCGCCGGGCAACTTTACCGCCTCCAAACTGGCCTGGGTGAAGGAAAACGAGCCGGAACTTTTTGAGAAAATCGACAAAATCATGCTGCCGGGCGACTGGCTGGCCATGAAGCTGACCGGCGAAGCCTGCACCACGGCGTCCGGCCTTTCCGAAGGCATGCTGTGGGATTTCCATGAGGAAGCACCGGCCAAATTCCTGCTGGATCATTGGGGCATTGAGGAAAGCGTGCTGGCGCAGATTGTTCCGACCTTCGGTGCACAGGGAACCGTTTCCGCAGAAGCGGCGGCCGATCTGGGCCTGAAAGAAGGTACGCCGGTTTCCTACCGCGGCGGCGACCAGCCCAACAACGCGCTTTCGCTCAACGTGCTCAATCCGGGCGAAATTGCCGCAACCGCCGGTACTTCCGGTGTGGTCTACGGCGTGACCGACGCGAAGCAGTATGATCCGCAGTCGCGCGTAAACACCTTTGCGCATGTGAACCACGGTGCTGAAGATCCGCGCCTGGGCGTACTGCTCTGCATCAGCGGAACCTCCATTTTCATCGCGTGGCTCAAGCGCCTGCTCAACGAACTGCCATATCAGGATATGGACGTACTGGCGAAAGCGGTCAACATTGGCTGCGACGGCCTGATCGCCCTGCCGTTCGGCAATGGTGCGGAGCGCGTACTCGGCAATAAAGAGGTCGGCGCGCAGTTTGTCGGCATCGACTTTAACCGTCACGACAAAGGCCACATGTGCCGCGCGCTGCAGGAAGGCGTGGTCTTCTCGTTCATGTATGGCATGGAGGTGATGGAGGAAACCGGCCTGGAACTGAAAACGATCCGCGCCGGCTTCGCCAACATGTTTATGAGCGATGTCTTCTGTCGCACCCTTGCTTCGGTAAGCGGCGCAACCATTGAGCTCTACAAAACCGACGGCGCGCTCGGCGCGGCCCGTGGAGCCGGTTATGGCGCAGGCGTCTACAGCTCGCTCGAAGAAGCGTTTTCCAACCTCGAGCTCAAAAAGAAAATCGAGCCGTGCGAAAACGCCGACGAATACAAAGCGGCCTATGCCGCGTGGAAACAACATTTAGAAAAAGTTTTAAGTGATTAAGTGATTACGTTTTGAGTGCAAGGTGTAGGGCAATGGGGCTTAACACTTAACCACTTAAAACCTAACACTGTTTTGAACTAAAGGAGCAAAACAATGAGTATTGTTACAGGAAACACCGAATATTTTCCGGGCATCGGAAAAATCGCCTATGAAGGCCGCGATAGCGACAATCCGCTGGCCTTCAAGTGGTACGACGAAAATGCCGTAGTCGCCGGCAAAACCATGAAGGAGCACCTGCGCTTCGCCATTGCCTACTGGCACACGTTCTGCGGAACCGGCGGCGATCCGTTCGGCGGCGGAACCCACTTCTTCCCGTGGTTTGCAGGCAACGATGCCGACACCCGCGCAAAGAACAAGATGGATGCCGCGTTCGAATTCTTCACCAAGATCGGCGCGCCGTATTACTGCTTCCACGACTATGACCTGGTCGAAGAAGGTCCTGACTTTGCGGAATCCACCCGCCGTCTGGAAATGATCACCGACTATGCGAAAGAAAAGATGGATGCTTCCGGCGTTAAGCTTCTGTGGGGCACAGCCAACCTCTTTTCCAACCCGCGCTACATGAACGGCGCGGGCACCAACCCGGACTTCGGCACGCTGGCCTATGCCGGCGCACAGCTGAAAAATGCCATCGACGCCACCATCAAGCTCGGCGGCGAAAACTATGTCTTCTGGGGCGGCCGCGAAGGCTACATGAGCCTGCTCAACACCAACATGAAGCAGGAGCTCGACAACTTCGGTGCGTTCCTTGGCATGGCCCGCGACTATGCCCGCGCACAGGGCTTCAAGGGTAACTTCTTCATCGAGCCCAAGCCGATGGAGCCGAGCAAGCATCAGTACGATGTCGACGCGCACACCGTGGTCGGCTTCCTGAACAAGTATGGCCTGGCGGACGACTTCAAACTCAACGTTGAGGTTAACCATGCCACGCTCGCACAGCACACCTTCCAGCACGAGCTGCAGGTGGCGGCCGACAACAACATGCTCGGCAGCATCGACGCCAACCGCGGTGACTATCAGAACGGCTGGGACACTGACGAATTCCCGGTCAATATCCGCGAAACAACGGAAGCGATGCTCGTGATCCTCGAAGCCGGCGGCCTGCAGGGCGGCGGAACTAACTTTGACGCGAAGATCCGTCGTAACTCCACCGACCTCGAAGATATCTTCATTGCCCACATCAGCGGCATGGACGTCTTCGCCCGTGCGCTGGTGACCGCAGACAAGATCCTGACCGAGTCTCCGTATAAGAAGCTGCGCGCTGAGCGCTATGCTTCCTTCGGCGAAGGCAAGGGCGCCGAGTTTGCGGCCGGTAAGATGACGCTCGAAGAGCTTGCCTCCATTGGCGCGGCCGACGGCGAAGTCGCTCCGATCAGCGGCAAGCAGGAACTCTTCGAAGCGCTGATCAACCAGTACATCTAAGTTTTCCTGGGAAAACAAATTGATCCTTCCCAAAGGGATACCGTTCTGGTATCCCTTTTTTGTTTTTTTTATAACTATCAGAAGGGGAACAACATGACAGGTTTGGATTGGGGTGTGATTGCCCTCTATTTTGCCGCCCTGATTGGTGTGGTGTGGTGGTCGTCGCGAAAACAGGATACATCGGCGGACTACTTTTTGGCCGGTCGAAACATTGGTTGGTTTGCCATCGGCGGTTCGCTGTTTGCCTCCAACATCGGTTCCGAACACATTGTCGGACTGGCCGGTTCCGGCGCATCGACCGGCATGGCGATGGCCCACTGGGAAATGCATGCGTGGGTCATGCTGATGCTCGGCTGGATCTTTGTTCCCTTCTACTACCGCGCCAATGTTTTCACCATGCCGGAGTTTCTGGAAAAGCGCTTTAACTCGAAGGTGCGCTGGATTCTTTCGGTGGTATCGTTGATCGCCTATGTATTCACCAAAGTTTCCGTAACCGTTTATGCCGGAGCCATTGTGTTCCGGACCCTGCTGCCGGAGTTGCAGCTGGAACTGTTTGGCCAGGTGTGGGGGCCCTTCTGGATCGGCGCCTTTGCCACCGTGATCCTCACCGGGATCTACACGATCTTCGGCGGCCTGCGCGCAGTACTGTATACCGACACCGCCCAGGCGATCATTCTGCTGATCGGCTCATTCTGCATCACCTTCTTCGGACTCAAAGCCCTCGGCGGCTGGGGAGAACTGAAGGCCATCGCGGGTGAGCGTGCCTCCGAGCTGGCGCTGTGGCGCCCGCTGGTGCCGGAAGGCTCCGACATTCCGTGGTGGAAAAACGGCGACTTCCCGTGGCTCGGTATCCTGATGGCTTCGCCGATCATCGGCATCTGGTATTGGTGCACCGACCAATACATCGTGCAGCGTACACTCGCCGCCAAAAACCTGACGATGGCCCGCCGCGGCGCGATCTGGGGCTCGTTCCTCAAGGTTTGGCCGGTGGTCATTTTCCTCGTCCCCGGCCTCATCGGCTGGGCGCTGCATCAGAAGGGCATCATGGCCATTCCGCCCAAGGTGATCGCCGGCGAAGTCGTGGCACCGATCGACGGCGACCAGGTTTTCGCCACCATGGTGATGAATATGCTGCCGACCGGCCTGCGCGGCCTGGTGGTCGGTGGTCTGCTGGCCGCGCTGATGAGTTCGCTCTCGTCGCTGTTTAACTCCTGCGCCGCGCTCTTCACGGTGGACATCTACGAAAAACTTCGCCCCGGCCAGAGCGAGCGCCACCTCGTGACCGTGGGCCGCTTCGCCACCACCCTCATCGTACTGCTCGGCATGGCGTGGATTCCGGTGATGTACAAGGTGGCCGGGGGCGGCCTCTGTCAATACCTGCAGAGCGTGCAGGGCTATCTCGCCCCGCCGATTACCGCGGTCTTCCTGCTCGGCCTCTTCTGGAAACGCATCAATGCGCAGGGCGCCCTGTGGGGACTGATTGTCGGGTTCGTGCTCGGCATGGCCAAGCTCACCATTCAGGCAAACTATGGAACGCTCGAAGCCGGAAAGCTCTCCGATCCGGCCTTCTTCGCCGCCATCGGCGACTTTAACTTCCTCTACGCTTCCGGCGCGTTGTTCCTCATCAGCATCATGGTCGTGATCGGCGTTTCGATGCTGAACCCGCCGCAGGACGAGGCCTCCATCGTCGGACTCACCTATGCCTCGCTCGACAAACAGGAAGTACGCGCCAGCATCGAAAAGTTCGATGTCATCCTGACCGTAGTCACACTGATTCTGATCGTCGGCATGTATCTCTACTTCAGCTTCTGGCTGTAGGTAAACAGGGCAAACGCCGCGGAATCCGCGGCGTTTTTGCAATCCTAACGCCTACCAAATATTTGTAGTGTTTTGGGGTTGCGTTAAAAGGGGCGAATCATTAGCTTTCGTCCCCTTGCAAATGGAAGCGTAGCTCAGTTGGTAGAGCAGCTGACTCTTAATCAGCGGGTCCAGGGTTCGAGCCCCTGCGCTTC
>CAZABK010000087.1:0-11118 GCA_964483355.1 uncultured Verrucomicrobiota bacterium | reverse complement strand
AAGATGGTGGTGGGAGATGGATTCGAACCATCGAACTCGTAGAGGGCAGATTTACAGTCTGCTGCGTTTGACCGCTTCGCTATCCCACCGTTTCCGTTGAAGGAGCGAATAACATACCCGAAAAATTTGGTTTGTCTACTGTGAATTTTCGAAAAAATCGCGTTATTATGTTCGGACTATGAAGACATCGACGAAACCCATTATCTGTTGCGGATTTACGCCGTGCGTGCAGCGCATTCTTGAGTTTGAAAAAGTTGAAAAAGGGCTGGTGAATCGCTCGGTGGGGGTGAGCACGACGGTTGGCGGAAAGGGTGCGAACACGGCCCGCATGGTTAAGCAGCAGGGCGGCCACCCGGTATTGGTGGAGTTTATCGGTGGGGCAAACGGCCGGCTGCTGGAGCAGATGCTGGACGCCGAGGAGGTGGGCTACCGGCATGTTGAGGTGGAAGGGGAAACCCGCATCTGCCAGACGCTGGTGGAGGCGGGCAATCCGGAGACAACGGAGCTGGTGGAGGAAATGCCGCCGTTGACGGCGGACAATTGGCGGCACATGATGCTGCTGTTTGAGTCGCTGGAGCTTGCCGATGCGATGGTCCCAATTTCCGGGAAGCTTCCGGCGGGCGCTCCGGCGGATGCCTATGCTCAAATCTGCCAGCTGGTGCATGAACGGGGCGGCTGCGTGATTCTGGATGCGCCGGGCGAGCCGTTGCTGTTGGCGCTGGAGCACAAACCGTTCGTTGTGAAAATTAACGATGTTGAATTGTTGGCCACGGTGGGCGGCGATGATTTGCTGGCGGCCTGCCGGGAGCTGATGGATCGCGGGGCGCAGTCGGTTTTGATTACGCGCGGCAGCCGGTCGGCCTTTTTTGTGGATGAGTTGCAGGTGCTGGAAATTTTTCCGCCGCAAATTGCCGCGGTCAATCCGGTTGGCAGCGGCGATGCGGTCACGGCCGGCATGGCGGTTGCGTTGAATGATGGACTGGAAATTTCAGCCGCCATCATTAACGGAATGGCGTGTGGCGCGGCCAATGCGCTGAACCTGCTTTCCGGCGTAGTGAAGCCCGCCGATGTTGAGCGGCTTCGCGCCGAGGTGAAAATAGTAGGCTAGCCGAGTTTTTCGAGAATGTGGCGAGCGGCGATCTCCGCCCCGCCGCGCGGCATCTGTTCCGCTGGGGCGGGAGCTGTTTCAATTTGCTTCAGGGCGCGTTCCAGCTTTCCGGCATAGAGGTCGGTGGAGGAGATGAAGACGTTACGGCAGTAGCGTTCAATGTTTTCAACCAGGATCTCATATTCAATGAAGTGCTCGCGGTCGGCATAAATGATCGGCTTGTTGTTGGCGATGCATTCCGAGACGATGCCGAAGCCCGGTTTGGTAACCACGACGTCCATTGAGGCAAGCACATCGGCGAAGCAAACGGCCGAGCGCGAAATGGTTTGAACGCTTGAGTCCGGCCACTCGAGCGGCTCAACGGCAAACAGCTCATAGTCGGTTAGCTGCGCAAGGTTGTTGAGCGCTTCGGCGTCGAGATTAAGCGTGGTGAATGAGAGCAGAACCCACTGTTTGTTGGGATCGGCTCCTGTGAGCGCTACCAGTTTCGTGCGGCGGTTGGTTCCGGGAGAGGCGAGCAGTGGTAGATCTGTTCGCTTGGGGAAGGGCGCCATGGGTTCGGCAAAAGGCTGCCGCATCAACAGGTTGGTCTGCGCGTAAACGGCGCGGAATTTTTCGACATAGATTTGCCAACGCGGATTGTGCTGCACGAAGTCGGAATAGATCCAGTCCCACCCGAAGTTCCCGGTGGCAATGTTGGGAATGTCCGCCCGCTGCGCGGCCGCTAACGGGATTGCGGGAATGTCGGCCACGACCACGCCGATGTTTTCTTCCCGGAGAAATTTGACTTCCTGATCAATGAGTTCTTCTTCGCGGGCATAGAGCGTTTCAATGGTTTCAAGCGACGCTTCAAGATCCACCTGGATGGAGTCTTTTTGAATGAGGCCAACGTCGAATGCGCCGCGCCGGAGTTCAATGTTGTCCGGAATTCGGCTTCCGATAAAGTCGGAAGGCAGATCTGTTTTGACCATAATCGGGATATCGGGCGCGACGGAATGCAGGGCGTTGAGGATGTCGCACGAGCGGGTTCCGTGACCATAGCCGTGGGCGGTGATGTAGTAGGCGACCTTTGATTGCGTATTCCGTATTTCCTGCAACGTATTGATCCCGCTCATCCTGTTATCCCGTCAGAATACAACCGATTGCGAGGGCGAGGATCATGGCGAGCGTGACGCCGACCTTGAGGAAGATGACGGCGAGCCGGGCCAGTACCGCGCCGGTGGCGACGTGCGCGGCATGATCGGCTTTTTTCATTTTTGTGTGTTCAACCCAGAAGGCGCAGCCAAAGCTCCCGGCCAGCATGCCTAAAAGATTTCCGATGACAGGAAGCGGAATCAGGCCGCCGAGCATCATGCCGGCAAATCCGCCGCCGAGCGCGGCCCAGCCGGCGGCCTTCGATCCGCCGCGTTTTTGGACGCCCCAGGTTCCGGCGAGCGCTTCGGCGACCTCAACACCAATGCAGAGCAGCAGAAATATCACGAGCGTTCCGATGCCCGGAAAGTCCGGCCAGCGCGCCCAGGCAATCAGTCCGGATGCGGCCAGCACGAGCCACGTGCCGGAGAGCGAGAGGCAGGAGAGAATGAAGCCGGCGAGACAGAGCAGTCCGGAGAGCGCATAAATGCCGAAGAGTCCGGCGGATTGCCAGTCGAACTCCATCTCTTAGCCCAGCGTGCTGATCCATTGGGCGAGCAGACGCGCGCCGAAGAGCGTGGCGCCGGCGGCCTGATGGGGTTTGGCCGATTCAACCCAGGCGGTTCCGGCAATGTCGAGGTGCGCCCAGGGAACATCTTCGGGGACAAACTCTTTCAGGAAGGCCGCCGCTGTGGCGGTGCCGGCGCCGCCGGATTTGCAGAGGTTGGAGAGGTCGGCAAAGTCGGACTTCATTTCGTCGGAATAATCCTTGTAGAGCGGAAGCTGCCAGAGGCGTTCGCCCGCGGTTGCGCCGGCGGCAATCAAGATGTCGATCAGCTTTTGATCATTACCGAGAATGGCGGAGGCGGAGGAGCCGAGTGCGCCGATCACCGCGCCGGTGAGCGTGGCGAGATCCACAATGGCCTGCGGCTTCATGCCGCCGGCAAGTCCGAGGGCGTCGGCCAGCACCAGCCGGCCCTCGGCGTCGGTGTTAAGGATTTCAATGGTCTTCCCGTTGCTGGCTTTAACGATGTCGCCGGGGCGGGTAGCCTGCGAGCCGGGCATGTTTTCGGCTGCGCCGAGAATGCCGATGACGGGCGTTTTGAGGTTCATGCGGGCGATCATCTGCATGGCGGTGAGGACGGCCATGCCGCCGCATTTGTCGTAGCGCATCCAGCCCATGCCTTTGCCGGGTTTGAGCGAGATGCCGCCGCTGTCGAAGGTGACGGTTTTGCCGATGAGCACGATGGGCTTTGCGGTCTTATCGGAGCCGGCGTGTTTGAGGATAATCATTTTGGCATCCTGCGCACTGCCCTGGGCGACGGCGAGCATGGCGCCGCATCCTTTTTTCTGCAGTTCCGCTTTGCCGAGCACCTGACAGGTGAGTCCGTTGCTCTTGGCCATGGCTTTGGCCCATTGCGCGATTTGGGCCGGCGGCGCTTCGTTGCCGGGCAGGTTGGCGAGGTCGGCGGTGTCGATCAGGGCCGCACCCTGGGCTTCGGCGGCTTTAATGGCAGTGCGGTCTTTTATGGCGCCGGCAAAGGTCAGCGTGGCGGCGGCCTGTTTGTTGCTTTCGGATTTAAAGGTGGAAAAGGCGTAGGTTCCCCATGCGGCGCCGCGGCCGGCGAGTAGTTGGTAGTCAGCGTCCTTTACACCTTTGATTTTTGCGGCGGATGCGACGGCGAAAGATTTGAGGCCGGCGCCGCGTCCGGCGCGGATGGCCGCGGCGCTGGCTTGTTCAAGCAGTCCGTTGTGGAAGTGTTCGCTTTGGCCAAGACCGGCCACGATGATTCGTTTGGCCTTCAGTTTGTCGAGGGTAGGGAAGGTGGCGACCTGTCCGGCCTGTCCCTTGAAGGCGGAGAGTTTCAGGAATTCTTCGATCAGTTTGTTGAGCTGGGTGTTGCCGCCCGGTAAAAGGATGCGGTCACCTTGAACAAAAATAACAAGTGCATCTTTGGCCTGCGTTTCAAGCGGTTTGGTGCTGATCGAGATTTTCATCTTATTTGAGTCCTTCGGGGATTTTGGCTTTGGGGTTGACGGGGCGGTTGTTGACGGCAAAGCCGGAGAGGGCGATGGCTTCCTCGAAGTTCATCTTGCGGATGTCGGTGCTTTGGTAGCGGACGGTGATGGTGCGGTTTTCGAGGTCGAGACTGCTGTCGACATAGCCGGGGACGGCTTTGAGCCGGTTTTGAATGTAGGCCGCCTGAGCTGTGGTGTTCAGTTTGGCGATGTGAAAGCTTGCGCTTTGGATTTCCTGCCGGAAGCACCAGAACATGAAGGTACGTTTGGAGTCTTTGTTTGCTTTGTCAGTACATCCGGTTGACAGAAGCAGCAGTGCCGCAAGTGCGGCCAGTGGTGTGTTTTTCATTTTGAATATTCCTGTATTACGTTTGGGTATGCGCGGGACTATAGTTCATGCATGACGGGGTTGCCATAAATTTCACGCCACTTGGGCGGGGTGGTGAAGCCTTCGCGCGCGAGATAGCGCCAGCGGCTGATTTCCACCACGAGCTCCGGAAAGATTTCGTCGAAGAGATAACAGAACTCGGCATAGTTTTTTTCTGCCTCGGCAAAGTTGCCCTGCAGCTGATAAAGCAATCCGAGTGAGATCATGGCGCAGGGGCTGTCGGGAGATTCTTGACGGATCTCCTCGAACAGCTGTCGGGCGGTTTGCGGGTCATTGCGGAGCAGGAAAATATTGCCGGCATACAGCTTGGCGACCGTTGCCTGTTCGGGATAGTGCCGGATGATCGACTGGCTGGTTTGCATCGTTTTTTCGGCATTCCGTTCGGTGTAGGCGCTGTTGATCTGTGCGTTGAGCATGTCGAGTTCCGGCGGGGCATTCAGCTGTTTATAGAAGGTGCGCGTGCTGAGCAGGGCAAAAACGGTAACTAGAATCACCAACAGCTCAAAGTGGTCGGTGCGTAGTTTGCGAAACAGTTTTTGTACGCGGCCAAGTCCTCCCTTTGAAATATAATGATATTGGTGAGAGGACTGGACATTCGTGATGAAGGCCGCGATGACGGGATTGATCTGGAGCGGCTGGTGCTCTTCGATCGCCAAGGTGTGCTGTTCAACAAAGCTTTGCAGTGTGACGCGCGAAAAATCCCGGACCAGTGAGCCGTTCGGGTCGGCGGCCTTGAGGGAATCCAGCACCAGGATTTGCTGAAATGCCGGAAAGGAGGGGGTGTCCAGAGCTGAGGTGTGCCAGGACAGTACATTGCCTCCGCCCGGCAGCGAGCCCGCACTTTTTAACCGGTCCATAATGGCTGTGCGGTAGGAGTTGGGCAGTGCCGTCCAGATGAGCGGGGTGAGTGCCGGGATTCCTTCCACCTTAATGGTGGTTCCGCGCAGGATGGCATTGGTAAATGCGCGCTCCTCGCTGTTCCAGAAGTGGTCCAGCAGATTGTGTTCGAGGGTGTCGCGCTCCTCGGCGAAATAGGGGGCATGGTCGGAGCAAAGCGGGGAGTGTTCCCGCAGTCGGTTGAGTGCTTCGATTTCCGTCAGTAACAATATGGTCAGGTCGACGGTGGAGAGGTCGGAATCATAGATTTCCGGAACGGGCAGTTCGGCGCGGTTTTGCCAGCAGTGCAGGCCGCGCCGTTTAGGGTCAAAGTGGTGCAGCAGCCATTGCAGATGACGGCGTAGCAGGGGGATGGTCGCGGCAAGAAAGTCAGGGTCTTTGCGGGCATTCCAGGCCACTTCCGCGGCTTTGGCAATCATTGGCTTGGGGGCTTCCAAAACCGTGTGGGTGCCGTGCGGGGAGGAGTATGCGGGGATGGCGCCGGCGCTGGATTGCAGTTTTAGTGCGCATAACACAAGATTTTCGGCAATCTCCGGATTTAGGTGAACCCATGCGGCTACGAGCGGATAGAGCTCGTTGGTGCTCTGCAAGGGCTGGTCCGATTCCGGCGACTGGCTCCAGGCCAAAGGAATATTGCCCTCAGCCGGGCGTAGCGCCCGCATCATGCATTCAACGCTGATGGCCGCAAGGGAGTCGTGGTGCGACATCTGCTCAAAAAAAACTTCGGCGCCGGTGCGTGCCTCGCGTGCTTCGTGAAGAAATTTTTCGATATCTCGGGAAAGATAGGTCTCTGCCAGGCGCAGGGCGCCTTCGCGAAGATGCGATTTGGTCACCAGACAGAACGTGTTTTCGCGGACGAGCAGCAGGACCGGCGTATCTTCATGCTCAATCCAGAGGCAGCCATCGGAGGAATCGAGCGGTTGATCCGTTGCAAGTGTTGGGGCCGGAATGCCTTCGAAGCGTCCCCAGAGAATTCCGGGTTCCGGCATTAGCACCTCTGCGGCAAAGCCGGTTTTGCGGTGGTCTAAATAGGCGCAGAATCCGTTGAACAGCATATTCGTTCGGCTGTTTTGCGGAACGGGAATCTGAAGGAGCCAGTCCGGGTTTTCACAGTTGGGGCCGATTCGGCCGACGGTAGGCTGGGTCTGAAAAAAAAAATCCGCGCTCTTTTCCCGCATCCCTGCGGCTCAAGTGTCCAACCGGGAAGCCATGGATGCGTCGGGTATGTACGGAAAATATGATTCATTGGAAAATAGTGTTTGTTGCGCTGGAAATCTGCAAGCGAAATTATTCATGTGGCTCTTTATAAATATTTTTAGCTAATTGCGTTGACGCGCAGGCGGGTCTTGCTGTTAATTTCCGTCTCTCTTCACTATAATAGGTGAACTGTATACTTTTATAACCAAGGACTACCATGGCTGTTTCGAAAAAGAAGACATCGACAAAAAAAACCACTTCAAAAACTGCCGCCAAAAAGGCCCCGGCGAAAAAACCCGCAACCATTAAAGTAGCCAAGAAGGCCGCCGCCCCCGGAAAAAAAGTTGAAGCCGCTCTGAAGAAGAGCGCCAAGAAAGCACCGGCGAAAAAGACCGCCGCCAAGAAAGCTCCCGCCAAAAAGGCGACCAAGAAGGCGCCGGCGAAAAAAGCCGAAGCCAAGCTAGAAGCCAAAACCGCTGAAGAAAAGAAAGTCGCCGCGGTCACAAAATCGGTTGAAGAGGCCACCGCCGGCAGTGTTTCGCTGATGGATCGTGAAGAGCGTAATGATCGCATCAAAGAGCTGATGGCGCTGGCTTCGGATCATGGTTTCCTGACTTTCGAGGATATCAACGAGGCGTTCCCGGAAGATCTTGTTGTTGTTGAAGATATTGACAAAATCGTTGCCCTTCTTCAGAGCATGGAGATCGACATTATCCGGCAGGATGATGTTGAAGAATATCAGGCGCGCCTGGAGAAAGAACAGGCCGACAAACAGAGCGCAAAAAGTGATGTGCTCGACGACCCGGTTCGCATGTACCTCAAGCAGATGGGGCAGGTTCCGCTGCTGACGCGCGAACAGGAAGTGGAAATCTCCATGCGCATCGAAGAGGCCGAAATTGCCACGACCGGCATGTTTAACCGCCTCGGCTGTGCCACGGATGCCTACCTGGGCGTGATTGATCGCCTGGAGATGGGCAAGGAGCGCTTTGACCGCATTATTTCCGATAAGCATGTCGAATGCCGCGAGGACTATTTTAACGACCTGCCGAAAGTGCTTAAGGGCATCGACCGCAACCGCGAGCTGAAGCTCAAATATTATCTCGAATATTCCAAAGCCAAAAAGGGCAGCGAGGCTGAAAAGAAAGCCATGAAGCTGTTCGGCAAGGCTCAGGATCGCCTGACGGAATATTTCAAGCAGCTGCACTTTAAGCAGAAAGCCATCGAAGACATCGTGCCTGAAGTCGATAAGCATCATCACAAGATGACGCATCTGCTGGGTGAAGTAGAGCGCCTGAAAAAAAGCCGCGCCAAGAGTGCCGCGGCCGACCTGCGCGCCGTTCGCAAGGAGATCAAGGAGCTCGAAACCTATCTGCAGATGGATCAGAAGGAGTTTGCCCAGCACTATGCCGACCTGCGCGTCTGGCTGCGCAAGGGCCTCAAGGCCAAGACCGAAATGATCGAGGCCAACCTGCGCCTCGTGATCAGTATTGCCAAGAAATACACCAACCGCGGCCTTTCCTTCCTCGATCTCATTCAGGAAGGCAACATGGGTCTGATGAAAGCAGTGGAAAAATTTGAATACCGCCGCGGTTATAAGTTCAGTACCTATGCCACCTGGTGGATTCGCCAGGCTATCACCCGTTCAATCGCCGACCAGGCGCGTACGATTCGTATTCCGGTGCACATGATCGAAACGATCAACAAGCTGATGCGTATCCAGAAGCAGCTGCTGCAGGAGTTCGGCCGTGAGGCCACGCCGGAAGAGCTGGCCGAAGAAATGGATCTGCCGGTTGAGCGCGTCCGCGCGATACTCAAGATCGCGCAGCAGCCGATTTCGCTGCAGAGCCCGATCGGCGACAGTGATGACACACACTTTGGCGACTTTATCGAAGATAAGTCGGCCGAGAAGCCGGATGAAATGACCGCCTTCAGCCTGCTGAAAGAAAAGATCGGCGACGTGCTTGAAACCCTGACCGAGCGCGAACAGGAAGTGCTCACGCTCCGTTTCGGCCTCGTGGACGGTTATCCGCGCACGCTCGAAGAGGTGGGCCGCAAGTTTAACGTCACGCGCGAACGTATTCGCCAGATCGAAGCAAAAGCACTGCGCAAGATGCGCCATCCGACCCGTATTCGCAAACTCGAGGGCTTCCTCGACGGCGAATAAGCCATGACGCAGCCCGTCAAAACCATCATCAAGCGCGACGGCCAGGTCGTTCCATACGACCGTGGCCGTATCGCCAATGCCATCTGCAAAGCCGCCGCATCCACCGGCGGCTTTGGCTTTGAAGAGGCCGAGCGGCTCGCCTTGGTGGTTGAGCAGCGCACGGCCGAAAGTTATATCGGGCAGGTGCCGACCGTTGAAGATTTGCAGGATATTGTCGAAGCGGTCCTGATGGAAAACGGCCACGTTAAAACGGCCCGCGCCTACATTATCTATCGCCAGAAACGCACCGAAGTGCGCGAAGCCCGCCGGGGCGCGGTCGAAGCGACCGATAATATTCCCTATCGCATCATCTATGAAGTGCTCCGGTGGAATATGGAACACGGCTGCGACTCGGTGGCTGGAATCAACCGGATCATTGAAGAGGGGAACTATCCCGCACTGGTGGCCGCCTGCGAGGAACGCTATGCCGCCGAGTGTCGCGCCGCCGGCGCAAGCCTGCTGGCGCACGGCGACGATGTTCGCCTGGTGATTGTTGCCGGCCCGTCGTCATCCGGTAAAACGACGACCACGATGAAGATGGCGGAGCAGCTCTCCGCACAGGGGAAACGGCTGAAAGCGTTTCATGTTGACCACTATTTCTACGATCTGGAGCTGCATCCCAAGGATGAGTTCGGCGACTATGATTATGAGACACCGCAGGCGCTCGACATCGAACTGATCAATGAGCATCTGGAGCTGTTGCTCGCCGGAAAAAGCATTAAGACGCCGCACTATGATTTTCATACGGGATTGCGCACGCTGAACGTTCATGAAATGCATCTGAAGGACGGTGATGTGCTGTTGATGGATTGCCTGCACGGGCTCTATTCCGACATGACGCGCAGCGTTCCCGACAATCATAAGTTCCGGCTCTACATTGAGACGCTGGGTCAGCTACGCGGTGAGAACGGCGGTTTCATGCGTTGGACCGATCATCGCCTATTGCGCCGCATGATTCGCGACAGCTGGAGCCGCGGCCGCGATCCAATGCTGACGCTGACCCACTGGCACTATGTCCGCAAGAGTGAACTGCAGTATATCATCCCGTTCATTGGTAATGTGGATTATGTCGTGAACAGCGCCATGCCTTATGAGTTCCCGGTGCTTAGAAACAAGCTGTTTCATTTGCTGCCCCAGGCGATTGGGCGTTATCGGGATGATTTCAGGCGCCAGGATGCCTATCTGCGCGCCCAGCGCGTTATGCAGTTTCTTGAGCCGTTGCGCGACTCTGTCGACCACGGCTGCATTCCGAAGCGCTCGCTCTTCCGCGAGTTTATCGGCGGCAGTGATTATCAGTATTAGCGGACACAAAAAAAGCCCGTCGCGAGGACGGGCTTTCTGCTGCATGAACCGGATGGTTATGCGCCGAGCTGGAAGCGAACGTAACGCTGAACGCTGATCGTGTCGCCCAGTTCTTTGGCCTTTTCGGCAATGAAGTCCGTGATGGAAACTTTGTCTTCCTTCACGAAGCCCTGCTCCAGGAAGCAGATCTGGGAGTAAAACTTATTGGCTTTGCCTTTCAGGATGCCTTCCATGATATTTTCCGGCTTGCCTTCGAGCTGCTTGCGGGCGATATCCATTTCCTCGTCCAGCAGTTCCGCGGGCACTTCGTCGCGCTTCAGGTATTCCGGCGCGGCCGCGGCAACGTGCAGGGTCAGATCCTTGGCGAGTTCCTGGTAAACCGGACTGGCAACGGTTTCTTCCTTTTCGCAGCCGAGTTCGAGCAGAACGCCGACCTTACCGCCCATGTGGATGTAGGAGGTGACGGAGCCGGTGCCTTCCACGGTCCATTTTACGTTGCGGCGGAATTTAATCTTTTCGCCGATGGAAGCCATGACGTCTTCCACTTTCTGGTTAACGCCTTCGGCCATTGCGTCGGTTTCGAAGTTGAGGGCTTCTCCGCGAAGTTCTTCAACGAATGCCTGGAAGTCCGCGTTGCGGGTCACGAAGTCGGTTTCGCAGTTGACTTCGATCAGTGCACCGCTCTTGGCGTCGGCGGCAATATTCGCAGCCACCATGCCTTCTTTGGCTTCCTTGGAAGCGCGCTTGGCCGCAACAGCTGCACCTTTTTCGCGCAGGCTTTTTACAGCTGCGTCAAAGTCGCCGCCGCTCTGTTCGAGGGCTTTCTTACAATCGTCGATACCCATGGAGGTGGCATCGCGAAGTTCCTTAATC
>CAZABK010000086.1:0-11667 GCA_964483355.1 uncultured Verrucomicrobiota bacterium | reverse complement strand
CGGGACGGGATTTCCCTGCTCGGGATCGATCTGCTGCCGGCCGTTGATTTCGGAACGGTGGCGCGCCGGATGGAGCTGCCGCGGAATATCTGCTCCAACTATGCCTGCCTGACCTACAGCGGTCCCGATTCGGTGGTTCGGGTGGTTAACGCGCCCTTGGCGGCCGAGCAGGAGACGCTTCCGGAGGCCCGGTTGCGCGAGCTGCTCAATGTTGAAGAGAGTTTCCGTGTCGGTGCCTCGCTGATCCGGCGTGGCAGCGGCCGTCAGGACTCAAGCCTTCTGGCGGCGGCCATTCCGCAGGACGATGTCCGGTTTCTGCTCAATATCTTTCCGTCCGGTTCGCCGGCACCGGCTTCGACCGAGGTTGCCGGTCTCGCCTTTATTGCCGCCTTCTTGCATGCGCGCGGAGAGGCCGTTGAAAATGAAGGCGTTTGTCTGCTCGAGGCGGGCGAAGCCTCCTGCCACTTTGCTTTTCTCAATCGGGGAACGCTGTTGCTGGTCGGCAAGCTGGAGGTCGGAGCACGCCCGGTCCGCGAAAGACTTTCCGCGGATCTCGGCGTGGACGAGGATCTGGCCGCCTCCATTCTGAATGACCGCTCCATCAATGTTTCCGCTTCGCTCCGGGCGGTGGTCGAACCGCATCTTAAACAATTATCCATTTCCAAGGACTTCATTGAGCGTCACCAAGGCTGTCGGATTTCCAGAATATTCGTGTCCGGTGGACTGAGTCTGCAGTCCGGATGGACCGATGAGATCGAACGCATGCTCCATGTCCAGGTGGTGCCATGGAGTCCGCTTGAAAAGATTCAGCATGATCCGGAGATGCTTCCTGATACGCTGGCCAATCAGGCCACCCGTTTTTCGGCCGCGATTGGGGCGGCGATAGGAGGGTTTGAGGCTCTATGAACTGTCCGCGCGTCAACCTGATGAAAAAGAGCGAGCAGCGCTATCAAGGCGTGGTCAGTATGCGCTTTATCTATATCGGGGTCATTGTCACTCCGGTGCTGTTTATCGCCATTCTCAGTGGGATCAAACTGGCCCAGCACCGCGAGGTACAGTCCGAGTTGCAGGCCAGCCGTGCGCTCTGGGCAGATGTGGGGCCGCGTTTCAAGCTGTTCAAGGCCGAGCAGCGCAGCCTCTCCTCCAACCGCAAAGTACTCAAGCTGATGGAGGGCTGGACCAATTCGCAGGTCTCGTTCGTCGGAATGCTGACGGATATTCAGGAAACCGTGCCGCAGAATATTCAGTTTACCCGTCTTTCGATCCGGGCCCAGGCGGAGGCCTCGGTTTATACCGATCCGGAAAAGATCAGCATGGATTACACCTTGCTGGTCGGAGGGGTCTCGCAGGGGCAGCGGGCCGAAGACGAAGTGATCTCGCTGCGCAAGGATCTGCTGGGAACCGAAGCGGTCTCGTCCGTGTTTGAATCGATTAAGCTGGCCTCCATGCGCAAGCGTCAGGGCGGGGCGGACGGTCTGCGCGAGTTTACGCTCGAGGGCGCGAGTCGGGAAGGAGATCAAAAATGAGCCTGGCGGGATTCCTCGAAGAGCATAAACAGCCGGTGCTGGTCATTACGCTGACCACGGTTGTTTTTGTGCTGGTTGTGGTGTTCGGTATCCGGTTCAGCCTCGCTTCAATTGCCGCGGCCCGCGGCGAGCTTGAGGAGCTGGCCGACAAGATTGAAATGGCGAACCGGGCGTTGGACCATCGGGATGCCTTTATCCAGGAGCTCGGCACGTCGACCGCCACCCTGAAGCATTTTCAGGCGCAGCTGCCGCCGCAGCGCAGCTATTACTCGTGGGCGACCGAAATGATCTATTCGGTGGCACGTGCGGCCGGCCTTGATATTTCGGCGATTGATGAGATCAACGCCCATGCCCGCGCGGGGGGCGAAAAGGGACAGGACATCCCGCTGGAAATCTACTCGCTGCGCATCACGGCTCAGGGCGGCTATGAAAGCGCCCGCCAGTTCCTGCTTGGCATCGAGCAGAAGCATCCGCTCGCGCGCCTGACCGGCATCGAGATCAGCAGCGGCCCGAAACCGGACGTTCATGAAGTTCAGATCTTTGTTCAATGGCCCTTCCAGATGGGCGAGCTCGCCCGGCTCTGGGATGAAATCGATGAAAAGAAACGGCAGGTCGAGGTGCAGAAAACGCCGCGCAGTGCCGCTGGAGAGCAGTCATGAAGATGTTACACAGATCTCAGTGGCTAGCCGTACTGCTGATCCCGTTCGGGGTGCAGGCCCAGGCTGGCGCAAAGGAGGCTCCGGCCGTTAAACGCGATCCGTTCTGGCCCGTGGGCTATCTGCCCGACCGGATTCGCGATGCGCAACTGACCGATTCCCAGCGGGCGCTCAAGAGCATCAGCGGAAACGAAGATTGGGGTGCGGCGATGAAAGGTGTCGCCATCAATGGCGTCAGCAGCCGCGGTAACAGCGAATTTTTTGCGGTAATCAACGGTCAGGTCCGGCGTGTGGGCGAACGGGTTGCGGTGTCGCACGGCGGAATGTCCTACACTTGGGTGATTGATGGCATCAAGCCGCCGGGATCGGTCAAGCTCCGCCGCATTTCAGTTCAATAACGATTTTTCAAACAGGAAGGTGAAGGATATGAGAGCCAAGAGGAACATCCCAGTTGCAGGAGCATGGCTTGCTGCGCTGTTCATTGCAACGCTCGCTGCGGCACAGGAAAAGATCGCGGACGGGGATCTGCTGAAGTTACTCGAAACGGTTGGCCGGCAGCAGACGGCTGAGCCTGCGGTTGAAGAACCTGCTGGCGATCCGCTTGCACGCGTACTTGAATCCGTTAAGGCCGATGAAGAACCTGCGGCTGAAACCAACGAAGCGCCGGCCGTTGCCGTTGTTCCGATCCCGGCCGTTGAAGTCACCGTTGATGACATGGGCATGGAACCGATCGACGTTATCGAGGCCACGACGGTCGGCAACCTGATTTCCGTACGCCTCAACAAGGTCGGAATCGAAGAGGCCATCAACCTGTTCGCCCAGCTCTCCGGCGCCAACATAATTGTGCCGGAGCTCCCCGAAGCCGCGCAGATTTCGGTGAACCTTAAGGATGTGGAGTGGCAGCCGGCGCTGCAGTCGATCCTCGACACCTACAACTACGAGCTCTATCAGCGCGTTTCAGGGGCCAACGTCTACAGTGTGCGCCGCCGCCCCGAAGGGGCGCCGGAGCCACAGGTGGTTGAAACCTTCACGCTCAACTATGCCACGGTACCTAATGCCGCGGCGCTCATTCGTGATCTGTTGCCGGCCTCGGCCAAGGTTTCCGAATTTGCATCGCGCAATATGATTGTCGTAAAGAGTACGGCTTCCAGCCTCGCGGAAGTCCGCTCGGTGCTGGAAACCATCGACACGGTTCGTCAGCAGGTCTTCATTGAATCCAAGTTTATGGAGCTCACTGACGATGCCCAGAAAGACCTGGGGATCGATTGGCAGGTTCTCAGCGCCTACAGCATCGGCACATCCGGCGCGAGCACCTACAACTACAGCCGCTCTGCGACGAGCGACAAGACGACCACCCGCCTGCTTGATGCGAGCGGAGAGGCCTATGCGGAAGCCGAAAGCTTTGTGGATGGCGACACGCTGAGCGACGGTGTTTTCCCGGTGTATGAAGGGCTCACTCCGCTTGTTTCGGATATCAGCGGAGATGGCGTCAGCGAGGTGCTGGCCAGCGTGCTGGAGGCCGACGAGTTTAACTTGGTGTTGAGTGCGCTGGAGGACAACTCCGGGGTAAACATTGTGTCCAACCCGAAAATTATTGTCGCCAACGAAGAGAAGGCCAACATTTCCATTGTCGAGAAGGAACCCAATGTTAAACAGGAGCGTCAGCAGACCTCCGGCGGCGATGCGGCCATTGACAATACCGTGTATTCGCTCGACGACGATCTGCCGTTCTTCGAATTCGGCATTAAGCTGGAAGTAACGCCTTCGATCAACACCTCCAGCAATATCACGGTTCAGATTAATCCGTCGCTCACCCGCAAGACGGGGGATAAGGCGGCTCAAATCAGTTCCGACAGTGTGGTCACCTATCCATTTATCAGTGAAAAGAGCATCGAAACCATCTTTAACCTCGCCAGTGGACAGACGGCGGCGATCGGCGGTTTGACGGAAATCACCGAGAGCGAGGTGCTCCGCAAGGTTCCCGTGCTTGGAAGCATTCCGCTGCTCGGCCGGCTGTTCTCCTGGGAACAGACCGTTCGCGGGCAGGACGAAACCATCATCTTCGTCACCGTCGGCCTGGCCAACACGCAGGAGATCAATGCCGAAGCCGGTATGCCTGCCGATGCCGAGCTGGCCCGCCGCCGGGTTATTTATGAACGCAATAACCGGCGCCTGCGCGACCAGGGCCGCACCTACTACAAGGCGGAAGAGGCCGACAGGCTCGAAGATATGCTCAAGCTCATCGAGCAGAAAGAGCAGACGCGTGTGGACCTCCGCCTCGAGGCCCAGCAGAAAGAGCAGGAAAACGAGGCGCGTCAGGCCGCCAAACGCAAGGACGTTGTTTCGGTTAACTAAGCACGGATAGGAGTCGCAGTGAAAAAGAGAATCATAGGCTGGGGAATCGCCGTCGGTTTGGTCGCCGCTCTGTTAACCGTGATGTGGTCCGAAAAACCTGCGCCGGAATCCGGGAATACTGCTCTGCAACCGGCGTCGGCCGTTGCGGAGCAGCCACGCAAGGCCATGGAGCTTCCGGGAAAAGTTGCGGAAGAAAAGGTTTGCGACCGGTTCATGGCGAAGACGGATCAGCGCGAGGTTCTCGGCGAGCGCAAAGAGATGCTGCCCGATGGCACCATCAAACGCACGCGCCTGCTGAAGACCAGCGGGAAATATCCCTACCGTCGCGTGGTTGAACGGATTGTGAAGGACGACAAGGCGAAAAAGTTTGTGCCGCGGGTGATTGGCGAAATGGTCGCCGATCAGGTGCTGGTTCGTTTGCATGACGATGCTTCGGTGGAGGCGTTGGACGAACTCAACCGGCAGTTCGGCGCGACGGTCTCGCGTGTGCTTTCCGATGGCAAAACCGTGGTCGTCAAGCTGGCGGCGCCGACGCTCGACGCCGTTCAGGAGGCGATCGACTTTTACAGCCAGGCCGCGGCGGCGGTCGCCTATGCCGAGCCCGACTATATCCGCCACCCGACCAACACGCCGAACGATACCCAGTATGGCGAGTTGTGGGGCATGACCCGGATCGAAGCGCCCGAAGCGTGGGACATTTCCACCGGCAATGCCGCCACCATTGTGGCTGTGATTGATACCGGCATGGATATGGACCATCCCGATCTGACGCCCAACCTCTGGGTCAACGAAAACGAAACCGCCGGCGACGGGCAGGACAACGACGGCAACGGATATATCGACGATGTCAACGGATGGAACTTTGTGGCAGCCAGCGCTTCGCCGGAAGACGACGACGGGCACGGCACCCATTGCGCTGGAACTGTGGCCGCCGCCGGCAATAATGCCAGCCAGGTAGTCGGGGTCTGCTGGGGCGCTTCGCTCATGCCGATCCGCGCGGGGTCGGGGGCCGGCTTTGCCGATTCCGATATTGTCGACGCGATCCGCTATGCGGCGCGGAATGGGGCCAAGGTGATTTCCAACTCCTATGGCGGTTCAGGTTATAGCCAGACGATTTATGACGCGATTGACTATGCCTATCTCTGCGACGCCATTTTTGTGGCGGCCGCGGGTAACGATGGAACCGATAACGATCTGCTGCCTATCTATCCCGCCAGCTATGAGCTACCCAACGTGATTTCGGTGGCGGCGAGCGACAGCTCCGATGATATGGCCAGTTTTTCAAACTATGGCGTCACCTCAGTCGACCTGGCTGCGCCGGGCGTCGGCATTGTCAGCACCTATCTGGCCGGCGAAACATCGTCGTTGAGCGGCACCTCGATGGCCTGTCCGCATGTGGCCGGCGCGCTGACGCTCTATGCCGGCATTGATCCCGATGTTACGCCGGAAGAGGCCAAGCAGCTGTTGCTGCAGAGTGTTGACGAGGTTGCGGATCTCGTCGGTCAGGTGGTCAGCGGCGGCCGCCTGAATGTGAGCCGCCTGATGGCTGAGGGCAGCGATTCCGACGGCGACGGCATGCCCGATTTCTGGGAAGAGCGCTACGGCTTCCCGATTGATGACGCTTCCGATGGCGGCACGAACGATTTTGACGGCGACTTTCTGACCAACGTTGAAGAGTTCCAGAACGGATGTAATCCGACCAACGCGGACACCGATGCGGACTCGCTGGTGGACGGATGGGAAATCCGTTACGGCTTCAACGCGCTCAATACGCATGCCGCCTTGCCGCGCCTGCAATACCTGGGCGCCAGCACCTATGCCACGGAGGCCTATGGTTTGGCGGTTTCGAGCAACTATGTGTTTGTGGCCGACGGCGCAAACGGTCTACGGGTGTTTGATGTTTCCACGCCCAGTGTGCCGCAGCTGCTGGCCACGGTAGCGACCGAAGGCGAGGCGCGCGGGGTCGCGCTTGCGGGAGATTATGCCTATGTGGCCGACAGCGTCACGGGCCTGCATGCCGTGGATGTTTCCAATCCTGAGCAGCCTGCGCTGGCGGGTTCCGTTGAGATGACGGCGCTCAATTGCGCCGTTCAGGGAAGTTATGTCTATGTGGCTGCCGGGGAAGACGACCTTCAGGTGGTCTCGGTGGTCGATCCGGCCAACCCTTCGATTGTCGGCGAATGGGGCAGCATCTACCGGACGGTTTATGATGTGGCGGTTGCGGACGGCTATGTCTTCCTCGGCATGGATGGATATGTCGGGCGTCTGAGCATTGCAAATCCCGCCGCGCCTTCCGACTATGCCGGCAACGCGGTTTATGAGGATTCGGGCAAGAGTGATGTGGGATCGATCTTCCATAACGGCAGCGATCTTTTCCTCGGCCAGAATGATTATGGATTCTCCGTTTTCAACAGCGGCCTGAGCATGGTTTCGCGCACTGCGGGCGAGGGGGCTGCGTCTGGCATTTATGAGCATGACGACCTGATCTTTCTCGCTGACGGCGCCAATGGTCTGGTGGTGCTCGACGGTGCGGACGTTACCGCGGTGAGCGCCTATGACAGCTATGAAAATATTTATGCACGCGATGTGGTGGTTACCGACGGCTACGCGTTTGTGGCGGGCGAAACCACCGGCCTGCACGTTTTTCAGGTGTCGGCCGATCTGGATGGTGACGGTTTGTACGATACTTGGGAACGCGCCTATTTCGGCTCGACCGACCAGTCGTGGACGAACGACTATGATGGTGATGGCATCAACAACTGGGGTGAATATCTCGCCGATCTCAATCCGACCAATTCCGACCAGGATGCCGACGGGTTGATCGATGGCTGGGACGAGGTCCAGATCTATAACACCGATCCGCGTACGGCTGATACCGACGGCGACGGGCTGGGCGACTATGACGAGGTCATGACCTATGGCACCGATCCCTATCTGTCGGATACCGATGACGACGGCCTGAGTGACTATGATGAAGTGATGCTCTACAGCTCCGACCCGAACGAAAGCGATGCCGACGGCGACGGCATGCCCGAGGGCTGGGAGCTGGAGCATGGTTTGAATACAAGTACCAATGATGCCGCTGGCCAGCTGGATGACGATAATGGCGACGGCCTGATCAATGACGATGATTTGTCGAATTATGAAGAATATCTGCTGGGTACCGATCCAAACAATGGAGATACCGACGGCGACGGCGTCAATGACAAGGATGAGCTGGAGCTGGGAACCAACCCGTCCAATGCCGGCGACCCGCTCTGGGTGGATGATGATGCGCCTCTGGATAAGCCGGTCAGTCAGGGCGGGGCTGGAGGCAAGGCCTACGATCCTGAACAGAGCGACCCGGACGAAGATGGAACTGCAGAGCATCCATTTGACTCAATTCAGGAGGCCATCAATGTTGCGTCGAATGGCGTTAAAATTCTGGTCCAGCCGGGGTGGTACGATGGTGGATTAAATCGCGGGATTGATACCGGCGGGAAGAAAATTGAAATCGTCGGCATTGAAGGCGCAACCAATACCTTTGTATATGGCGATGGCCTTGCAAGCTGTTTTGTGTTCCGCAGCGGAGAAACCACCAACACGATCATTCGCGGATTGACCATTACCACCGGAATCAGCAGTTGCGATGACGGCGACTGCGGAAACCAGCACGGAATATTGTGCCAGGATGTTTCCAATCCGCTCATCGCCGACTGCATCATCACCAACAACGAACTTTCCGGGATTGAATGTCAGTTCGGATCCAGTCCGGTTATTCAGCATTGCGACATCAGCATGAGTGGAACCGGCGTCAACTGTTCCGATGGATCGGCCCCGCAGATCATCGACTCGCGCATTCACGATGTTTATTATGGTGTGGCTTCGGTCAGCAGTTATGGGCTGTCCATTGAAGGAAGCACGATTGATGAGTGCTGGAGCCGCGGGATATGGGTGAAGAACGATATTGCCCTGTCCATCACAGATTCGCTGATCAGCACCAATATGGGTGGATTGCGTCTGGAAAACTGTCTGGCCGAACTCGATCGCTGTCGGTTGCTTGGCAATATTGCGCCCGACTATTATGAGGTTGACGGTGTCACCTATTTTTCCAGCGCAAATCAGGCGCTGGATGCCGCCAACGCCGATGGCAAGGAGGATGTCGTCAATGACAACGAAAACGGCGCCGGCATCCTGCTGCTCAGCGGCTCGGTGCTCTATGCGCAAAATACCCTGATCGCCGGAAACCAGGCTGTGGCGCTGGATCCCGATTATCCGGAAAATGCGGCCTGGCCCAACTATGGTCTCGGCGGCGGAATCTATGTTGGCGAAGATTGCTGGGTTTCCAATATGAACTGCACGGTGGCCGACAACTCCGCGCGGCGCGGCGGCGGTATTTCCAGCCGTGGGTCGCATGCCGATGTACTGCGCAACATGATTCTGTGGGGCAACTCCGCAGAGGACCAGTGGGTGTCCGAGGTAACCATTTATCACACGAATCTGATCTTTGTTGGTATCTCCGGTGGGCTAAGTAATTTTGTGGAGCAGATCGAATCCGAAATTGTCAATGTGTTCGATTCGCAGTCGCAGAGCAGCTACTCGTCGCTGCACTGCCGCTCTGGAGACGGCTTTGATGTGGAATATTGCGATGTCGAAAACGGCGGCGATTATATTCATCCGCGTAAGCATACCATTTCGCAAAATCCGCAATTTGTCGGCGGTACGGATTACCATCTGCCGACCAACTCACCCTGTCTTGATATCGGTACGGAAATCTTTGCGCCAGCTTATGACCTGGATGGCGTGCCGCGGCCGCTGGATGGCGATGCCGATACGAACAATTATCATACTGTGGACTTGGGGGCCTACGAGTTGCTTAATCCGCTCGCGGATAGTGATCGGGATGGAATTCCTGACCAGACGGAAGTCGATGATGGAACCGATCCCTCTGACCCGGAATCTCGGCTTTCTGCCGCGTTAGCTGAATTCCTTCAGATGTTCGGTCTGGATTCCTCGGGTTCGTTGGATTCCTCATCATTGCTGGATTCCGATTCCGATTTTGATGGCTTATCAAATCTTCAGGAATATTTGGCGGATACCAACCCTGTGAGCGAGGATACCGACGGCGACAAGAGTCTGGATGGCGACGAAGCCATTGCCGGAACCGATCCGCTCGATGCCGCCTCCTACTTCTATGTCTCCGATATTCGCCCGTTGGCCGATGGCGGTTGCGAGGTGGTCTTCGATACGGTGGCCGGCCGCACCTATACCGTCTACTGCAGTAGCTCGCTGGGCGGTGAGTGGACGCTGCTGCTCGACGGAATCGCCGGCGGTCGTGGAGGATCCGGAGAGCTCCGGCAGCTGTTTCTATAAAGTCGAGGTCGGAAACTAGTCTATCTGCTTGCCTCCGTTGGGTGCCGTTTTATACTTGCGGCCTAACGGAGGTGAAACATGGACACAAATAACATTACAGCAACGGTTGATGCCGCGACGGAACAGGTCGCAACCTGGACGGAAATTCTTTGGGGCTTTGCCATCGAATACGGCCTCAAGGTACTTGGCGCACTCGCCATCCTGATCCTCGGGATATGGATCGCCCGACTGATCAAGAAGCTGATCATTCGGCTGATGGAAAAGGGCAAGGTGGATTCAACCCTGACGGCCTTTGTGGCCAGCCTCTCCTATGTGGCAATGCAGGTGTTTGTGATAATCGCCGCGCTCGAAACACTGAACGTGAAGACCACCTCCTTCATCGCCGTCCTCGGTGCGGCCGGACTGGCAATCGGTTTGGCGCTTCAGGGCTCGCTGGCTAACTTTGCCGCCGGTGTGCTGATGATTATCTTCAAGCCGTTCAAAGTCGGCGATCTGATCGAGGCCGGCGGTGTGCTGGGCACCGTCCGCGAAATCAGCATTTTCACCACCATCATCGACACGGTTGATAATCGCAAAACGATCGTGCCAAACGCCAAAGTCACGTCCGACAATATCACCAACTATTCGGTCAACGATACCCGCCGTGTTGATCTCGTTGCCGGCATCAGCTATGCCGACGACATCGACAAGGCCCGCTCCGCCATTCAGGCTGCACTGGCCGAAGTGTCCGGCATTCTGCAAACGCCGGCGCCGGACATCCTGGTTTCAGAAATGGCCGACAGCAGCGTCAACTTTGCGGTGCGGCCATGGTGCCGCCCGGTCGACTATTGGAATGTTTACTTCGGCGTTACCGAAGCCATCAAGAAGCGCTTTGATGCCGAAGGAATCAGCATTCCGTTCCCGCAGCGCGATGTTCATCTCTATGAGCACAAGGGGGATTGAGAAAGTCGCAAATGACGAAATACCCAACCCCGAATAAGCTGCGAATTGCCGAAATGCTTCGATCTTCGATCCCTGGATTTTTTCGCTCCTTGGGTATTTAGGGATTCATGTATTTGATGAATGAAAGTGCTGCGCGGCGCATACTGCCGGCACTTTTACTATGGAGTTTATATGTTCAAGACGGTTGATGATGTTGATTGGAAAAACTGGAATCCGGTCGTTCGCGCCACGCTGATGTTCGTGATCCATGACGGACGAATCTTGCTGATGCATAAAAAACGCGGCTTCGGGCAGGGGAAGATTAACGGTCCCGGCGGCAAGCTCGAACCCGGCGAAACGCCGCTCGAATGCGCGATCCGCGAAACGCAGGAGGAGTTGTGCATCACGCCGACCGGCGTGGAGTTTGTCGGCGAGCTCCACTTTCAGTTTGCCGACAACCACTCGATTCACGGTTTTGTCTATACCGCGACCGGCTACGAAGGCGAGCCGACGGAAACCGACGAGGCCGACCCGCTCTGGTGTTCCATCGATGAGCTTCCGTTTGAGCACATGTGGGAAGACGATCCCACCTGGTTCCCGCACATGCTCGAAGGGCGGCCTTTCCGCGGCTATTATATCTTTGACGGTGACCGTATGATCGACGCGGTGTTGGAGCTGGATTAAAGCAAAAAAAGCCACACATCCGAACCGACGGTTCGGTGTTTGGCTTTGGAAAAATAAAAAATTCCAGGGGGAGGGGATTCTCCCGGCCTGGAAAATTTGGGGGTGTTAGCCGATTACGGTAACATTGGTGGCCTGCGGGCCCTTCTGTCCGCTCTCTACTTCGAACGAAACAT
>CAZABK010000085.1:0-11852 GCA_964483355.1 uncultured Verrucomicrobiota bacterium | reverse complement strand
CACGCCTCTTATTTAAACAAAAAGGCCGAAGCTCGCGCTTCAGCCATAAGGTCTGCATGGATAAAAAATGAAAATAGCGTTTCCAGTATTTTCTATCCTTCTTCTCCTCGGAATAACGCTGTATCTCCGAAGCACACAAGTTTGGGAGAAATATGGATATGATTATGGAATTGTAAATAATGGTTCAGAGCCAACTGCTATCGTTGGATGGTTCATATCATTATTCATTATGGGATTATCAGGGTTGGTATTAATGATCTTGGTGTGGAAGAGATTCAAAAAAAGAAAATAGGCAGAACCAGTAAAAAGGGGTCAGTCCGATATTCTAATATTCTTGCTTGAGGGAAAAGGGGTCAGCCCGTGAACTACAAACTTTTTTTCGCGGCCATTCGCGGGTAAAAACAGCTGCATGCAAAAGACAGCAATCTTTGGAGCCGGCATCACCGGACTAACGGCCGCGTTCGAGCTGCAGCAGCGCGGCATTGAGTGTGTGATATTCGAAGCAACGGAACGCGCCGGCGGCTGCATTAAAACCATCAAAGAAAACGGTTTCCTTGTTGAGTGCGGCCCCAACTCGATTCTCGACACGCATCCGGAGCTCGGGAAGCTGATCTCGCGGCTCGGGCTCAACGACAGAAAACTCCCGGCCAACCCCGCCGCCAATAACCGCTTTATTGTGCGCGACGGAAAACCGATTGCCCTGCCGGCCTCTCCGCCGGCCTTCATCAAATCCAACGCCTTTTCCGCCAAAGCCAAACTGCGCCTGATGCGCGAGCCGTTCATCAAGAGCAGGTCGAACGAAACCGAAAGCCTCGCCGACTTTGTGGTGCGCCGCCTCGGGCAGGAATTTCTCGACTATGCCATCAATCCGTTTGTCAGCGGCATCTATGCCGGCGACCCCGAAAAACTCGCCACCTGCCACGCCTTCCCGAAGCTCTATGCGCTGGAGCAAAAATATGGCTCACTCATCAAGGGCGCGATCAAGGGCGCACGGGAGCGCAAAAAACGCGCGGAGGTCGCGTCAAAGGATGCGCACATGTTTACCTTCGACGACGGCATGGAGGTGCTGCCGAAAACACTGGCCGCAAAACTCGGCGGCGCGCTCCGGCTCAACACTCCGGTTGAACGCATTCAGCGGCAGGACAACAAGTGGATCGTAAACGGCGAGGCATTTTCCGATGTACTGCTGGCGATTCCGGCGCATGCCATGCCGAAGCTCAATGCGCCGTTTGACCTCTCCGCGTTCTCGGACATTTATTATCCGGCCGTCACCAGCCTTTCGCTCGGCTTCAGCGCCAATCAGTTTACCCATCCGCTCAACGGCTTCGGCATGCTGATTCCGAAAATCGAACACCGCTTTGCGCTCGGCGCCCTTTTCCCCTCCTCCATCTTTGCCGGCCGCGCGCCGGACGGCAGGGCGCTGCTGACCGTCTTTATCGGCGGATCGCAATCGCCGGAGCGCGCACTGCTGGACGAAGGCAAAATGCTGGATTCCGTGCTGAAGGATCTGCGCGATCTGCTCGGCCTGGCCGGCGAACCGGATTTCAGACACACGAGCGTCTGGCCGCAGGCGATCCCGCAATACAATGTCGGCTACGAAAAACACCTCAACCTCATGCAGCAGATTGAGGCCGACTTCCCGGGCATCCACTTTGCCGGCCACTACCGCGACGGCATCTCCGTCGCCAACTCCATCCTTTCCGGCCTGCATGCGGCCCAACGGATGGCCGGGCAGTCCGATTCGGATTAATCCATACTGGCTCAGCCGCCCAAAGCGGCGTATAAATCCGGGTGGGGATAAGGAAAGGAGAGTGGTCATGAAACGCGGATTTCTCTTAATGAACACCGGGTCGCCCGATTCAACCCAAGTGACGGACCTGCGCCGCTACCTCAAAGAGTTCCTGATGGATCCGCATGTGATCGATCTTCCGTTTCCGCTCCGTTATGCGCTCGTCCACTGGACGATTCTCCCCAAACGGCCGGCCAAATCGGCGAACGCCTATAAGGCGATCTGGACCGAGTCCGGCTCGCCGCTGATCCATTACGGCAAGCAGATCCGCCATGCCCTGCGGCAGCGGACCGAGGCACCGATTGAAATCGGCATGGCCTACGGCAACCCATCGTTCAGAGCCGCCATCGGAAAACTGCTCGACGCCGGCATCGATGAAATCGGCCTGTTGCCGCTGTTTCCGCAATATGCCATGGCGACGGTCGGCGCGTGCGTGGCCGGCGTGACCCGGGAGCTGAAGCGGCGCAAGAGTTCCGTCCCCGTGCGGGTGGTGCCGCCGTTCTACAACGCCCCCGCTTTCATTGAACCGCTGGCGCAAGCGCTGCGCGATGTCGACGAGCATATTTTGTTCAGTTATCATGGCCTGCCGCTGCGCCACCTGAAGAAGACCGATCCGACGGGACTCCACTGCCTCACGGCGCCCGAATGCTGCAGTGAACCCTCGATCGCGCACGACACCTGCTACCGCCACCAATGCTACGCCACCACCCGGGCCGTCGCCACGGCGGCTGGCCTTTCCGAAGAGCGCTGCAGCGTTTCGTTCCAGTCGCGCATGGGCCGCGCCAAATGGATGAAACCCTATACCGAGAAGGTGCTCCGCAAACTGGCGTCCCAGGGACACAGGCGGCTGGTGGTCCTCTGTCCTTCCTTTTTCTGCGACGGCCTGGAAACCCTGGAAGAGATTGAAATTCGCGGAAAGGAAATCTTTATGGCCGGCGGCGGCGAATCCTTCCGCCTGATCCCCTGCCTCAATGATTCTCCCGCCGCCCTCCACTGCCTTCAAACCCTCATGGACAGCGCCGGAACCTGGCCCGTTGTTTCCTAAATGCCGCACTTCGAATTCATTCTCAACTCTGCCGACGGCCTGAAACTCCAAGGCCAGGGATGGGACCCGGAAACCGAAGTCAAAGCCGTGGTTTGCCTCATCCACGGGCACGGAGAACACAGCGGTCGCTACGATCATGTTGCCGCAGCGTTCAACAACGCGGGGTTCGCCCTGCTGGCCTTCGACCTGCGCGGTCATGGCCGCTCGGAAGGCCGGCGCGGCCATGCGCCGAACTATCCCGCCTTGATGGCCGACATGGCACAGCTCTTGGAAACGGCAAAACAGCGTTATCCCGCCCGGCCCGTTTTTCTGTATGGTCACAGCCTCGGCGGCAACCTGGCCATTCACTACACCCTTTGCATGAAGCCGCATCTGAGCGGCGTCATTGCAACCGCACCGTTGCTGCGACTGGCCGCCGCCCCGCCCGTCTGGAAAACAGGCTTGCTTCGTGTCCTGCGCGTACTTCGAATCAACTGCCGCCTCCCAAGCGGACTGAACGACAAGGCGCTTTCGCATGACCTCAATGTGGTGCGCGCCTACCGTAACGATCCCCTGACCCACAACCGCATTTCGCCGCGGCTTGCGGTGAACATAATCCAAAACGGAAAATGGAACCTGCAGCATGCCGCCGAATTTTCCTGCCCGCTGCTGCTTATGCACGGCGACGCCGACCGCATTACCTCGCCCGGGGCCACCCGCGAATTTGCAGCGCAGGCCACCGCTCAATGCACCCTGAAAATATGGGAAGGCTTCTTTCACGAACTCCACAACGAACCTCAAAAACAACAGGTGCTGGGCCGGATGGTCGAATGGATGAATGCCCTGCTAGATGAAGAGAAAAAACGAGAGGTGATAAGAGCGAACAGCTCGACAGCAATCAAAGGGAATGACGGCAATGCCATGACACGATCAGCCTCAACTCACTCATTTGCCTGGCTCAACGCCACGCAGTTTTTCGGCGCGCTGAACGACAATGTCTTCAAGCTGCTGGTGATCTTTTTTCTGGTGGACCATCTGGGCTTCGAACGCAAGATCACCATCGGGCTGGCCGCCATCATCTTTGTGGTGCCGTTTTTGCTGTTTTCCCATGCGGCGGGCGTGCTAGCCGATCGCTACAGCAAGCAGCGCATCGTCCTTTACGCAAAGCGCGCGGAACTGCTGCTGATGGCGCTGGGGCTGGCGGGCATCCTGCTGGCCAACGCCTATTTCCTCTACGCCCTGCTCTTCCTCATGTGCACCCAGAGCGCCTTTTTCGGCCCCTCCAAATACAGCATCATTCCCGAACTGGTAAAGCCGGCGGAACTCTCGCGCGCCAACAGCTTCCTGGTTGGACTGACCTATCTGGCCATCATCATCGGTACCTTTCTGCCCTCCCTCTTCCTCATCGCCCTTTTCCGCGGTTCGCATGCGGGACTGGCCGCGGTCTGCGTCGGCATCTCCACCGTGGGGTTGGCCTGCAGTATGCGGATCGAGGAGACCCCGCCGGTGGGATCAACCCGGCAACGGTTCACCCCGCTTTTCGTGGTGGAAATTTTCAGGACACTGTTCAGCCTGCGTAAAGATCACTACCTGTTTGCCGCCGTTCTCAGCGCGGCGTATTTCCTCTTCCTCGGCGCCTTCATTCAGCAGAACCTCTTATTGCTCGGTCCCGAAGTCCTGGGATGGGACACCACCGCCAGCGGCTATCTATTTCCGATGGCGGCCATCGGAATTGCGCTCGGCGCCCTCGTTTCGGGCAAGCTTTCCGGCCGCAGCATCGAATTGGGGCTGGTGCCCGTCGGCGCGGCGGGGCTGGCCGCTTGCTGCCTGCTACTGGGCGGCGTGCCTCCATCCCTGCCGGCGATTCTGTCGATCATCTTCGGCATCGGATTCAGCGCGGGGCTTTTCATTGTTCCGTTCCAGGCCTTTGTCCAGCAAAGGAGTCCGCACGATCGCCTCGGAGAGATTCTCGCCTGCAAAAACTTTCTCAATTTTCTCGGGGTCGCGGTCGCGGCAGTCGTCTTCCTGCTGCTCACAAAAAGGCTGGGCATGACCGCCCAGGAATGCTTCACCGTCAGCGGCCTTATGACAGCGGGCCTCGCCACAGCGGGCTTCATCATTCTTCCCGGCTTTATCATTCGCTTCCTGATTCTGGTGCTCACCCGCATCACTTACCGCATCCGCACCACCGGCGATGAAAATATTCCCGGCGCCGGCCCCGCGCTGCTGATCAGCAATCACGTCACCTGGTCGGATGCGCTGATCCTCGCGGCCAGGCAGCAACGGCACATCCGCTTCATGCTGGATCGCTCCGTCTACCGCAACCACTGGCTCAACCCGCTCTTCCGGCTGATGAAGGTGATCCCCGTCTCGCCCGACGACCCGCCGCACCAGCTTGAAGCCGCCATCCAAACCGCTAGGCAGGCACTGGACGACGGTCACTTGGTGTGCACCTTTCCCGAACCGTGGTTGAGCCGCAACGGGCGCTTCGAGCCGGACCTGGAACAGATCCTGAAGGGAACTGCCCACCCGCTGATCCCCGTTTATATCGAAGAGGGCCATGGCCGGCCAACACACCGTATTCCGGTCACCGTGGTCATCGGCACACCGCTGCCGTCCGGCACAACCATCAGCGCCGTCCGGCAGGCCGTGTCTGAATTAGCCAAGGCCTGTCCGGCATGAAACGGTTACACGAATCTGCCCGGCGGAACCCTCCCTATTCGTAGCGCAGGGCGTCAATCGGATTGAGCAGCGCGGCTTTGCGCGCGGGCCAGAGGCCGAAGACAATGCCAATGAGCGCCGAGAAGCCGAAGGCCATATAGATCGATTCGTGCGTAAAGAGCACACTCATGTTGCCGAAGCGCTCAGTCAGATAGCCGATCCCCATTCCGAGCCCGATGCCCATGCAGCCGCCGAAAAAGCTGATGGCCAGCGCCTCGATCAGAAACTGCGACATGATGTCGTTCTGCCGCGCGCCGAGCGCCTTGCGCAGGCCGATCTCGCGGGTGCGCTCCGTCACGGAAACCAGCATAATGTTCATGATGCCGATGCCGCCGACCACCAGCGCAATCGAGGCAATGCTTGAAAGCAGCACGGACATTACCTGGCTCGTGGACGAAACCGCGTCCTGAATCTCCGCCAGGTTGCGGATATCAAACGTTCCGCTGGCGGCCCGGTGCCGCTGCTCAACCAGGGCCAGGATGTCGGCCTGCGCGCGGTCCATCTGGTGCGACTGGTCAACCTGGATTTCGATGCGTTCAACATAATCCCGACCGAACAGGCGGCGCATCGCCGTAGAGATGGGAACAAAGGCCGTGTCGTCGTAGTCGCGCGGACCACTACTGCCCTTTTCCGGCAGGACACCGATCACCGTAAAGGTCTGGCGGTTGATCTTCACCTGCTGGCCGATCGGATTCTGGCCGCCGAACAATTCGTTCACCGGAGTTACGCCCAGCAGGCAAACCCGCGCCCGCGATGCCACCTCTTCGTCGGTAAAGAAACGGCCGAGTTGCGGCTCGTAGGAGCGCATGATCTCATAGTCGGGAGCGACGCCGGAAATACGGCAGCTCCAGTTGAGGTTGCCCGCCTTCAGCTGCGCATTGCCATCAACCGTCGGGCTCACGCGGGTCACGTTGGCCACCTCCTCCTTAATCGCCGAGCAATCAGCCAGCGACAGTCGCGATGCCGTTCCCGACGCCTGCCGAACGCCGCCGCGCGAGCGCCGCTGCGGCATCAGCATCAGCAGGTTGGAACCGAGGCGGCTCATCTGCTCTTCCACGGCCGCCTTGGCGCCGTTGCCGACCGCGACCGTGGCAATCACCGCCGCCACCCCGATCATGATGCCCAGCGCGGAAAGCGCCGTGCGCACTTTATTCGCCAGCAGGGAGCGAATCGACTGCCGGATGAGCGTGTAGCCTTCCAGCAGAGAATGCATTCCCAAACCGGAGTGCTCAACCGGCGGCTCCGCAACCCTTTCACCCCGCGGAATCTCCGGCGAATCCGGATTCTGGAAATCAGCCAGAATTTTTCCGTCCTTGATTTCAATAATGCGCTGGGCGTGATTCGCCACATTCGAATCGTGCGTAACCAGAATAATGGTCAGCCCCTGCGCATGCAGCTCGCTCATCACCTGCATGATTTCCTTGGCACTTCTGGAGTCCAGGTTGCCGGTGGGCTCGTCGGCAAAAATGATCGATGGGTTATTCACGAGGGCGCGCGCAATCGCGACGCGCTGCTGCTGCCCGCCGGAGAGCTCGTTGGGATGGTGTTTTTTGCGATCGGCCAGTCCGACCAGTTCGAGCATCTTATGCGCGGCTTCGCTCTTGCGGCCGTTGCGCGCATAGATCAGCGGAAGGTCCACGTTTTCGAGGGCGCTGGTGCGCGAGAGCAGGTTAAACTGCTGGAAAACAAAACCCATCACCCGGTTGCGGAACGAGGCCAACTCCGTATCGGTAAAGTTGGTAACGTCGGTGCCGTCGATCTCGAAGGTTCCGGAGTCGGGCACATCCAGCAGACCGAGAATATGCATCAGCGTCGACTTGCCGGAACCGGAGGCGCCGATGATCGCGACATATTCGCCCTGCTCCACCGTCAGCGAAACCCCGTCGAGGGCGCGCACTTCGACCTCGCCCATCTGATAGGTCTTGCGGAGATTTTCGATCCGAATCATTAGCGCGGCCCCCTGCCCATGGTCGGCATCAACGGATTGCTGCCGCTGGATTTTTTTGACCCCATGCTCATCCGCGGGATGAGCACTTCAGCCCCCTCTTCGAGGCCTTCCGTGATTTCGGTGTAGGAGCCGTCGCTCACGCCGGTTTTAACAACCACCTGTGTCGGATTTTCCGGGTCGCCGGAGTCGACCAGCACATAGGATTCCGTACTGGTCTGACGGCGCGAACTGCCGCCCGGGCCGTTGCCGCCACCGGGACGTCCACCACCGGCAAGGCGCTCCTTGATTTCGGCATCGGACAGCCCCCGCTCTTTCATCCGGGAAATCCTAAACTGCTGCCGTTCCTCCTCCGACATGCTCGAGAAGTCAGGCCGCTCGCCGGCCGGCATTTTACTGCTGCTTTTCTGCTGGATCGCCGAAGCCGGCAGTACGAGTGCTTGATCCTTCTGCTCCACCACAAACTCGAGGTTGGCGGTCATGCCGCTGCGCATAAACGGCGGAACGCGGCGGGGACGCACATCAACTTCATACGTGGTGACGTTGCTGACGGTTTTCGCGTCGTAGGCAATTTTTTCAACCGCGCCGCCAAACTCGCGATCCGGATAGGCCTCGAGCGTCATCGCGACCTCCTGCTCGCTCTTGATCTGGCCGATGTCGGTTTCGTCGAGGCTGGCCACCACGATCAGGTCGTCGGCAATCACGACGACGGAATCGGTGGCCGTGATGGACTGACCCGGCTCAAAATTGCGGGCAATGATGGTGCCGTCCAGCGGCGAAATCAGCGGCGATGGTTTGTAGAGTTGGGACCAATATTCATATTCCTCCTCGCTGGTGGCCAGGGCGGCATCCAGCAGCGTGGCGCGCTCGGTTGAACTGACCCATCCCAGAATCTGGCCCTTCTTCACCCGGTCGCCTTCGTCGACCAGCAGCTCCTCCAGCCGGCCGGCAATCGGCGGTTTGACATCCAGGCGGTTACGCGGCTCCACTTCGCCGGTCGATTCCACCGTAACCTTCAGATCGCGCACCTCCACCGTGACGCGGTCGTAGGCCGGCCCGCCGGCCTCAACCGCTTTCGTTTTGGAACGGTACAGCTTGGTTCCGACTCCGGCGACAACCGCCAACACTACAATCCATTTAATCGCTTTTTTCATCTTATTCGCCCTGTTGTGTATACCAATCGCTCCGGCCCAATGCGTTTTTCCAACGCGCCCGCTCCAGCTCGGCCGAACGGCGCCGCTGAAGATAGGTTTTGTTCTCGCTGACCAAACTGCTTTCAATCGTGTCCCAATCCTCGTAGGAGAGCAGCCCCTGTTTATATTTGGCCGTGGAAATTTCCGCGCGCAGCTGCTCGGCCTCCAGCGACTGTTTTTGAACGGATTCATTCTCCACCGCATCCACATAGTTGTTCCAGTATTGCTGCAGGGACGCCATGAGGCTGTTGGCGGTATCCATAAAGTCCATTTCGGATTGAATCACCTGTTCCTTTGCGGCGGCGACCTCGCTGCTCACGCGGTTGCCCGTAAACAGATCCACCGAAGCCCGCAAACCGACACTCCAGTCGCCGGCATCAAGATCGCGCGCTCCGCCCAGTCCGGTAGAGGCGCTGAAGGCAAGCGACGGGAACCGATCGCTGCGGGTTACCCGCAGCCCCTGCTGCGCCGACTCAATCTGAGTCTGTGCAATGGCAAAGTCCGGCGTCTGCCGCATCAGCGCATTCAGGTCGGGCTCCTGCTCCGGCGCGGCGGCCTGCAGGATTCCTTCAACCTCAAAAGCCACCTCCATGGTTCCCATTGCGGCGGCAAGGTTGCGCCTGGCATACGTCAGCGTCCGCTCGGCCTGCCGCACTTCAAACTCGGCCTCCGCCAGCTGGGCCTTACTGCGCGCCAGCGAGCCGGCATTTTCGCGACCGCCGTCAAAGCGCAGCTGAATCAGCCGGACATTGTTTTGGCGCCGTTCGACAATATTCTGCGTCAGCTTGATCAGCTCCTGGGCATAGACCGTCTGAACAAAAGCCTCGCGCAACTGCAGTTCCACATTGGCCAGCGTTTCGCGATACTGCTCGTGGCCAATCTCTAGCTGGGCCCGCGCACGCTTGCGCTTGGCCGTATTGGCACCGCCGGAAAAGAGATCCTGGCTCAAACTGAGGCTCGCCGAGGTACGGTCGCTCTCGGTCCAGCCGGAGTCGCCCTCTTCACCGGATTTCGTGAAGCCGGCCGACGCACTGACTTGCGGCAAGAATCCGGCGCCGGCCGAGGCCACACCATATTCCAGCTCGCGCACCGCCGCCCGCGCCGAGACCAACTCCGGGCTGTTGGCCCGGGCTTGCTCCATGCATTGCTCCCAGGTGAGCAGATTGTTGGTCGAAGCCAACACCGAACCAGCCACCCCGAGGGCGGCTGCAATCAATCCATGTTTCATAGAATCTCCTGTCAAAATAATAGAACCCGCAGGCGGAAGAAATATTGCGCACTTTTCCCGTAAAAGTCGCCTGTTTTTATCGAGAACCAAAAAGGGCTCCCGAAACCGGGAGCCCTTTGCTTTCCCGGACGACCGGAAATTATTTGAGGTGAGTCTTGAGCCCCTTGCCAATGGAGTAAACCTCGAAGCCCATGTCAAAGAGCGCGTCGTGGTCGAGCATATTGCGGCCGTCAAACAGGAAGGCCGGCTTCTGCATCGAATCATAGATGCGCTGGAAATCGAGCGTCTTGTAGAGCTTCCAGTCGGTAAGCACGGCGACGGCGTGCGCACCGGCGACCGCCTTGTAGGGATCTTCCTCAAACTCGATCTGGTCGGCCAGCTCGGGCATTTCAAGCTTGGCGTTTTCCATCGCCTGCGGATCGGACACCACCAGCTGGGCATGTTCGGCGGCCAGCGCGCGGCACACCTTGATGGCCGGACTCTCGCGCGTGTCGCCGGTGTCGGCCTTGAAGGCAAAGCCCAGCACGGCAATGCGCTTGTTGGCAATCGTGTTGAACATGTTGTGGAGCATGGTCTTCACGAAGCGCGTTTCCTGATATTCGTTCATGATGACCACCTGGCGCCAATAATCGGCCGGCTCCTGAAGCCCGTAGCTTTCGCAGAGATAAACCAGGTTGAGGATATCCTTCTTGAAGCAGGAACCGCCGAAGCCGATGGAGGCCTTCAGGAACTTCGGGCCGATGCGGCTGTCGGTGCCGATGGCATGCGCCACTTCGCCGACATCGGCTTCGGTGGCCTCGCACAGTGCCGAGATGGCGTTGATGGAGCTGACGCGCTGGGCAAGGAACGCATTGGCGGTCAACTTGGACAGTTCGGACGACCACAGGTTGGAGGTCAGAATTTTTTCGCGCGGGATCCAGCTGGCATAAATATCAACCAGCGCCTGAACCGCCTTCTGCCCCGTTTCGGTTTCGTGGCCGCCGATCAGGACGCGGTCGGGATTTTCGAGGTCGGTGATCGCGGTGCCTTCCGCAAGAAACTCGGGATTGGAGAGCACTTCAAAGTGGACCGGGTTGTCGCCGGCATGCAGAACGCGCTCCATCGCTTCGGCCGTGCGCACCGGCAGCGTGGACTTTTCGACAATGATTTTATCGGAGGTGGAGACCTCCTTGATGCGACGCGCGCAGAGCTCCCAGTATTGCAGGTCGGACGCGCAGCCGGCGCCTTCGCCGAAGGTCTTGGTGGGCGTGTTGACGCTCACGAAAACAATGTCGGCATCGCGAATGCCCTGATCGACATCGGTGGAGAAAAAGAGATTGCGGCCACGCGCTTCCTGCACCACTTCAAGCAGGCCGGGCTCATAGATCGGCAGTTCGTCAGTCTGCCAGGCGGCGATGCGCGCTTCGTTAATGTCAACCACAGTCACCTGAACGTCAGGACACTTTTTGGCAATCATTGCCATGGTGGGTCCGCCGACGTAGCCGGCGCCGATACAGCAGATTTTAGTCACTCAATATTCTCCGTTAGATTCCAAGGTTGCTGAGAGAGGTCATCACATTGTTGATCAGAGCAGTAATGCGCGGATGCTCGACCTCAAATTCCTTCGCTTCGCGCTGGAGGGTTTGCGCCAGCTCCTGAAGAGCTTCGGGGGTATAGCGCTCAATACCCTCTTTGGCATGCTCGAGCTTTTCTTCCAGCTGGCCGGTCTCTTTCGGCGTGCTTTCCAGTTCGTGTTTCAGTTCGGCAATCGACTTTTTGATTTCCTTGTGCGGCATGACGTTCCTTTCGTCCTCCCAGTCTGAGTGGTGAAATATGAGCAATCGCATACCAAACCTCCAGATCTTTAAGGTTAAAATTCGCTCATCCTATCCTTTTTTGAACTTGAGCCGCCTTTCCCCACCCTCTACATTGGCGGCCCATTTTGTCGGGCGAGTGGTGAAATTGGTAGACAC